>CAZDIS010000105.1:0-9045 GCA_964505585.1 uncultured Pelolinea sp. | reverse complement strand
TAAAATAGAAAAATTAAAATTTTCTTATGGTGGCAATATTATTTTTAATGATTTTGCGAATCTGCTTCTGCGATATTCCAGCGGTACCATGATAAATTGGCACAATTCTGTTTGTGTGTATCTGTTCGCCTTCGAGGACCTCCCAAGCAGGACTCTTCATCAGTAATCGGCCGCGAAATTGGTCAACTTTTCCAGATACCACGACTGCCATGCCCGCCTTGAGCTGATTCTTAAGAAAAGGTTGATTGAACCAGATCAATTTTATTGTGCCTGTGCTATCAGAAAGAATTGCCTCTGAAATGGTCAGTTTCCTACCTTTTGGTTTTCGATTAGCAACATCACCAAGAATCAGACCTGTAAGCGTCACTTCCTCACCATAGAAAACCTGGTTGATGGTTTTAAGTTGGCTAAAATCCTGGTATTTTCTGGGAAAAAATCGCAGGAGGTCATAGATCGTATAAATATCTAATTTTTCGAAGTATTTTGCGTTTCTCGGGCCAATGCCATTAATGGATTGAAGGCCCGCGTACAGCGCGGGGTCCTGGTGTGTTTTTGTTTTTTTTTCAGACCCAACTATATTGTTTTCTTTTTTTGAGGGCGTTTTGAAATATTGAAACGGGTTTATTTTGCCTGATTCTATTGCAGACTGGACTATCTTCAAGGATTGCCTGCGATTATTAAGGTCTAGACTCCCGTAGGTTTTGAAGAACGAAGAGATATTTTTATGTTCATCGACCGATATTACACCTTCATGATTCATTTTGTCAATAAAGTTTTGAAAATTCTCAAAACCCCCGGCTACGGCTGTATTCGTGCAATCCTTGCTTAATTCAAGCTCTAACACACGTGCAATCTTCATGTAAAAATCAGACATGAAGATATTTTACTTGATTGCATATTTGGCTTGCGTGATGGTGAATTATTCTATTGCCAAAATGAATTGATAATGGGGCTGGCCGCCGTTATGGAGTTCTATTTCATGCTCCGGATATTTTTTACCGATCATTTCTGACAATTTATCGATCATTGCTTTGTCAGTATTCTCTCCATAAAAAATCGTGATGTGCTCTTTTTCTTTTGTTTTTGCGTGCTCTAGCAGTTTTTCACATGAATTAAAAATAGATTTGGATGAAGAGACCAGTTTTCCATTCAAAAGGGAAATGACTTCCCCTTTTTTGACGGTTACGCCATTAATCTGAATCGACCTGGTGGCTGTTGTGATTTCTCCGCAATCCACTTCCTCAAGTGACTCCTTCATTTCTTCTATCAATTCATTAAATTCTAGAGAAGGGTCAAGCCGTAAGCATGCGACCATCCCCTCAGGTATATTGGTTGTGGGAATAACAACAACATTTTTCTCAGATAATTTCTTAGCCGCTTCGGATGCCATTATGATGTTTTTATTATTTGGCAAAATAATTATGTTATTCGTCGGCAGATCCTTAAATGCGGCATATATTTCATTTGTGCTGGGGTTCATTGTCTGTCCACCGCTGATCACTTTGGCAACACCGAGACTTTGGAAAATCTTTGATATACCATTTCCAGGCGACACTGCAATAACACCGACCTGGCCATCATGGATTTCGTTTGAATAATCCACTTCCGAATTATTTTTTTCCATTTGTTCTAAAAGGTTTTCGATGTAAATTTTCTTAACAACTCCGAATTCGCCAACTTTTTCTATTGGCTCATATTTTTTTTCGGTTGCGACATGAATATGCATCCGATATAGATCATCACCTTCGCCAACCTGAATTGAAGTGCCGATTTTTTCGAGTTCTCCATAAAAATTAGAAAGTTCAAAATCTTGGCTTGGTGAGAAATCGACGACAACTTCAAAATCCTGGCCCGGTTCTATTTCTTCATGCATTCCGTTTAGATTGACCTGTTCAAGGTCGAGAAGTGTTTTATCTGGTTCAACCTCGCCGATATCAACTTTTTCACCAATGGCAGCACGATAAATACCTTCTAAAATGACCATAAGGCCTTTACCGCCCGAATCAACAACACCAGCTTGCTTTAATATTGGTAACAGGTTTGGCGTGTTTTCCAACGATATTTCACCCGCTTTTAATACACCTTCCAAAACTTTTATAAGATCTGTTTCCTTCTCGACGATGTCTTCCGAAGCAGAAGCGATGTCTTTTGAAACAGTTAGAATTGTTCCTTCCACCGGGCGGACAACCCCTTTATAAGCGGTATTGCGGCTTTCCGCGAAGGCTTTATTTAGAAGTGCTGCGTCCATGCGGTCTTCATGATCCAGCGCTCTAGCAAAACCCCTTAGCAACTGGGAAAGGATGACTCCTGAATTTCCGCGTGCGCCCATTAATGCTCCCTGCGCAATCTGGTGGCATACCTTGCCAATATTCTTTTCTTTGCTGGCTTCGATCTCTTTATAAGCGGATTGCATTGTCAGGTACATATTTGTCCCAGTATCACCATCTGGAACTGGAAAGACATTCAGTGAATTGATTACCGCCTGGTGGTGTTTTAACCATATCAGGGAGTTCTTTATCAAATCTTTTAATTCTGCTCCATCAATTGAAGGAACTTTGATTGTTTCTTTATTAGGAACAGAACCGCGGCTCTGTGGTGATTTTGCCATGAATAATAACCTCAATTAATCCAAAAAAATAAAATTCTAATAATAATGATTAGTCTGTATTACTTACACGAAGCCCCCGCACATGTACATTTACCTCTGAAACAGGGATCTTTGTTAGCTGCTCAATTTTATACTTTACATTGTTCCCAATACTATTCGTAACGGAAGAGATCCGGGTACCATATTCAAGTACCACAAACAGATCAAGGGCTAACTGATCATTCTCAATATCGACCAGAACACCGGAATGCCGTTTTTTGGATAGGAGACGGGAAATTCCTATGGCTAAATTCGGGTCGGTAAGTCCAACGACTCCATAGGACTCTATCGCGGCTTGGTACGCGATCGAAGCAATCGCGTGAAAGCTGATTGAGATCGAACCTAAGTGTGTTTGTTTTTTATTCATCATGTTTTACCTTCGTGTTAAAACAGTATAACTTGTCTTTAGTTACGTGTTATGGTAAACTACTTCTTCGTTATTATCAAGGTAATACGTATTTTTGAAAGGGAATTGAAATGTCGAAATGCGAAAAATGTGGAAAAACAACTACATTTGGCCATAACCGCAGCTTTTCAATGCGTGCCACAAATAGAAAGTATAAACCAAATCTTCAAAAGGTTTCTGTATTTGAAAATGGCAGAAGTGTAAAAAAGACACTTTGCACGAAATGCATTAAAAGCTTAGCAAAAGATAGATAAAGCTATTCTCGGTTAAAAAAAACGGATTATATCGCCGTTTTTTTAATTTAAACTAATTATTTTTCAAACTATCAACTGCAAATGGGATCCCTTTTCTATTTTTGAAGATAAAAGATCCTGAAACCAAAATCTGTGCGCCCGCATCGGTTGCGGATTTAGCAGTGTCGCTGTTTATACCGCCATCAACTTCAATCGGAATTGATAAATTTTGGCTCATCATTATCTCTGTTAGTTTTCGAATTCGTTGATTAGTTTCTGGAATATACGATTGTCCACCAAAACCTGGATTAACAGACATCATCAATACATAATCCACTAAGTGTAGAACTGGCAGAATTAAATCAACCGATGTTCCTGGATTGAGTACAATACCAGGTTTACAGCCGTGATCTCGAATAGATTGTAGTGTCTTGTGGATGTGCGGATTGCTCTCAATATGAACACTTATGTAATTTACACCGGATTCCGCGAAAGCTGGGACAAACATATCTGGGTCACTGATCATCAAGTGCGCGTCCAACGGAAGAGAGGTTAGGCTGCGTACAATTTTTACGATATGCGGACCAAATGAAATATTTGGGACGAAATGGCCATCCATAATGTCGAGGTGGATCCAATCCACGCCAGCTTCTTCAGCCTTCTTAATCTCACTGCTCAAATTTCCAAAATCCGAGTTTAAGATGGACGCTGCAATTTTTGTTTTCATATTTTCACCTGTTGATTGAATAATAAATAAATAGCCAAAATGGTATTAATCCCCCCACAGTTATTAGTGCTAAAAATCCTAAGAGAATAGTTTTCCAATCAATTTGTGTTTCTTGATTGACGCTGTTTAATTCATCTTCGCGGTTTTTATCCTCTCGGATGATTCGGCCGTTATCATCTGTGAAAATTTGGTTTTCATGATTCTCGAACTTTTCAAGAGCGAGAAAAAGTTCACCAGCGGATAAAAATCGTTTTTTGGGGTCTTTTTCGATAGCGCGTAAAATGATCTCATTTAAAGCTGGCGGGATTTGTGGATTCAGTTTGATGGGTGGAGGCGGTTGGCCTTCAAGATGCTTTTCTATTAAAGATAAAACATCATCTTCGTTGAAGGGAAGTTGCTTCGTGAAAACTTCATACATGACAATACCAAATGAATAGATGTCTGAGGCTGGACTGGGACTTTCACCTTTTGCAATCTCCGGGGCAATGTAATATGGAGAACCCCAGATCTCATCTGTTTGTCCTTCACGTGAAACAGAATCAATCGCTCGGGAAATGCCGAAATCTGTCAATTTCACCTCGCCTGCATTAGAAACCAGCATGTTTTGCGGTTTAATATCGCAATGGATGATCCTGTTTTTATGGGCGTAGGATAATCCTTGGCAAGCCTGTTTTATGTAATCAAATCGTGTTTCAAAAGAAATATTATCGTTTGGAATAATGTCTTTTAATAACTGGCCGTCAATCAACTCCATCGCTATGTATAAACGGTCTCCATACAACCCAAAATCATAAGTTGTAACAATATTTGGATGAGTTAACCGCGCGGATGATTTGGCCTCCTTTGAGAATTGATCCCTGAAATCATTTTTCTGCGAGAGATCCCGTTTCAGGATTTTTAAAGCGGTATCGCGGTCAAGAATGATGTCTTTTGCGCGGTAAATAACCGCCATACCACCAGACGAGATCGTATTGAGTATTTGGTATCGATCGTTAATAATTGGAAAAGCGGATGTAATTTCATCCATAAGCGCATTATATCATTGGCAAATAAAACGTATAATTCATGTATGTTGTTGGATAAAAAGACAGTGCTGTATGGTATTGCGATCGCATTATTATTAGTTGTGATTTCGTCAGTTAGTTTGCTTTACATATCAACATTAAAGATTTCTTTGGTTGATGAAATTACTTTGCAGGTAACCCCATATAATCAAGCTGAATTTGACCGTACGGTGACGCCACAAGATGAGGAGATCGCGCAGGAAGTTCTCCCGGGTGTCTTTAGCATCGGTTTGGATGTACAAATAATTGGTACCGGCGGAGATGGACTGCGGATTCGATTAGAGCCGGGGTTGGAGGGAACACCGCTTTTTCTTGGACGAGAAGGTGAGGGGTTTAGAATCATTGAAGGTCCATTCCTCAGGGACAGTATTGTTTGGTGGAAGATTGAATCTCCTAATGATGCCAATCGTTCAGGATGGGCAGCGCAGGATTATCTAAAAGTTTTTAATTAGATTATCTGTTCCATTAATTCTTTGATGCTGTCTATACCCACGAATTCAATATCTTTTTGGATCTCTTCAGGCAGATCTTCTAAATCTCTGATATTTTCAGATGGCAGAAAAACCTTTTTTAAACCCACTCTGTGCGCTGCCAGCATTTTTTCTTTTATCCCGCCAACTGGCAGAATTTTTCCGCGCAACGAGATCTCACCGGTCATCCCAACCTCTGCGGAAATGGGTTTGCCGACCAAAAGCGAGGTCAATGCCGCGGCAATCGTTATCCCTGCTGACGGACCGTCTTTAGGCTGTGCCCCAGCTGGAATATGTAAGTGGATATCAATTTCATCAAAATCAATATCCTCCAGTGAAAAATCTTCTGCATGGGATCTGATATAGGATAATGCGGCTTCAGCGGATTCCTTCATTACCTCACCTATCGATCCAGTTATTTTAAAATTATTCTTACCTGGCATGGTGGTCGCCTCAATGAACAGTATCTCTCCGCCGACAGGTGTCCAGGCAAGACCGGTTGCCACACCGGGAACCGATGTGCGCTTCTGAATCTCTGTGAACGGTTGATACGTGGGTTTCCCCAGCAGATCTTTGACATATTTCGGCGAAATAACGCGAATCTTCTTATTTTTTTCTTCGCGTTTAGTCACGACTTTACGGCAGACAGCCCCGATATTCCTCTCCAATTCACGAACGCCCGATTCTCTTGTATGGGATCGAATAATCTCAAGAATGGCATCTTCTCTAAATTTCAACTCGTTTTTCCTGAGACCGTTTTCTCTTAATTGCCTGGGGATGAGATAGCCCTGAGCAATCTTGACCTTTTCACTCTCGGTATATCCACTGATTTCAATAATTTCCATGCGGTCAAGTAAAGGCGTTGGAATTGTATCCAGTTCATTTGCTGTGGTAATGAACATGATTTCAGATAAATCGTAAGCAACTTCAAGATAGTTATCACGAAATTCAGCGTTTTGCTCTGGATCAAGCACTTCTAATAATGCTGATGAAGGGTCGCCTCTGTAATCATTACCTAATTTGTCAATCTCATCAAGCATAAAAACAGGGTTGTTTGATTCGACTCTCCGCAGCGATTGCAGTATTCTGCCCGGCATGGCACCAATATAGGTCCTGCGATGTCCCCTGATTTCTGCTTCATCTCTGATGCCTCCCAGAGATGTGCGAATGAATTTCCTATCCAACACATGGGCAATGGATTGCCCCAAAGACGTCTTTCCAACACCAGGAGGTCCAACAAAACACAAGATCACACCTTCTCTAATCCTTCGGATTTTATCGTCAGATTCGTTTGGTTCATTGGCGCGGTCTTTTTTTAATTTTCTTACAGCCAAAAATTCGATTATGCGATCTTTAACGTCTTCAAGGCCGTAGTGATCCTTATCTAAAACTTTGCGCGCATGGTTGATATCCAGGTTGTCTTCTGTTTTTGACTTCCAGGGGAGTGAAACAAGCCAATCAATATATGTCCTGATGACACCATATTCAGCTGCAGCTGCAGGTAGCCGCTCCAACCGTTCTAATTCCCGCTTTGCTTGTTTTAGGGGTTCTTCAGGCATATTCGTATCTTGAATTCTCTTTTTGAATTCAGAGATCTCATTCGCATGCGGGTCATCCTCACCGAGCTCTTTTTGAATTGCTTTTAATTGTTCCCGCAGAAAATACTCCCGTTGTACCTTATCAATTTCCTCTTTCGCTTCATTTTGGATCTTTTTTCCAAGGTCGAGCACTTCAGATTCTTTCGTCAGGATACTGACAAGCAGTCGTAATTTATCGACAGTGGAATCAAGTTCTAACAAGTTTTGCGCAGTTTCAATATCAATGCGTTGAAGATTTGCTATGTTATATGCAATTTGCAATGGATCATCAATTGTATTGATCGTCGCGATAAGTTCGCGGGGTATAGAAGGGATCAGTTCTGAAATATAAAGAAATTGGGTGCGTACATTGCGCACCAGCGCTTCTATTTCCAATCCCTCCTCGATTTTTTCCTCCTGATGAACAATTTGTGCAGTAATATATGGTTTTTCCTGAGCAAATTTTTTGATCTTAAACCTTTGGACACCTTGCACTAACAACCGCAGGGTTCCATCTGGAGCTCTGAACATGCGGTGGATCAAAGCGGCAGTTCCGTACTGATAAAGATCAGCTGGTGAGGGTTTTTCAATCTCAGTTTTTCTGGATGTAACTAGTCCGATCCATTTATTAGAAGCAAAAACCTCTTCAACAAGTTGAATTGATCTGGGTTGGCCGATGGTTAAGGGTACAGCTGTTTTTGGAAAAACGACAAGGCCGCGCAAAGGAAGAATGGGTAATTCATTTGGCAGATCTGGTTCATTTGCGTCGTCTGAGGATTCAGGCTGCTCCTGGTCTGATGAATTGAAATCAAAATCCTCATCATCCATGCCAAAATTCATGACCATTTGCGCGAAGTCATGCTCGCCTTTGATCATCCATTGCACAATTTCATTAATATCAACATCCCACTTTTTTGCTGGCATAAAATAATTTTTCAAAATCCTTTATGGTATGAATAGTACTCGATAATATGATTGGAACCGTGATTATTACATGATTTTAATTATTTGGTATGGTTCAAAAGAATAATTAAAAAAAGGCGCCCTCGGTGAGACTCGAACTCACAACCGCCGGATTAGAAGTCCGATGCGCTATCCATTGCGCTACGAGGGCGAAAATCATCCAAAACCAAGACATGAATTTTGGATAAATAGGTAGGTTTTAAAGGGATAAAACCTTCCAGGGTCATATTATACCCAAATGTAAAAGATCAAATCGAGAAAATCTGTCTTTTTTCGGGAATATTTTTCCAATTTTTGGTGATCAGTGTTTGTGAATTCTTTCTGCACTGGGTATTTGCTTAAAATAAGAGCGATTTGTCAAAAAATTGTCTGCAGAAGAAATAATAATGCGTACGGTTTATTTATTTTTCGGAAATGGACGAATCCCTTTATACACGCGATGGCCGCCGATTGTAACGAGGATCGTTAGGGCGGGTTTATTGATCATCTCAGAAAGTTCATTTGGGGTGAGGGATTTATTTCCATTTGATAGGAAAATTCTGAATATTTGCGAAACCAAAGGGAGATTTTCTTTTAGAAACCCTTCCTGCTGGGCGCAATGGTTGATTAATACATATAACAATCCATCAACTTGTGTTACTTGAGCGGTTTCCGGATCAATCGCGTCAATTAAAGGCGTGTCATCAAAACTGGAAAAAGCTTCTTTATGTTCATCGCATAAAAAATCGTGAAGAAATATGCGCCAGTTTGAATCATTTTCTTTCCACCAGTCAAAATCTATTCGAAATGGAGTGGTTGGAAGCGGTTTAACTAAACTGATTCTCTTTACTGTCTCAGGCATATTATCCTAAACCCCTTTCTCCACAAATTTGAAATAAAGATCCCCTAAATACTCGATGTCTTGGTCATTCACCAGGACATTGATAATACTGCTGGGTGGACAACGACGGATGACATT
>CAZDIS010000104.1:3355-9132 GCA_964505585.1 uncultured Pelolinea sp. | reverse complement strand
CATTCAGTGTGCAGCAAGAGCACCCGTGAAGTAGATTTTCGTTTTTTCTGTCTACTTCCATGAGATAATACTGTCAATGGAACCATCTAAAGTTGAAATTTTAGAAAACCTGGACAGTTGGAAAGCGGGCTTCGAACACGGCTGGCTGGCAACCCTTCAAAGCACCGGTAAAGTTGACTGGCGGTCCTATCGCCCGCCGATCAACAAATCACGCATTCCCGGAAAAGGCATTGACCTTAAAAATTCGCGCTTGATGCTGGTTTCATCTGCCGGGGCTTTCCTGCCCGAATCACAACAGCCGTTTGACGCGCCCAATCCTTTGGGCGATTATTCTATCCGCGAAATTCCATCTTCAGTTGCCCTTGATGCCCTTGACTACGCGCATGATCATTATGACCAGCGCGCCGTTAAAGATGACCCGCAGGTCTTGATCCCTCTGCGCCATTTAAAGAAGCTTACAGCTGACAGCAAGGTGGCAGGCCTGACAAACCTGGTCAGTTTTATGGGTTACCAGCCAGATGTTTCACGCGTCATTACTGAAACAATACCCGCAATCATTCAAAAATCACATGAACAATGCGCGGATGCCGTACTGCTCGTGCCGTCCTGACCGATATGCTGCCAGTCCGTGGGACTGATCGCCAGGGGATTAGAGATTAATGGAATCGCAACAACCCTCATCTCGTGGAAAGCCGGAATCATCCGCGCCGTTAAACCTCCACGCGCGTTGCTGACAAAGACCGAACGCGGCGCCACCATGGGCAGCCCCCACAATAAAACACAGCAAGCGCGCATCCTCACCGCCGCGCTGCAGTTGTTAGAAAATAAGGCACCCCAGGAAGCAACTATCCTTGAAGAAGATCAATAACCAGCGGAATTATCCGCTAGAAACCAGCTAAGCTTTTTATTCATTTTTCCTCTCCTTTTTTTTCTCCCGCGGATTCGCCGTGATCAGGATCGCCAGCCATTGCGTCTCATCCGACACTTCGAGCAGCAGCTTGGTGGCGATCAGCGTCAGCGGCACCGCCAGGATAGTCCCGATAGGGCCAAGGACATAAGTCCACAACGTCAGCGAGATCAGCACAAATAGGGGGGAGATGTTCAGGTCTTCTTCCAGGATGCGCGGCTTGACGACATTTTCTATGACGAAATTGATGACAATGATGCCCAAACCGCTGATAAGCGCGGACTGCCAACCGAACTCAAGCAGCGCGAGGATCGTTGGCGGAATGAAGGAGATGATGATACCGACACTGGGGATAAAATTCATCAGAAATCCAAGGATGCCCCAAAGTATTGCAAAATCTACACCCATAAACATCAGCAACACCGCGTTCAGCAGTCCGATCACCAGACCAGTCGATGTGGTGATCGAGAGATACCGACGGATGGAGATGATCAGATCCGAGAAAGCCATGATCTGTTTATTGTTCTTGAACATCAGCTGGAATTTTTGCGGCAAATAAGCAAAATCGATCAACATCATCGCGATCAAAAGGAATAAAACAAACCAGTTCGAAAACGCGTCCGCCAGGCCGCCCAGGATACTGCCGCTGACATTGATGATCTGTGAGACATCAAACATTTCAAAATTAAAAATATTCGTGGTGTCAATCGGCAGCTGTTCGACCAGATCAAGCACATTATTGATCAAGCCCTGCAGTGTTGCGGAGTATTCTGGTATGCGGTTGATGAACTGTGTGATCGATACCACCGTGATACTGACCATCCCGCTGACCACCAGGAGGATAACGAGCATAACGATGATCAAGGCCAGCCAGCGCGGAACGCCGTGTTCTATCAGCCAGGTATGCATGGGAGTGAACAGGATAGACATAATAAACGCGATCAGGATCGGGGTGATGATCGCTGAAGCCTCACGCATCCCAAACACAACCACCACTAAACTTGCCAGAAAGAGCATGATCTTTGAAGCAGAAAATAAATTGGTTGAATCAGAAGAATTATCGCTCATGTTTCCCTTTTTAACCTATTCAATATGACTATATCATGCAAAAATATGACGCTTTAAATTTTATCGAAAATGGTTAATTATTGATCCTGACGGATCATAAATCCAAAGCTAACTTATAATCACTTAACGATTTTCTTGAAATAAAGTTTCTTTAGCAATCCAATAAGGAATAAATGAACAAAACCCTTCTGATAATAATAATTGGTATCACGGTGATCATTGCGGTGGTTTTTATTGGCCTGCAAATTAAGCCGGCTCCATTCGCACCCATTAACGGAGCTGAAAAGCCATTAGAAACAATACCGCTTCCAGCCGGACTTCCCGCTCCTGTGGATCGTTTTTACCGCACGCTTTACGGGAATGAGATCCCAATTATCGAGACGGTTGTTTTCAGTGGCCGCGCAAAACTGGTATTCAGCGGGATCACATTTCCAGCCAGGTTCCGTTTTACGCACAACGCCGGCTATGATTACCACCATAATATCGAGCTGGCACTCTTTGGATTTCCGATCATGAAAGCGGACGAATCTTATATCAATGGCCGCGGACGCATGGTCCTGCCTTTTGGAACAATTGAAAATGAACCAAAAATTGACCAGGCGGCAAACCTGGGCTTATGGGCTGAGACGATCTGGTTTCCGGCTGTTTTCCTTACGGACCCGCGCGCCGCATGGGAAGCAGTTGATGCAACCACCGCCCTCCTCCATGTGCCATTTGGAGAGGAAACTCAAACCTTCACTGTTTATTTTGACAATGAAACAGGGTATATCCTTTCTATGCAGACAATGCGGTTTAAAGAAGCGGACAGTCCTGAAAAAGTACGATGGACGAACGAGGCACTGGAATGGGGCACAATTGGCGGCCAGAAGATTCTCACCGTTGGTGCTGTTACATGGGAAGGCGATCCAAAACCGTGGGCAGTGTTTACTGTAGAAGAGATCGTCTATAACGTCAACACAGAATTCGCGATTAAAAAGTAACATCGATATCCGTATTCACCCTAAAACTGATGCCAATGTGATAAAATAACTCCAGTTTGTTGAGACATTTTAGTAAGCGTCAATTGAAAGGAACCGAACTGCGTTTGGTCAGCCAACAATCGATAACAAGATTCTGAAAATTTCAGGATTTTTCACCCGCAAAATGTCTCGTTGAGACATTTTTTATTGAAAACAAAGAAAGGAGACTACGTTGCCTTCAGTCGTATTACGAGATGGAGAATCACAGCAGCAATTATCACGCCGATTCCGAAAAAAAGTTATTCGCAGCAAAGTACTGAGCGAAGTACGCAAACGCCGCTGGTTCATTTCCAGAACCGAACAACGCCGCCAGGATAAGAAGAAAGCGATCCGACGGGCGCAGCAATCCCGCAAATACGGAAACTAGTTTTTCGACTTGCTGAAAGAACGCGCAGGCACAAATTCAATCTTTATGCCTGCGCATTTTTTCTTAACTACTTTGTTCTATCAAAATATTTTGATACTGCCTGTCTGCCAGCGTTATACAAGCACCGGTATTCTTCGCTATCAGGTGAAAGATCAAACCGCGTTGAAGAAATACCGCAATCGTTGATCTGGATCGTTCGCTTTTGATTGGCGACATTTTGGAACAGATTGGCTATTTGGTGCGAATCATATATACTGCGTACAGTCAGGTCCAAAAATTCCCATAAATTATCGGGCTCGTCCCGCCTTTCATGATTGTTTAGTTGGTTAGGGAACAGGAACAGGCCGAGAGTTTCCCAATTGATCCCGTCCCGATATAATTTGCTTTCTTTCGCGTAACGCGGCTGATCGAAAAGGTGAATCGGATAATTATTGTATAAACCGCCATCCACATAATAATCTCCCGCCCCAAACCGTTTGCCATCAAACCGCAGCGCTTCGAAATAGAGCGGAATGGACATGGACATGCGTACGGCATCCACCACAGCCACATCCGGGGTTGCATCAACAGAGAATATTTCCGCGCGATGTTTGGAGAGGTTGGAGGCGACCACATACAGATCCCGGTAACCAAAATCCTTAAAATCCATGAATGTTGCCCGCCGGTTGCCACGGCATTCCTCCGCGATGACATCACCAAGCCAGGTGTGAAAATATTGGCTTGAGTACCAGCCATAATTTTCAAACAGGCGGGTGTAATTTGCGGAATTTTTTAATAAAATGATATTGCGCCCACTGCCTTTGATCGATCTTTGCGGTACTTTGCTCAGGTCTAATGTATTAAAAAGGTTAAGCGTATCCGCTATGTTTTTTCTAAAACAAAGCAAAGTGGCCGCGATCGCACCGGATGACGTACCCGCCACTCTTTCAATTCCATCTAATGCGCCTTTTTCTTCCAACAGCTCCAATGCCCCCATATAGGCAATGCCGCGTACGCCCCCGCCCTTGAAAACCAGGTTCTTATACACTTTGCCTTTGAAGGCAGTGATCATGAATTGTTTTACGCGTTCAAAAATCGTTGTCATTGATGTTGTTCTTCCTTGTTTTCTCCACCACTGTATACGCACATCTTGGGTTTTGGTTTAATATTTATAAAAAAAATCTCATTCAGATGCCTTCATCCGCCCATACCAACTATAATTCAGCAATATTAATTATTTATATCAATGCGGCAATAGCAAAAGGATACTTATGAAAAACGCGATCATCATCGGCGGGTTGGGCGCTTTTGCAACAGGCCTGGCAATCAGCCTGCAATCTTATCTAAGCGGCCGGGCAGGGGGTTTGATCGGGCCGGTAAAAACAGGGCTATGGACCAATTTCCTGGGGGGTGTGCTAGCGGGGGCGATCATTCTGGTTGTAAACCTGGCAGCCAAACAAGGCGGTGACCCAATTCCCGCAAATGTTCTGCTTATGATCCTCACATCCGGCGCCCTCGGCATCCTTATCATCATGGGTATCGCTTTTTCGATCGATCTGGCGGGGGTCGCGGCCGGCAGCGCTGCTGTTTTTTTGGGCCAGATGTTCCTGAGCGTGATCGCTGACAGCATGGGCTGGGGCGGGAACGACCCCATCGCGCTGGATATGCGCCGCATTGCAGGGCTCGCTATTCTGGCTGTTGGTGTTTACCTAATACTTCCCAGAAGGTAAATTTTAGAAGGCCAGCTTCATGCCGGCCTTTTTTTATGTTCGCTCTACAACCAACGTATCCGTTTCCATCGACAGTTCATCCTTTAAAATGTCGGATTTCTTTATATTAACGCTGGTTTCAAAGCGCCGGTGCGCCTTGATATGTAATCCCAGGAAACCAAGGGCAGAAATGGTGCCGAAAATGCCCGCGGCAAACCATACATAGCGCGGATCTAAATTATCCATGATCAATCCAGCGCCCAGCGGCCCAATCGAAACCGGCAGGATCCATGAGAAATTCTGGATTGCCATATACCGCCCGCGCATATGCTCCGGCGCGATGTTTGCCACCACCGTCTGTCCTTTGGGCGCGTAGATCATCTCTCCGATGGTGATGATCACCATGGCGATGATATACATGACATAGGTCCTAAAAATGCCGTACATCGTAAATCCGATTACATACAGGATATTGCCTGCCATGATAGCGATCAGTGGCTTCCATTTCGCGGTCCAGCGCGTAAAAAACACCTGCAACAGCACGACCATGCCGGCATTTAGGGTCAGGATATACCCAAACTGTTCTGCGGAGATACCGCGGAAATTGACCAGGTACACCGACATAGTACTGTTCATATTGAAATACATCAAGGTCGAAAAAGCTGAAAAAACAATGAAAACGATAAAGAGCTTATCTTTTAGCACCACATGATAGCCCTTGAAAGATT
>CAZDIS010000104.1:0-3345 GCA_964505585.1 uncultured Pelolinea sp. | reverse complement strand
TTGGAGCAGGGTTTGTTCTGCTTTATCATTTTCTGAACCTGCCGGCTTTGTTTCCGGGAGCAAGAAAAACACAAATGCAGCAACACCAATGCTGATTATCACATCGGAAATGAACAGCATATCGAACGAGCGCGAAGCCATAAATCCACCTATCGCAGGTCCGATGGCTGCTGCCAGATTAAATACAATACGGAACATGCCATAGGCATCCCCGCGCAGATTCTCAGGAACCAGGTCAGCGATCATCGCCTGGCGGGCAGGTCCGCCGATATCTTCAAAGATGCCGATCACACCAATGATTACATAAAACAGGAACAGATCATCAATCAAGATCATCATCAGCGCGGAAGTCGCGCTTGCGATCAGCCCAAAAATGATGTTCGTTTTCCTGCCCAGCCTATCTGCAAGCGCACCGCCGACTGTATTTCCGATCAAGCCGGATGTAAGCGCCCAAACGAGAAACATCGTCCCGACTTCGGTCATTCCGACATCAAATTTCCGCGTCAGGAATAGCGAGAAGAACGGAAATACCAGCGACCCTCCCAGCATATCAATGAAAGATGCCGCCATCAATAACCAAAAATCTTTTGAAAACTTTTTGTAATTCTTTTTAATACTCGAAAACATGATCTCTCCAATAGTGCATTCTGCTTTGTGAATGAATCCGAAAACTCATCCTCCTGATCCACGCGCGTCAATGCGCGCTCATTGCTGCCACCGCGGAGAAATGCCAAAGAGGGAAACAAAAAAAAACCGCAGGGCTTGGTCTCCTGCGGATATTCTATTAATCTTGAAAGTGAATTAAAGCATAGCAGGAGGCAATTGAGCTTGTACGCTGATTGTGAAAATATTGTTGACCATCAAACTTTTACCTCCAATTCAAATTTTTTAAGACGTTGAATTTTACCTGCTGAATTGATTAATGTCAATTGTAATCCGGTGGCTTTGGATTTGCTATCCCCGCTGCAAGCAGACGGGGCATTACGCAAAACCAAGAACGGCAGCCACCTCAAAGCATCGAACCGACGCTCCAAGAAACGCGGTGTTCTGCTTTGCAATAAAATGAACCGATGAAAAGATATTGGATTTGAAATCTCCGAGGCCAAATTGTATAATCACTCTTTGGTATTTATATAAAAAGGAGAGCATTGGCACACACCACGAAAGTCCAGAGCGCTAAACTATTCAAAAAACCTTCACGACAGACCCTAAAATCTTTCATCGTATCCAGCGCGCATGGTGTGCATGATATGTATTCCAGTTTCTCCTCTCCGCTCCTGCCCTTCCTGATCGAGCGCCTCTCACTGATGAAAGCCGAAGCAGGTGTTTTTATTCTCGTTTATCAGGGGGTGTCCATTCTGCAGCCGATCATCGGCCATATTGGCGACCGCACCAACCTCAGAAAATACGCCCTCATTGCGCCAGCAGTAACAGCAATTTTCCTCAGCCTGGTCGGCGTGGCACCGACCTATTGGATAGCCATATTGTTTTTCTTGATCGCCGGCATTTCATCATCCACGTTGCATGCTACGCTGCCCGCGCTGGTCAGCAGTTTTTCCGGGAAGCAGGTCGGCAAAGGCATGAGCATCTGGATGATCGGCGGGGAGCTGGGCGTGATGTTCGGCCCCCTGGTCATTACCGCAGTCATCACCGAATTCTCCATCCAGGCAACCCCCTGGCTGATGGTCTTTGGCATCTTTTATTCAATTGTTTTGAGTATTCTGCTCAAGGACCTGCCCTATCACAATAGGGCTACAACCATCAAAGCGGCAATTCCCGTAAAAGAATTAGCGGCTATTTTGATCCCGATAGCTGGTATTACTGTCCTGCGCTCCCCGGTCCGCACCGCATCGATGCTGTACCTGCCCGTCTTTTTACAGGAGAATGGCGCCAGCGTTCTCTTTTCTGGTATTGTTCTGAGTTTAATGCAGGGTGTCGGGCTGATCGGCACCATCTCTGGCGGCATCCTCAGTGATCGAATAGGTTACCGCACTTCGATGATCATTTCACTGATTTTTTCATCAATCTTTATGGTTGCGGCTTCATTGACGAACGGGATTATCCAGGTCGTATTCTTCTGCCTGCTCAATATCGCGGTGCTGATGATCCTCCCGATCGGGATGGCACTCATCCAGCGCAGCTTTCCGAAAAACCGATCGCTCGCGAACGGATTGTATCTTGCGATCATGTTCGGAATCAATGCGCTTTCCGGTGTGTTTACCGGGTTCTTATATGACCAGATCGGAGGGCAGCCCACCTTCTTCTGGAGCGGTGTTCTTATCCTTCTGGCTGTCCCCTTTGTATTTTTTCTGCCCAAAGCCAGCAGCCTTTCAACCGATAAATCCTGAGGAGGATGATATGACCAACCTTCTGTACCAAACCAATAGTTACCTGAAAGAGTTCGACGCGCATGTGATCGCGGTCGATTCAGAAGCCAATGCTTGCATATTGGACCAAACAGCTTTCTATCCCGGGGGCGGGGGCCAGGTCCATGACCTGGGATTCATCGCGTTTGGCAGCACACGCTCAGCACTTAAACGCGCGAAGTACAGTCCCGATGGCATTTTGCATATTATAGAAAAAGGCCAGGAACTCCCGGCACCCAGCAGCAACGTGCACGGTGTCATCGATTGGAAGCGCCGCTATCAGGTTATGCGCACCCATACCGCGATGCACATCCTATGCGGTTGCATTTTCCGTGATTTTGGCGCGCTGGTTACCGGCGGAAATATGGATCCGCTCAAAGGGCGAATGGATTTTGAATTTGAAAACTTATCAAAAGAACTTGTCTCCGTGATCGAAGACGCGGTGAACAAGGAGGTCTCAGCCGCGCGTAAGGTGCGTACCGCGATCCACACCCGGGAAGAAGCGTTTCAAATCCCTGATTTGATCCGAACAAAGATCAATCTGCTGCCGGAGCACATCACCGAGATCCGAACTGTTGAAATCGTAGGACTTGACCTGCAGGCAGATGGCGGTACCCACGTTCAAAACACATCCGAAGTCGGCCAGATTCACGTCACAGACTATAAAAGCAAGGGCAAGATCAACAAACGCATATATGTGGAGCTGAAAGAATAACCTGTAACCAAAACTCGCAGAACGGGTTGTAAATCGTGGAGCGCTATGCTTCACGATTTTTTATTTAAACACAAAAAGAAGGTGGCCAATGTTAAAAATTGTTTTAGACTCAACAGGGGATCTTCCTGAAGGGTGGCAGGCGCAATATGATATTGATATTATTCCGATCAACATCATCCACAACGGTAAAACCTATCTTCAGGGTGTGGATATGAGTTATGAGGATTTTTACATCGGAACAGCACCGTGAACTCCAGTCACACT
>CAZDIS010000103.1:0-9386 GCA_964505585.1 uncultured Pelolinea sp. | reverse complement strand
GCGGGGGGAAGGCGCGGCGCAGGCAGCCAGCTGCTGCGGGGATTGGGGCGGATGATCGGCGCGCTCTTCAATTTCATCGTGTATGTGCTGGTGTTGATCATCTGCGCGGCGGCGATCGTATTCGTTTTACTATGGCAGTGCCGGGTGAACTGGCCGATCGCGCCTAACTGGGGCTTTATTCCGCCGATCGCGCGGAATTACTGGAACTGGCTGGATGGGTGGCAGATGAAACGCTGCCCAGACCTGACGCCTGACAATTATTTCTTTGGCGATGAGCCAGTGCCGACCTTTGATGAGAGCGGGGAGCTGGTGTTTGAACCGGAATGCGGCGACGCGAGAATCACGTTCAGCCCGCAGAGCGCGCCCGCGGGGACGACAATGGATATCTCGCTGGACGGGTTCAAACCAGAGGAAACGATCAGCGCGTGCTGGTACTTTCCTTCGACCAAGCTGGAAAACTGCCTGGACCTGCAAACGGATGAGAGCGGCCACGCGGAGACGGTGTACTTGTCGGATGAGAACCATCCGCGGGGGACTTACCTGATGGAGGCGGAGGATTCCTGCGCGACGGTGAGCCAGACGTTTGTGCTGGAATAAGGGCTAAAAAAATAAGACCGCACATCCCGCGTTAGACGATGTTGGATGGCGCGTTGGAAAAAACCCAACGCACCCTAAGGAAATTCGATTATGCGCAGGTTGCGAAACACAACCAGCGCACCCAGCAATATTTTACGTCCTTATTGACCGGGCGGTGTACCGTCGATCAGGGCAAAGATCTTCGCTTCCGCTTCCTCACGCTGCTGCGGGGTCAGCACTTTCTTTTTTCCGTCCAGGAAATCCTGGATCTCGCGGATATGCATGACACGCGTTTTTGGTTTACATTTACTACGATAGATGGAGACCAACTTAGGCGTGGCAAAGACAATGATCGGCAGGACAGAATGGCCAATCGCGTTGCCGAGTTCTTTGCTGGCCTGGTAAAACTGGCTGCCGGGGTCTTTAAACCGTTTGCGTTCCGGGTTCTCGTTGATGGCGTAGGTGGTAAAAATGCCGCCCGGGCCGATGATGGTCTGCGGGATCTTGATGCCCGCGCTTTGCGGCCTGACCTCGGTGAACAGCGCCCATTCGTCACTGAGCTCACGCAGGCGGGCAAAGATGGGCTTGGTAAAATCCTTTTTTCGGGGCGGATCGAAGGGCTCATTGCGGATAACCGTGCGCACTTTGTAATAAGTGGTTTTCCGCAGGGGGAGCTTGAGGAATAGCGCGCCGATGATATATAAAATCACGCCGGCGCCACCGACGCCCATGGTATAGGTCTGCAGGCGCCTGTAAGGGATCCCCAGGCGCGCTTCCATTAATTCCTGATAATAGAAAACGGCAAATAACGCGATCGCCCCCGTCACCAGCAGAATGACACCCAAGAAAATCATCGCGAAAAAAACTGTTTTTCTCCTGTGCGGTGGAACCAATAATTTTGGTGTTTGGACCTCGTTGCGGATAAAGCGCATCGGTAATTCTCCTCACTTTTTGACGTTATTATAACGGCAATAAAAAATCAATTAGAGCGTCTGAACTATGATTAAAAAACATGAGCCTGCACACACAGGCTCATGTTGTCTTGATAGTTAAACCTTACGCAGCTACCGCTTCTGCCTTCATCCGCTTGAGGTAACGCAGACGGAAGACAATCGTGATGGCAACCACGATCACACAGAACGCAATCAGGCCGGTCATTCCACCGATGTTGTTGAAGTTCTCACCGAGCAAGCCCGCTACGAGCATTTCGGGGCAGAGGTGGTTGAACCAGGCGGTAACGCCGGTGCCTTCGGCTACTTCAACACCCTGGGAAACCGCAACCATGGAGGACCATTTGGCGACGCCGAGTGTAGCGGCGAAGGTGCCATAGACACCCATGAGGGTGGTGGTGATGAGCGTGCGGACCATGTCGAATTTATTCGGGGCAACAACGAAGACCCAGAAGAACAACAGGGACGGCAGGTCAGCCAGCGGGTGGTTGACTGTGCCGGGGATGATGAACGCGAGGAGCAGCAGGATCGGGACCATCAAAACGGTGGTCGCGAGGACGGTGGTGTTGCCAACCGCGATTGCGGGGTCGACACCGATATAGAGCTGCTGTCCGCCAGCGCTCTTCTTCATGAAGCTGCCCGCAGCTTCGGAGACAGGAACGAGCGCCTGCATAACGATACCGGACATCATGGGGATGAGGACCAGTGAGGTCGCGAGCGCGATCATGAGCAAGACAACGTCGGTCCAGTAGAAACCAGCGCCAATGCCCATGAGCAAGCCGATGATGCCGCCCAATACGGCAGGTTCGCCGATCACACCGAATTTTTCCTGGATGTATTCAGGGGTGAATTTCGCTTCGAGGCCGGTCTTGTCGAGCAGTTTGCCGACATAGTGACCAAAAGCGCCCCAGGCAACGTTTGTGCCCTGATAGAAGGACAGGCCTTCAAAGCCGAGGTCGGCGCAGTAGCCGCGCTGTGCGTTGAAGTCTGACATCATCAGGTTGAACCATGCCAGGAATGTGCCGAAGACGAGCCCGGCAACGATATTATCCGTTAACAATTGGACGATGAGTGTGGCGATGATCGCCTCCCAGAAGTCCCAAATGTTGAGGTTGAGCGTGTCGGTCATTCTGGTGAAGATCATGACCAGGTTGACGAGCAGGCTGAGGCCGATCACCGCATACGCCCAGGGGGACGCAAACGCGAATGACGCGAAAGCCGACCAGCCGATGTCCGTGTATGTGAACACGCCACCAAATCGCAACGCGAGTTCTTCAGCGGCGGGTGCAACCGAGCCGAGGAAGAAATCAACTACGATGTAGACACCCTGAAAGCCAACCGCAATCATTAAACCATTGCGGATAGCGCGAAGGACGCCCAGTTTTACGACCAATCCGATCACTGTAAAAACAACGAAGATCATAAACAAAGGACCTGCATTAATGACCGGATCCAGAATTGTTGAAAGAATTCCAAAATCCATTTTATTACTCTCCTTAATATATTTTGATGATTATCTAATATCTTTTTCTTTTCTCAAGCAATCGATGTTAATCATTTGACGGGAACCCTCACCTCCTTCTATCTAGCCATCTTTTCATTATGTGGTTTGTCTTTATCCAAGCCCTTTTTCGGCGATATACGCAAAGATATCGTCATAAAGTTTTTCCTGACCGATGGTGCTGATGAGCGGGACACCGCTGAAGACTTTGATATCATCGCGTTCCTTTATTTGCGCGGTGGCAACAACCAGGTCTGGCTTTTCGTGCTCGATCAACATGGTCGCGTCAGCGATCTTGCCTTTCTTGGTTTTCACTTTCACCTTACGGCGCCTTGCCTCGTCTTCCAGTTTGACCGCGGCAAGATTAGATGTGGCTACGGATGAGCCGCACATGACTAAAATGATTGCAGGTCGATTACCCATTTTGTTACTCCTTTTTTTATTTATTTTTGATGTTTTTTATACCTATGACCATAAAAAACATTGATTCCTATTATTTTAAACTTAATGCCTTCAAGATCTGAACCAGCTCCCGCATGGCTTCCGGTCTTCCGACAGAGATACGGAAATGGGTATCCAGTTCCAGACCGGCTTTGTTCGCAAAATTCCGCACCCAGAAACCTTTTTGCAGGAGGTGGTCAACATATTCTGTGGCCGTCCTGCCAGAATCCCTGACATTGACCATGACGAAATTCGCCTGAGAAGGGATCGGTTTGAAGCCATCGATCTTTGCCAGCTCCGCGGTGAGCCAGTCGCGTGTTTCCGCTAATTTCTTGAATATCTGGCGGTATTGATCGAGATGATCCATGGCCGCCTCACCGGCGCGCATGGCTGCCAGGTTGACATTGAAAATATGTTTAGAGCGATTCAGATAGCGCACGATGTGCGGATTGGCAAGGAGATATCCGAGGCGGATACCTGCCAGGCAGAATCCTTTGCTGAAGGTGCGTAAAACGATCAGGTTTTCATATTGATTCACCCAGGATGAGACGGACGTGCCTTCATCGGCCATTTCGATGTATGCTTCATCCACAATGATGATCTTTCCGGTAGCGAGCATGCGCTTAATCTCACTGGACGGCATAACGGTGCCCATGGGATTATTGGGGCGCGAGAAGAGGACGAATTTCGTCTTATCGCTGATGGCATCCATCACCTGGTCGGCGGCTTTTTCAAGCCCATCGGCCTGTTTCGCATATTTAATATTCCAGCCAAAATAGATCAAGCGGGGGACATAAGCAGAATAATCCGGCTGAAGGATGATAGCCTCATCTTGACCTGGATCAGACATAGAGATCTGGAAAATGAGGTCGAGCACTTCGATCGAACCGTTGCCAAGGGCAACATTCTCAGTTTTCACAGAAGCATAATCCGCCAACTTCCCGCGCAGAGAAAGCGCATAGGTGGGATCTTCGGCGTAATAGTTTGCGTCTTTGGCCGCTTCACAGATCGCACCCTGGACAGCCTGGATGGGCGGATAATTGGATTCATTGGACATATTGCGATGAATCGAAGGATCCTGCCAGCACCTGGTGACATGGCTCTGGTCATAGTCAGGGATCTGGAATAGCCGGGGGTTGATGAGCTTGTGGTAATCGATTGTCATTTTTTTATTAAAAATCACCTTTCCAATAATGAAATTTGAAATATTCCTACATTTTTATCTTGATCTTTTCAAGCAGCGCTTTGTGGTCGCCGGTGTTCTTAAAATCAAGCAATACATCAGTGGAACCGAGGACCGTTGAAAACGCACGCAGAAAATTGATCTGTTCTTTGGGGTCCTGGATCGTGAGCATGAAGACGATCTCTGCATCGACATCCCCGCCCATGCCATCCATCGGTTGAAAAGCGACGGGCTTTTCCAACAGGCCGATGGTAAGGGAGGATTCATTGGCCCATTCCGCATCGGCGTGGGGAATAGCGACGCTGACACTGGGAGTATGCAAACCTGTCGGATACCTGGATTCGCGCTCGATAAGCGCCTGATAATAGCCCGCCTTCGCAAAACCTTTGGCGATCGCCGCATCTGAAAGTGCTTTAAGCACACCTTCGCGGTTTTCCTGGCTAATACGCAACACTTGAACATTCTCAAGCATCTTCAATGACATTAATCCCGTTACCCTTCCAGTCCTTCGCTAACAGATTTCTTGGTTGTATATAAAAAAAATCATTTCTTGTTTATACGATACTATTATACAAGTGGGAAAACAAAGCCACATGTATATATTTTGACGTATCTCATTGTGACAATATAACCTCATGGGTGTATAATCCGTATATGGCAGGCAGAAAACCAGAAATCAATATTCGGCAGCAGCACATCATCTGTGAACTGCTGAAAGCGCAGGGGAAGATCACACTTTCCGAGCTCGCAGAAAAGACAGACTTAAACCCGCGAATCATCCGCTATAACATGAAAGTCGTGCAGGCCTGGCTGCTGACCGGGGAGATCGAATTCATTAATAAGCCGGGGTATGGGCTGGAAGTGGTGGCATCGGAAGAAACCAAGAACATGCTTCTGGCCGAGTTGAACGCGTTAGAGGATTGCGACCTGATCCTTTCAAAACCACAACGCATCCGCATCATGCTGCTTTACCTTCTAACATCCCCGGAACCCTTCTCGGCAAAATCAATTTCTGAGATCGAAAATTTTTCGCGCTCTACTATCTTTAAAGACACGCGGGATATTGAAGCGTGGCTGAGCGACTATGAGATCCACATGAAGAAGCAATCAGCGAAAGGGTTGTGGATCGAAGGGCGGGAGGCATCGCGGCGATTCGCGCTGGTGCGGCTGGTACGCGAGGAATTGGGTGACTACCGCTGGCAACGCTTATATAATGATATGGAAAGAAATATCGCGGTCGACAACCGGATCGCATCACACCGATTTCTCACATTCTTAGAGGGGCTGCAGCTTGCGTATACAGGCAGTTTGATCCGTTTCATTGAAGAAAACATCAACCGTTGTATGTCGCAGAAATCGCGGGTTGAGATCATGGTGTATCTGGGTGTGATGATCCACGCGCTGCAATCAGGCCGCCTTCTTGCGGGTTCGGTCGAAGACAAGGAAATTCTAACAACGGAGGAATTCGAAACCGCGCGTATTCTCAGCTACATGATCGAACAGGAATACCACACGGCATTAAGTGATAAGGAATTGGAATTAATCGCGGCCTTGATCATTGGCAGCCGCTGGGAAGAAAGCCCGCAAGAAGACAGCCAAACGCCTTCATCATCCCTCATTTCACAGAAATTTGACAAACTTACCCAGCAAATCATCAATATTTGTTCGATGCGGCTGCATCCCATGCTGAAAATCGATGAAATCTTGTTCCAGGAACTGAAAAATCACCTTGATTACAGCATTTTCCGCTTGAAATACCATATCCCGATCCGCAATAGGAACCTGATATCGATGAAGGAAAAGTACCCCGAGATCTACCGCGTCGCCGAAAACAGTATTTTTATCCTTGAGAAAGAATTAGACATTCGCATTCCGCCTGAGGAGATCGGGTTTATTGCGATGTACTTATTATCCGCCCTGGAAAGACTGCGCACCGAAGAGGATTCACATCTACGCGTGGTGATCGCCAATAATGGGGTGCGCGCGACGACCTCTCTTCTTCAGTCCCGCCTGGAATATGAATTTCCCGGCCTGCGCGTGGTGAAGACGATCAACTCCTTTGAGAGCATGCCGATCACAAAAGAAGAAGGCGACGTTATCATCAGCACACTACCCATCGAAGCCGCGCGCCTACCGGTGATCCAGGTCCAGCCGTTCCTGGAGCGGGAAAACATCAGGGACATCCAACACTGGATCCAGCAGGAAAACCAGAGCAAACGCCGTGAAAAATTGCTCTCGCTGCACGAGCAAACATCACTGGTTGACCTGATCAAGCTTTCGCATATCACTTTCGCGAAACGCGTGTATTCCTGGCAGGACATGGTCGCTATCGCGTCACAACCGCTGATCCAAAACGGCGCGATCCAGGAGCGCTACCTGCGCGCAATGGTTGATGTGATCGCAGATCACGGCTTTTATATGTACATGGGGTCCGGCGTACTGCTGCTGCACGCGAAGCCAACGGATGGGGTAAACCGGCTTTGCATGAGCATGCTGAAACTGGATAAACCTTTCATTTATGACCAGAACACCCTGCCGGAAACAGACATCATCATCGTGCTGGGCGCGACGGATGATAATTCACATTTAAAGGCCTTATTCCAGCTCAATGAACTGATCCAGCACACCGCATTCATGGAGAGCATTCGTGAAGCAAAAAAGCCGGTACAGATCATCAACACGCTATGGCAATGGCTGCCACGGCTGGGAGAGCCGGAAAACAACGCTGTGGCGATGACCGGCTGAGCGCTATCTCAAGAAATTCCGCTAATTTAACATCTTTTTGTCACATCTTCTTGTTACAAGAATAACACCTATGAGCCATTTTGCTTTCACATATAATCAAAATAAAGGAAAGCATCGTAGTATATACTTCAAACAGAGATAGAAATAATTGAAAATTACACATGCAAACAAGGGATGTCGTTGTGGTCAGCGAACAGGGTTTACACGCGAGACCCGCGGATCTATTTGTCCGGGCAGCGAATGGATTTTCCAGCAAAATCCGCATCATGAATCTCACCAAGCAATCAGCTTACGAAGACGCGAAAAGTATATTAAAGGTCCTATCCCTGGGTATTTACTGGCAGCATCAAGTCCGGATCACGTCAGAGGGGGTGGATGAAGAAGAAG
Source organism: uncultured Pelolinea sp. (assembly GCA_964505585.1). GTDB lineage: Bacteria > Chloroflexota > Anaerolineae > Anaerolineales > Anaerolineaceae > Pelolinea. The sequence continues at coordinate 1,603 of CAZDIS010000103.1, read as the reverse complement.
CGATCGAAACGTTATCCCGGCTGATCGAAAGTGGTTTTTCCGAAGAAATAGAGCAGCCCAAAAATTGAAGGAGTAATCAGGAGGTTCCATGTCAGAAAATTCAGTCAACGCGTTCCAAATGGCGCAAAAACAGTTTGACCATGTCGCAGATATGCTCAACCTGGACCAATCCATCCGTGAGTTCCTGCGCTGGCCGATGCGGGAATTTCATTTCAAGATACCGGTACGCATGGATAGCGGGGAAATACGCATGTTCCAGGGATACCGCGTCCAGCATAACGATGCCCGCGGACCAAACAAAGGCGGGCTGCGCTTCCACCCTTCTGAAACCGTGGATTCCGTGCGCGCGCTGGCCACCTGGATGACCTGGAAATGCGCTGTCGCAGATATCCCGCTGGGAGGCGGAAAAGGCGGCGTGATCGTTGACCCGGCCACGCTTTCTATCGGCGAAAAAGAGCGCCTGGTACGCGGTTGGGTACAGCAGATGTGGAAGAATATTGGACCGCGCCAGGATGTGCCCGCGCCAGACGTGGGGACAACCCCGCAAATGATGGGCTGGATGATGGATGAGTATTCAATGTTAACCGGACGATACACACCGGGCGTGATCACTGGAAAGCCAGTCGGCGGCGGCGGCTCTCTGGGACGGACAGAGGCAACCGGATACGGCGTGATCTACACCATTCGTGAAGCATGCAACCAGCTTGGGCTGGATCCATCGAAATGCAAAGCCGCGATCCAGGGCTTCGGCAATGTGGCGCAATACGCGGCGATCGGATTCAAGGAAATGCTGGGCGGGGAAGTCACCTGCGTTTCGTACTGGGACCGAGAAGACCGCCAGCCGTATACGGTAACTAAAACAAAAGAATTTGACGCGCGCTTCCTGCAGAGCATCACAGACCAATACGGCACGGTCGATAAAGAAAAAGCAAAGGCAGCCGGCTACACGATCGAAGAGGCAGACGCCTGGCTGAAAAAGGACGCGCAAGTGATCATCCCCGCGGCACTGGAAGGGCAGATCAACGCCGAGACAGTGCAATTCCTTCACGAATCGGTCAAGATCATCGCTGAAGGCGCGAACGGCCCGACAACCCCCGAAGCGGACGCTGTGATCCGCGATAATGGGATTTTTATGATCCCTGACTTTCTGTGCAACAGCGGCGGCGTGACCGTTTCTTACTTTGAATCAGTCCAAAATGACGGGAATTATTATTGGCCAAAGGAAGAAGTACTGCAGAAGGAAGACCAGATCCTGACGAAAGCTTTTAATGATGTGTACGCGATGGCGAAAGAGGAAAAAGTCTATATGCGCGACGCCGCTTACATGGTGGCGATCGCCCGAGTTGTGAAGGCGATGCAGCTGCGCGGGTGGATCTAGAACTATTCATTTCGGACCGCCAGAGCAATTCTGTTCCAAGGAACAACCTTGCGTTCTCGCCTGGTTTTGTGGGAAGAAGTATATCTGAAATATCAAAAACAGACTGTCGCCAAACAGTCTGTTTTCTAATAAGGAGAGAGAGAAGATTTATTCAATTTTGTTGTAATGCATTTATATCACTCGGTTCTGTATTATTTACATATTTTATATTTCGTTAATAAATAT
>CAZDIS010000102.1:2020-9513 GCA_964505585.1 uncultured Pelolinea sp. | reverse complement strand
GCGTTACACCGCTTATCCTTATATCGGCTGCCAGCATGGCTGTGAGTTCTGCTACTGCCGAGAACAAAAATATGCGCCATATACCGATATTGCTGATTTTCCTTATGTGATCAAGGTGAAGGAAAACGCGCCCGCCCTTTTTTATCAAGCGCTTCGTAAACTCCCGTGCGATGTCGTCGCGGTCGGTGACTATCAGCCCGCGGAGAAGAAATTCGAGATATCACGCCGCATGCTCGAGATCTGCCTGGAATTGCAATTTCCGGTCTTCATCCTCGAACGTTCCCCTCTCGTTCTGCGCGACCTTGATCTCCTGCTCGAGATCAACAAAGTCGCCCATGTCTCGGTCCTCTTCAGCGTCATCCACACCAGCATTTCCCCGCATGCCGCCCGCATCGGTCGCATGGAACGTCTTGCGCCCCCGCCCGAAAAACGCTTCGCTGCCATGCGCCAGATCACTGATCACGGCATTCAATGCGGCGTCAGTTTCATGCCCATCCTGCCCGGCTTATGCGATACACGTGAGAATATTGAGCTTGTCATCCAGCATACGGTGGACAATGGCGGCCAATTCGTCCTCGGCGCGCCCCTCACCCTCGCCGACCAGCAGAAAGCGTATTTCATGCGCTACCTGCACCACAAAGAACCTGATCTGGTCCCTGCTTATCAGGCCCTTTACCCGGAAAAGTCATACGGCCCCGCGCAATCCGCCTGGATCAAGACCGGTCGTCTGGTCCGCGAGGTTTGTTCCGCTATCGGCATTCCTGATCGCATGCCGCGCCCGATCCTCCCCGGCGAGAAACGCGCGCGCAATAAGAAAGCGGTCGAGCGCCTCGCTGATCGGATCTACGCCATGGAATTGGAGCAAAAACCGGAGAATGAGATGTGGGCCTATCGCAAAGCGGCCTGGTCTGTCGAGGATACACCGCAGGACATTGGCCTCATTTACCGTCAGATGGGACGCAAAGGGCTGCAAAGCATCAAACATGTCGGCCCCAGGTTTGCCCGCCTGCTCGAACAGGTCATTTGTGATAATATGGAAAATAATGATCACCTACAGTAAAAGCCAGCCCAATACCATCGATCCCGCCCGCGCCAAAGATATCGTCCTGCAGACGCTCCTCCCGCTTGGTTTCCAGATCGTCAATGACGGCACCCACAGTCTCACACTCAACGGCCCCGGCTACCGCTCCACCCGCCAATCACCCCTGCTCGGCATCTCCACCGCCGTCATTGATTTTGGTCGTTCTCAGATCGTCATTGATGCGGAGTTGGGCGGCCTCAACCGCATGTCCCAGCTGCTCCTCGCTATCCTCATCGGTGTCGGTGTCATAGACTCTGGTATCTTCTTCGCCCTCTGGTATTACCTGCCTGAACTCAACCAGAACCGCTGGTTCCTGTTTGTCCCCGCGCTCACCCTCCTGCCCTGGATCTTCATCGCTCCCTTCATCACCAGGTTCATTCGCCGCCGCTGTGAAGATGCCATCGACGCCCTTCTGCGCAACGCCGCCGGCGATTATTCCAGCAATTAGTCTTTTTCCTCTCACACTTTTTTCTCCGCAGGTATAATCTATCCTTTATGGCAAAAAAAGACCGTACCATCGCGTGGGTGGAATTTTGGATGGGTGTCCGCGCTGAGCTTCCCATCCTGCTTGGCGTTACACCCTTCGGCATGATCTATGGTGTCCTTGCCCTCAGCGCCGGCCTCACCCCGCTCCAATCCCAGGCTATGTCCTCCATCGTTTTTGCCGGCTCTTCCCAGTTCATGCTCGTCCAGCTTGTCAATCTCGGCACCCCCGCCCTCATCATGATCGCCACCGCCTTCGTCATCAATCTGCGCCACGCGCTCTATTCCTTATCCGTCGCGCCTTACCTGCAGGGCCTCTCACCGCTCTGGAAAACGCTCCTTTCCTACCTCCTCACCGATGAGGCCTACGCGGTCAGCATCATGCGCTACCAGAACGCCGAACAGGGACAGTACAAACACTGGCACCTGCTGGGCTCTGGCATCGCTCTCTGGTCCTGTTGGCAGCTCAGCACCGCCGCCGGCATCTTCCTCGGCGCGCAGGTTCCCCCCAGCTGGGGTCTCGATTTCACCCTCGCCCTCACCTTCATCGCCCTGGCTGTTCCATCCATCAATGACAGCCCCACGCTCTTCGCGGCAGTCGTTGCCGGGCTGACGTCCGTCCTCACCCGCGGCCTGCCCTACAAGCTCAACCTCATCGCCGCGGCCATCGCCGGCATCACGGTCGGGCTCTGGAGGGATCGCAAATGAACGCCTTCTGGTTCGTCATGCTCGCGGTCGGCCTGCTCATCTTCCTCACCCGCCTGTCTTTCATCCTCCTCCAGGATAAATAGCAGCCGCTGCCATTTTCATCGGCGTCGGCCTCATAGACACTGCCATCTTCTTCGCCCTTTGGTATTATCTGCCCGCGCTCAACCAGAACTGCTAGCTCCTGTTCATCCCCGTCCTCACCCTCCTGCCCTGGATCTTCATCGCTCCCCTCATCATCGGGTTCTTCCGCCGCCGTTGTGAAGATGACATCAACACCCTTCCGTGCAACGCCGCCAGTTGTTATTCCAGACAATAATCGCTTCCCTCCACACGGTTTTTTTCTCGGCTGGTATAATCTGGTCTTTATGGCAAATAAGGACCGTACCATCGCGTGGAAGGAATTTTGGATGGGTGCGCGCGCGGAGCTCCCCATCCTGCTTGGCATAACGCCTTTCGGTATGATTTATGGCGTCCTCGCCCTCAACGCCGGCCTCACCCCGCTCCAGTCGCAGGCTATGTCTTCGATCGTCCATACCGGATCATCACAATTTATGCTCGTCCAGCTCGTCAATCTCGGCACCCCCGCCCTGATCATGATCGCCACCGTGTTAATCATCGGCCTGCGCCATGCTCTCTATTCCCTCTCTGTCGCGCCTTACCTGCAGGGCCTCTCCCCGCTCTGGAAAGTGATTCTTTCTTACCTCCTCACCGATGAGGCCTACGCCGTCGCCATCATGCGCCTTCAGCATCACGAGCACAGCCAGTATAAACACTGGTATCTGCTTGGTGCAGGTATTGCTTTGTGGGTCTGCTGGCAGCTCTCCACCGCCGCCGGCATCTTCCTCGGTGCCCAGGTGCCGCTCAGTTGGGGTCTCGATTTCACTCTCACCCTCACCTTCATAGCCGTCGCGGTCCCCGCCATCAATGACAACCCTTCACTCTTCGCTGCCATCGTCGCCGGCCTCACCTCCATCCTCACCCGTGGTCTACCCTACAAGCTTAACCTCATCGCCGCGGCCATCGCTGGCATCGCCGCTGGTCTATGGAGGGATCGTCAATGAACACCTTCTGGTTTGTCATGTTCGCGGTCGGCCTGCTCACCTTCCTCACCCGCCTGTCTTTCATCCTCCTCCAGGATAAATGGCAGCCGCCCGCCATCATCACGCGCGGCCTGCGCTTCGTACCTGTTGCAGTACTCACCGCCATCTTTGTCCCAGAGATCCTGCTGGTCGAAAACCAGCTCGCATTTTCTTTCACCAATATGCGCTTGCTAGCCGGCCTGATCGCCATCCTCGTCGCCTATAAAACCAAAAGCGCCCTCTGGACCATAGCGGTCGGCATGGGCGCCTTCTGGCTGCTCACCTGGCTCATCTAATTCTCTTTCGCCTGCCCCCCAATCAGCCACAGCGCGATCACCAGCAGCACCAGCCCAGCTCCGTCAAATAGGATGAACCGCATCACGGTCGCCTCGATCAGCGCCGGATATGGCCCGCCCAGCAGCAGGATCAGCGTTTCCCCCATCAGCCCGATCGCCTGCATCACCACCACCTCGATCAGCGAGGTTTTATTGCGCACCGGGTCCGCCAGCGCGAACGCGTACGGCACATTCCACATCACGAATAGCAGCCCCAGCGCCCGCACCATCTGCGCCCCCGCCTGCCCTGCCAGCCCAAACCCGCCCATATACCCCGCCGGGTTCAGGATGAAAACAATCGCGCACTGCAGGTTCCACACCAGCACGATCGCGATCAGCACCCTCGCTATCATTACCCGTTTTTGCATATTTCGATTGTAGCAATAAAATTCCCGGTTAGATAGCGCGTGGCTTGATCCGATACACAAAAAATATCAAATGCTGAAACTATGTATAATCAAATAAAGGTGTTTTCTTTGTAGGTGATTAAGGAGAAAAACATGCGTAAGTTTGTATTTTGCTTCACCCTGATAATGGTTTTATGTGTTGCTTGCACAAACATTGACGCTGTAGATCCGGATGGCGCAGCCCAGGAGGCCGAACCTACGCTTACGCCCACACCGTACTGGCCGCCCGTAACTGGACCGGATCCATCCATGAAGGTAGGCGCATTCTATTACCCGTGGTACCGCAATCCGGAAAGGGACACCAAATGGGTCCATTGGAACCAGATTCACCATTCTCCACCCTTGGATATTGCCAGTGATTTCTATCCTGTGCTGGGCGCGTACAGTTCGACTGATCCGGAGGTTGTCGCGCAGCACTTCGCCTGGCTCAGGGAAGCCGGCGTGGGGTTGGTCATTTCCTCCTGGTGGGGACCTGGTTCGCCCTCAGACCAGGTCGTACCGTTGATGTTAGATATTGCCGACCATTACGGCCTCAAGGTAACCTTTGTTATCGATCATTATCCCGGGCGGACGGGTTTCACTTTTATGACAAATATCCGCTATCTCACCAATACCTACGGCAGCCACCCTGCATTCTATTGGACCACCCAGACCAGCCAGCATAGCCCGGATGAAAATAAAAAAAGTTTGATCTTTATCTGGGGAACCACTAATATGGAAGATGGCAATCCGCCAGTCCCATTTGATTACTGGCGGGAAGCACTCGATACGCTTCACGGCGAAGACCCGGGCAGCATTGTGATCACAGATGAATATAATAGCAATTATCGCGCTGAATCCCATTTCGATGGTTCATACAACTATGGCGTGCTGGACTCCGATCAGATCGGGTATACATACGCCAACGACCTGCCGCCGGGCGCCTGGTATGTGCCTGGCATCAACCCGGGCTTTTCCGCAAAGCGCCTGTGGTATCCGTCGGATGTGGACACACCCAGGCGGGATGGTCAGACTTACAATGACCGATGGGAGAGTATGTTTGCCGTGGGCATCGAACCGCAAATGGTCGTGATAACCACCTTCAATGAATGGCATGAAGGCACGCAGATCGAACCAGCGCAATCTGGTGTCACCACACCGAGTGGTTATGCCTATCTTGATTATCAAGACCTTGGATCGGACGGTTACCTGAAAATGACCCGTGAATGGGTGGACAGGTTCCTCGCTTATAAATGGCCGGAGTAAATAGCGGCGCGAACCGCTGGCGCACATACAAAATCTGCAATCCACTTCCGATCCGGGTGCTGGTGGAAGAAAATAAAACTTTCGAAGAATAGCACCCCTGCGATTTGCATGCGGGGTTTAAGTGCGTTTTTCTTTTTCATCACAGGGCACGGCGATCGCGACGCGTACCCGCGGGGGAAAGGATTTCTGCCTGTTATACCTGCATTTTTCTTTTTCTGTCGTCACGAGCGAATAGCAGCGACCTCCCCGCCCGAATCAACACACCATTTTTTCAAATCCTTCCACCTAAAATAGGTGAAAGGAAAAAGGAAGGGTTTGCCCTTACCCCGTTTCACATGGCATTGCGAAGCGCGTAAAACGCGCTGAAGCAATCTCCCCGCTCGAACCAACACTTTTTCATATCCCCCCCCCTAAAATAGGGGGGAGGAAAAAGGAGGGGGGTTGATGTGCCCGGTCAATCAAACCGCGTTCCCGATCTTACAAGAAACTGATACTCTCCGCCTTCCTCCTTCCTTATAATCAATATCATGAATAAAACAGGAGTTCCCTGATGCCAAATAACACCCGTAAAGTGGTCGTCGTCGGTGCCGGAGCGGTCGGCGCAGCATACTGCTTCGCCCTCGCTCAGAGCGGCCTTGCCGACCACATCGCCCTGATCGACAAGAACACCGATCTCGCCCACGGCCACGTTCTCGACCTGCGCCACGGCCTGCCCTTCCTCCCCTCGCTCACCATCACTACCGGCTCCCCGGCCGACTACCGCGATGCCGATCTGATCGTCATCACCGCCGGTGCCGCACAAAAGCCCGGTCAGTCCCGCATGGATCTCCTTGCGATGAACGCCGCCATCATCCGCGCCATCATGGCCGATATCCAGGCCCAACATGCCAAAGCCGTCATCGTCATCGCCACCAACCCGGTCGATGTCATGGCCTATGCCGCCATCCAGTCCGCCGGAGAAATGCGCGGCCGCATCTTCGGCTCCGGCACTGTCCTCGATAGCGCCCGCTTCCGCCAGATGCTCAGTTCCCATTGCGGCGTTGACATCCACAACGTGCATGCCTATATCCTCGGTGAGCATGGCGATTCTGAATTCGCCGCCTGGTCCATGACCCACATCGCCGGCATGCCTATCGACCAATACTGCCCCATCTGCGGCAAGTGTGACGATTGGCAGTCCGAACGAGACAGCATCCAGCAGGCCGTGCGCGACTCCGCCTACCACATCATCGACTACAAAGGCGCCACCAACTGGGCCATCGGCCTCGCCCTCGTCCGCATCACCCGCGCCGTCCTGCGCGACACCCGCAGCGTCCTCACCGTTTCTACCCTGCTGGAAGGGGAATACGGACTCAAAGACGTCTGCCTCAGCGTCCCCTGCATTGTTTCCGCGCGCGGTATCGTGCAGGTCATCGAAAGCGAACTCTCACCCGATGAAAAACGATCCCTGAAGCATTCCGCTGACGTGCTGCGTGATGCGATCGCCCTCATCACACCCTGAGTCACTGTGTTAAATACAAAGATGGGCATATCGCTATGCCCATCCATTTCATGCCGCAATCAGCAAAATAAATGATCTTCAGCCCGCGCAGCAGCACGATCAGCACCAACACCGCGGAAACCAATCGCGGGAAATTCAGCAGCCACACACATTCAGGCCATTCCCATCCGTGGAACACAGGATACTTTTTAGAATTAACCATCCCCCCAACCAAAATGCCATTAAAATCAATAGGTTTTTACACATCAAAATACCAAAAAATAATAATATGAATAATTTACCCATCACCACCACCCTCTCCTCCAAAACCAGAACCGTCACCATCACCCGCGGCGCGCCCACCGTCATCATCGGCGAGCGCATCAACCCCACCGGCCGTAAACGGGTCCTCGAGGCCCTTCAATCCGGCGACTTCGAGACCGTCCGCCGTGACGCTCTCGCCCAGGTCCAGGCCGGCGCGCAGATTCTGGATGTCAACGCCGGTGTGCCCAACATGGATGAAGTCCTCTTGCTCCCTCGTTTGATCAAAGAGGTCATGTCCGTCACCGATGTGCCCCTCTGCATCGACACCGCCAACCTCGCCGCCCTCGCGGCCGCCCTGCAGGTCTATCAGGGCAAAGCCCTCATCAACTCCGTCAATGGTGAGGAATCCTC
>CAZDIS010000102.1:0-2010 GCA_964505585.1 uncultured Pelolinea sp. | reverse complement strand
GAATCCTCCCTCGCATCCGTCCTCCCTCTCGCCAAACAGCACGGCGCCGCCGTCATCGCCCTCTGCATGGACGACAACGGCATCCCCGCCGCGCCTGAGCAGCGTCTGGCCGTCGCCGATAAGATCATCGACCGCGCCCTCCAGATCGGCATCCTCCTGGAAGACATCATCATCGACCCGCTCGTCATGGCTGTCAGCGCGGATGGGCAGGCCGGCGCGGTCACCCTCGCCGCCATCACCCGCATTGTCGAAAAATGGGGCCTCAACGTCACCATCGGCGCCAGTAATGTCTCCTTTGGCCTCCCCGACCGTGCCGCCCTCAACGCCGCCTTCCTCACCATCGCCATCCACGCCGGCGCCACCTGCCCCATCACCAACCCGCTCGAGCCAGCCCTCCGCTCCGCCGTCCTCGCCGCTGACCTTGCCCTTGGCCGTGACGACTACGCCGCCCGCTGGATCAGGGATTTTCGCGCGAGAAAATAAGTACGATAAAGAATCTAAAAGAATCCACTGTGTAGATATTCTTTCACTTACACTTGCATAGTAATCCTGTAAAAAAAGCACCCGTTGCTTAATAGGGTGCTTTTGTCACTACATAAAAATATGGTTAATTCACACAGTCTTTTTTAAGCCCTGAAATACAGCATTCATTATAATATTCTTTAGGTGTTCCGCTTTTCAAGTAGCATACGCCGTTGTCTTCGTACTGATATCCGGGTAAAACGTATGAATAAGACAGGCAATTAGGATCGTTGATACACGCCTCAGCGCACGGCGTGGCATCATACCCATCCATAAAGAAACTGTAATAATCCGATCCAAAACGGTCAGTGTTTGGATTCATACAATACCCAGATGAATCATTTGTCCACCAGTCAACATCCGCGCAGGGATGATCGCTGCCCACTGAAAATGGGGTTCCGCACCATTTCCCGCCTATTCCGCCGGCTGGCGTCTCGCAAAATTTGTCATAGTCGGTTCTTCCCCAGAAATCGACATTTTCCCACGGATCATATCCTTGATACAGGGTCCCGTTCAGCGCAGCGCGGTTCTTTGTGCTTTCAGATTTGGCCTCGCCGACGTTCTGCTTGGAATGCATATTGTAGGTATAGAATAATTGGATACCGTCGCTGCAATCCTCCATTTTTGGCGTTACCGGAATATAAATATAATTGTCATATAACTTTTCTTTGACAACATCCGTCTCATAATCTTCACATTCATCGTGGCTGGGATACATCCCATGCTTGTCCTCTGATATATAAATTTCAGGGTGCGTCGAGCCGGTCCCATCATTGAGGTCACGGTACGAGACTGCATTCTCACTCGTCTCATAGATTTTGTCATAGTGCCGTTTCCAGAAAATACTTTCTAACCGCGTATTTGTCCAGTTTCCATAATTAGCGATGAAAAAGTAGATCACTTCGGTATCACCGCAATGTTTGCCAAAAAACTGGTCGAAGGGGTCCATGATCAATCCGCCAGCAGTATCCAATGGGTCCGTGAACCAGTCTGTCCAATCTCGGTCGAAGTCTGCGCCGTTATCATTGTCATACAGAAAAACAAAAGTCAGCATCGCCCCTTCTTGGCCGCTGTGGTGGATTATTGGCGATACCTGAAAGAGCGGAAGTACCGTTTCCTGGACATTCTCCTGCTCATTTTCATCAAAGATCAATATCGGCGAGTATGTTCTCGCCAGCATCAACTCAATTTCATCATCGATCCCATCCTCATCAGAATCTTTGCCTGACACTGAAGTTCTGATGGAGGCATACGGGTCAAGCGAGGTTTCCGCACTTGCCAGCGATATACTATTTAATGTTATTAGAATCATGAACAGGAATAAAATAATAAATCGGCTGTAACTTCTCACATCATCCTCCAATCCGCAAATTCGTATCGAAATGGTTGATTCCAATTTGCATCCAGCGGTCTCTCCAGTATGTGGTTTACTTCCATTATAAGGATTTATTCTGGTTTTACAACCACTCAACGGCAGATACACAAGAA
>CAZDIS010000101.1:0-9532 GCA_964505585.1 uncultured Pelolinea sp. | reverse complement strand
AGCCCGTTTAGCCGTCAATCGATTCGCGTACTGGATCAATAAACCATGGGTGGATGGCGCAATCCAGGAATTTCTTGGACTGGCTCGCGTTTTTGTGCCCGGAGAGGGTGCCTGCTTTGAATGTACACTCACCGAACAGGCCCGGCGTGACCTTTCTATCCGCTATTCGTGCCCCCTATTAGCGCGTGAAAACATCTTGCTTGGCAAAGTACCAACAACGCCCACGATCGCCTCGATCATCGCTGGTATCCAATCGCAGGAAGCGTTAAAACTGATCCATAACAAACCCGTTGAACCAGGCAAAGTGATTCACTTTAACGGAATGACTAACGATGTGCACACAACTGCCTATACTCCGGTCGAAGATTGTGAGAGCCACTGGACTTATGGAGAAATCACAGAGCTGCCGTTACGGGCGGATACAACAACGCTGAAAGACCTCTTGCAGATCGCACATCGCGACCTTGGTCCGGATGCGGTTATCGAACTGGATCAGGAATTAGTCCTATCGCTCAGCTGCCCGCAATGCGGTACGCGCGAAGAAGTTTTACAACCGATCTCAGAAGTCGGTTTCAACCGCGCCCATTGCCCCACCTGCGGCGTCCTGCGAGAAACAGAAATGACGCATACATTGCACGGCGATGAAGATTTCCTTACACGCACCTTGGCCAGTGTCGGCATTCCCCGACTGCACATCATCCGCGCGTATAACGTCGAAGAATACCGCTTCTATGAACTGCATGGCGACCTGGATGATACGCTGCATTTTAGTCATTTTGAAAGGCCGGCGGATGAAGCTCCGATCAAAATATCGGGCCGAATTAAATTGAAAGAACCCACCGAAAGCGGTAAAAAATCAAAAATCAAGATCCACGAACCCCCATCCATCAAAATCTCTGTAACATCCGATAAAAATAAAAAAAAAGACAAAACAATGGAAAAAATAAAGATCAAAACAAATAGTCAGAAAAAAGAGAAAAGCGCATGAAATTCTGGAATGGGACCCTCAAATGGCTGGCAACTCTTTTATTTACACTGGCCGCTGGTTTGCTCTCAATCATTCTTCTTTCTAATAGACCGGAGATTTCGCCCCTGTTTGGCAGACTGATCACCATCGGCAGCATCAGTCTGGTCTGCGCCCTGCTGCTGCGGCTTTTTTTTCGCAAAGGTATTGCGTTCTTAGTGGTTCTACTTGCATTCATTAGCGCAACATTTTCAACCCTTGTGATCGATTCCTTTTATGACACAGAATACACACTCAATTTTGTTCGAATTGAGGATTGGCAGTTTTCATTTCAATCACCAACAATTCAAGAGATTGCGCAGCTTACATTGCTATTGATAATCTCACTTCCATTTCTCCTGCTGTTCAGAAAGAAAACACTGAAGAAAAAGCAAGTTGTCGAACCACGGCAAACACCGACGGCACCAAAACCCTCGGCACCGTCATTTTCTGACCGAGTGAGGGTAGCCGCCTATAAGATTAATCCAAAAAATTGGAATCTGCGCCTGCCAAAGATCAATACTTCCAATAGAAATACGGTGCGTCCAGCAGTAAAATCAGCGCCCTCAAGACCAAAGGTGCATGTTACAAGCAGCTCAAAATCAAATAAAAGCAAACCAAAGATCAAGGCGGGCGCAACGCAAAAAACAAGGACAAGAAGCAAGATATCATTGCCAAAATTTGGTAGCAAACCAGCCGAAAATGGCGTAAATCTCAAAGGCGAAGAGGAACATGTTTGCCCATACTGCCTTGAGGAAGTCAACAAAAATGACAGCCGTGGTATTGCGATTTGCAAAGAATGCGGCACCTGGCATCATCAGGACTGCTGGGATGTTACAGGTGCGTGCGGTGTCGCGCACAGGAATAAACTATAAAGCGAAAGTTGGAGGAGAAGATGGCAGATATTGCAGTCACAATTGTATTACCAAATGGCGGTGTCCGCAGAGCAGATATCCCGGATGATGTGGCTATTAAGGAACTGGTTGCTGAATTAACCTCTTTGCTCGAGCTGCCGACTGTTGGCCCCGATGGACGCCCGATGGGTTATCGTATTGACAGCAAAGCATTGGGGCGTGAATTATTGGAAAGTGAAACGCTAAAAGAAGCTGGAATTCCAAAAGATGATCGATTAATGGTAACGACTGATATTACAGCAGGTGCTGTATCAGTGAATTCCAACCCGCGGCTGCGTCGGCTCAGAAAAGACTATGAATTGATCCAGGAAGTAGACGCCCGCAGCGATTTGGTCCAGGTGAGGGCAAAAGCCCAGCAAAAAGGATTGCCACCGGAACGGTACATCATTACCTATAAATGTAAAGGTGTCATCGGTATGGATCGCAGAGGCAACCCTAAGATTGGGGAAAAACACCAGGTAGAGATCTACTTACACAGTCAATATCCACAACGGTGGCCAGGTATGAAATGGTTAACGCCCATCTGGCACCCAAATATTAATCATGCCAATGGCAGCGTATGCATCGACGCTGCATGGTGGTCTGCCAGTCGGTCCCTTGACCGATTGGTGATCATGCTGGGAGAAATGGTGCAGTATAAAAATTTTCATGATGACCCCAGCAAAGCGCCTTTTCCATGGGATATGGAAGCCGCCCGATGGTCACGGCAGTACCGCAAGACCCACCCAAGCTTTTTCCCGGTGGACACGCGCGAATTGCTGCGCCCTGAACGGGTAAGAATCAGTAAACCCAGAGTTAAGGCAAAACCCAAGATCAAGTTGAAATAATAGACGAAAGGAGAAACAATGGCTGACAAAAATATCACATTAGTACTACCTTCTGGAGGTACCCGCAACGCGGAAGTTCCGGATGATGTCGCCGTGAAGGAACTGATCCCCGAACTGGCAACAACATTGGAACTGCCAACCGTAGGTCCTGACGGACGTCCGGTGAGCTACAGACTGGACAGCAAAGCACTCGGCCGTGAGCTGCAGGAAGATGAAACCCTCGATAGCGCGGGTGTCCCTGATGACGATCGCTTGATGATCACCGCCGATATTACTGCTGGTTAGCAATTAATAAACGGAGCAGCCGCCGATGAATAATACTCCGCGCGTAAAACTATCTGAGACCGCCCGCACAGAACCGATGAATACGAGAGCTCCATACCATCGGGCACTGCGATGGGAACCAAAAGATGAAGAAATGAGACAGCAGCAGCCACCTATGGGAATATTCCTTACGCAATCTGCCTATGTGCGCATGTGCGCGCACGGCGGCAGTGATCTGGATAACGAAGTGGGTGGCTGGATGGCAGGTAAGTATTGCCAGGACGCAATTAATGGTGAACTTTTCATTGTCATTGATACCGTTCTCCCAGCTGTCTACACGGATCAAGGTGCTGCCCATCTGACATTTACCGGCGACACGCAGATCGCATTGCACAATCATCTTGAAGAACATTTTCCAGATAAGGTTTTCTTGGGTTGGTACCATACCCACCCGCGCATGGGTGTATTCTTCTCGCAATGGGACGCGTGGCTGCATCAAAATTTTTTTCCCGAACACTGGCAGGTTGCACTGGTGATCGAACCGCATCGCTCGATTGGCGGATTCTTCATTAGACAACCGGATGGATCTTTAGACCAGCGCCAATACTATGGTTTTTATGAGCTGACCAATAAGCGCCATAGAAGCGTTATCTTCTGGCAAAACATGCAGCCTGCCGACGAATGGATTGACGAACCAAAGGAGGTTACATCCATATGAGTCGCATTACACGGTTTTACACTTACGGATTGCTGGGTGCCATCGGCGGATTGATCGGATGGCAGATCAGTAATATCCTCGGATTATCTTTTACAGATAATTTCTTAATTAGCGAGATCATCATAGGCGCTATTCTTGGTGGTGTCATCGGCCTGATGATCGGGTTTGGCGAAGGTATCGCTGCCCAGAGTTTCTTATTTGGGCTTAAAAAAGCACTTCTAAGTGCATTGCTTGGTGCGGTGGGCGGCGCGATTGGACTTCCCATCGCTGAAGGCGTCTTCCTCTTCATAGGCGGCCAGATTTGGAGCAGGCCGATCGGCTGGGCAATTTTCGGCCTTCTCACCGGGCTTGCCACTGGCATCACCGGCGGCGCGCAGCTCTGGAAAGGCGGACTGGGCGGTTTGATCGGAGGCGCCCTGGGTGGAATTTTGCTGGAATCAGCGCGTGTGTTGTTTGCAGACCCGCTAATGGGAAAAGCAGCAGGTCTGATCCTGCTCGGCCTTTCAGTCGGTGTGTTCATCGCGCTGATCATGTTCGTGCTGTCACGTGTTTGGTTTGAGGTGACGAACGGGAAGATGCGCGGCATGGAGTTCATTCTCGATAAATTCCTTGGAAAGGAAGCGCCTTCCGCTGCCATCGGCAGCAGTCCGCTAAAATCTGATATTGTGCTCACTGACCCGGATATCTCTCCACAACATGCCATCTTAAAAGGTGAAGGTGCATATTTCACACTTAAAGATATCAGCATGGAAGGGACTTACGTCGATGCAAAGAAGATTGAAGTCACTCGTTTGCGCCCAAATCAGCGCATTAAAATGGGCGATACAGAGATGATCTATCACGAGAAGAGGTAAACATGAAAAACAAAAAAAGATCATTTCTATTTATTTCATTATTAACACTAATCCTGGCTGCTTGCCAGCCAGAACCCGTCGTTGAAAGTGTGGGTGCTTACACATTACAGATCACCCAGATCGACACAACTGATTTTCCGCTCGTAGATGTGTATGTGTCCGTACAAAATGCGGATGGTGAACCGATCCTAATAAACACAGATAAGATCCAACTCCTTGAAAATGGAAAACTGGTACCCGGCCAGGATATCCGTGGAATCGGGGAGGTTGGCTCATTGACAACGATCCTGCTGATTGATAACTCAGGCAGTATGAATTATGCAGAAAAATTAACGAGTGCCAAAGAAGTTGCAAAGGAATATATTGATCAAATGCGCCCTGGCGACCAGATTGGTGTAATAACTTTCAACACCGAAGTTTCAACAGTCCAGGAGATCACAGATGACAAAGATGCCCTGAAAGCATCTATCGACACAATCTCCGCCGGTAGTGATACTGCGCTATTTGATGCGCTAGTCTATACTGTGGACACTATTAATCCCCTCCCGGGCCGTAAAGCAGTCATCGTATTGACGGACGGGATGGATGTTCAGAGCACGGCCACGGCTGATGAAGCGCTGGCACAAATCGGTTTTGGAGGTTTATCCATCTCAACGGTTGGCTTTGGCCAATTGCCGGAAGGGGATGAAGAAGCTGATGAATATGCAGGCATCGATGAAACAACCATGCGTTATATTGCTGACAATGCCGGCGGCAGTTACGGATATGCTGAAAACAAAGAACAGCTCTCCGCTGTATACAGTAAAATGCGCCGTGCGCTCCAGAGTGAAGTGGTAATAAGTTATGTCACACCACTTAATTTGCGTGATGGCGTACAGCGAGCCCTTACCGTCCAGTTGTCAGATAAATTCGTTGGTATTGGCGGGGAATCCCAAACCCAGTTTAACCCCGGCGGTTTGGTGCCTGAAGTCGCACAACCAGCATCCTGGCTTCTGTTTGGGATCATCCTCGCTGTTCTGGTTGCCCTGTTACTAATTCCAGTGATCCTGCGCATCCTGAGAAATAAGAAACCAGCAAAAAAGAAGAATATCAAGATTACATTGAAAGACTGAGGGAGCGTCTGCCCTTCTTCCTAAATGAGATTGGAAATGGCCTGCCTAAAAACAGGCTATTTTCTTTTTAAGGGTAAAATTGCAGGGTTTTAAATACAGAATCGGGATAATGATCAACCAAATGACAAAAAACTTCGTCTCCATCCATGGACATTTTTATCAACCACCGCGCGTCAACCCGCGCACGGGAGAGATCCCGCAGGAAAAGGGTGCACAGCCATTTGAAAACTGGACAGCACGTATCCACGCTGAATGCTACCTTCCTAACGCGCAAATGGAAAACTTTAAACACATCAGTTTCAATTTTGGCCCGACTCTAACGGCGTGGTTGGCCGACCACCAACCCGATACCCTTGCGCACATCATCCGCCAGGAAAATGCGGTTTTTAGACAGTCTGGTGTGAGCAATGCCATGGCACAGCCCTATATCCACGCTATCATGCCCCTGGTTGGAAAACGGGAAAAAGAAACTCTCGTGCGCTGGGGCATCGCGGACTATATCCACCATTTTGGCCGGCCTCCGCAGGGCATGTGGCTGCCGGAAACAGCTGTTGATCTGGAAACACTGGATGTGTTGGCTATTTATGATATTCACTTTACTATTCTCGCACCCTGGCAGGCAAAAAATCCTTCACTGGATATCTCCAGACCGTATCTTGTAAAAACGCCATCCGGAAAAGAGATTGCGGTCTTCTTCTACAACAGTTTTCTTTCCAGTGAACTGAGCTTTAATACCAGTGCCAGCATGGAAGCGGATGTTTTTGTCAAAGACTGGCTAATTCCCCAGGTAAATGACATGGCCCGCAGCGGAGACCAGCTCTTCCTTGCCGCCTCGGACGGCGAACTGTACGGGCACCATATGAAAGAACGGGAACAATTCCTTTCTTACCTGCTTACAAAAGAACTATCAGAAGATGGGTTTATACCAACCTTCCCGGCATTATGGCTTAAAGACCACCCCCCAACGAATTTCACACAGATTATAGAAAACACCTCATGGTCCTGCCACCATGGCATCGCTCGCTGGAAAGATGTTTGTGGTGATGCGCCAAACGCTTTTTGGAAAGCCCCTCTGCGCTCCTTCCTTGACCAGTTGGCCGCGTCGATTGACAAAACTTATTTCGAGATCATTTCAGGGTATGGAATAGATCCCTGGAAGCTACGTGACCACTACGTGGAAGTCCTTCTTGGAAAACAAACGCTCAACAGCATGCTCAAAGGCAGCATCAAAAAAGAGTTGGCGGAAAAGGAAGCAGCACAAGTAAAACTGCTACTGCAAGCGCAATTTGAAAGATTGCGAATGCACTCATCAGATGCCTGGTTCTTCTTTGATTTTGACAGTATCGAACCGCTTAATGGTTTGAAATACGCTGCGCATGCTACCTGGCTGGTTCAAAAAGCCACAGGCATCGACCCCAGCACATCACTCCGTGACATCCTGAAAGACGCTAAGGACGAAAAATCCGGATTGACGGGTGTCGCAGCGTTCACGCATGCGCTGGATGAATACCCATCTTGAATTAGATATACTGTTTGAATTCTTTACAAATAATTGATATACTGTAATTATGCGCGCATATATTTGCAACTTTTTGTAACATATGCGACAAATTGCTTTAAACTTGATAAACAATTGAAGGACAATGAATAGGTAGAAAATTATGACAAAAATTTGGACTGAAGGTGTTATCGGAACCAGCAAGCCCATCATCGCGATGTGCCATTTAAACGCCCTCCCCGGGGATCCATTTTTTGACCCGGATGGCGGCATGAAAACGGTGATCGATTGGGCCAGGCACGACCTGAAAGCACTGCAGGCTGGCGGTGTTGATGCGGTTATGTTCTCAAACGAATTCAGCCTGCCGTATTTAACCAAGGTTGAACCAGTTACAACGGCCGCTATGGCGCGTATTATCGGTGAGTTAATGCCTGATATTAAAGTCCCCTTCGGCGTAAATGTACTATGGGATCCGTCTGCATCGCTTGACCTCGCTGTATCCGTTGGCGCGAAATTCGTGCGTGAGATCTTTTCCGGTGTGTACGCTTCCGACTTTGGCTTGTGGGATACAAACTGCGGCGCAGTCATCCGCCACCAGCATAAAATTGGCGCACAGAACGTGAAATTACTATTCAATATCGTTCCCGAAGCCGCGAAATACTTGGGCGGCCGCGATATCGTGGGAATCGCAAAATCAACCGTTTTCAACCACCGACCGGATGCGTTATGCGTCTCGGGGCTGACAGCAGGCGCAGAGACAGACGCGCAGACATTGAAGCGTGTAAAAGCAGCCGTTCCAGATACGATTATTTTCGCTAACACGGGTGTACGTCCGGAAAACGTCAAAGAACAGCTCAGCATCGCCGATGGAGCAGTGGTTGGTACAACCTTCAAAAAAGATGGAGTTTTTGAAAATCATGTTGACCAGGAACGTGTAAAATCCTTTATGGATAAGGTCAAATCTATGCGATAGATTAGGACTTTTTAAGTTTTTCATACTTGTATTATTTTTATTAACTCCGTAAAATATAAGTGTATAAAATATGAAGGCATAGACACAAGCGTCTGTATGTGGTCGCTTTATCTGGAGAGATATCCGGATGCGGACGTATGCGAGCCAGTCATGGCCACCCGCTTTGCGGGTGGTCATGACTTAATCAAAGAACTCCACAGTTCAATATGATCACCAAGAATCAATAAACAATGATTTAAGAAATTTTTTAAAATGAACCCGCTGCCAATTGATTTACTCATCACATCTATTCTCGAAGAAATATATAATCAACATACATGGATAATAAAACTGTGACCGATCACAAAGCCATCGGCATCTTCATCATTCTTTTCAGTATCTATTTAGTCATTTTTAACGGCCTTCCATCAACCGATGATGAGCAACTTTTCATCGCATTAACTGAAAGTATGGCGTTTGGGAAAGGATACACCGCCCTACCTCTTTATGGAAATGATCGCTTGCAGGGGATTGCAAGGGGTATTGAACCATTGCATTCCATTGCAGGCATCCCGCTATACTTGCTCGCGCAGACATTGGGATTCGGTAAAGCGCAGGTCCTTTTTCTACTCCCGGCCATTTTCACCGCCCTGACCGCGACGCTACTATATCAGACTGTAAAAACCGAGGGCTTTGCTGATAAAACAGCACTTTTTACAGCCTTCGCCTTTGGACTGGGTACGATTGCATTTCCATACGCCAGAATGAATTTTCGTGAACCGTTGGCTGGTTTATTTCTGACATACACAGTGTTCTTCATCTCCAAATTCGGCATTCAAACATTTTCAAACAAAAATATATTCATATATTTATTTTTCGCATTGATTGCCAGTTTACTCGCGGTTTTTACAAAAGTCCAGACAATCGTCATTCTCCCTGTGCTCATTATTGCTGCATTTCTAAAATTAAAGCAAATTGGAAAGGAGCAACTAAATAAAAAATGGTTTATTTATTTGGGAATTGCCACCATAATGACGCTTGTTGCTTTAATGTTTTATCTACTCCCAACACAGAGCGTGTCGCGATTCACTTTACGTTTCGTAGATTACCTGCTTTTTACTCTCCCGCGCTTACCGCACGATCATTTTTGGAATGCGGTTGCGGGTCTTCTCTTCTCGCCCGGCAAGGGCTTACTTGTCTATTCGCCCATCTTATTATTTGCCTTCCTGAGCCCATTCTATACCAGGAAACATAAGTGGCTCATTGGCATCACGGGACTGGCGCTCTTAACCGTCGCCCAGGCACTGATCTACGATGATCATTGGTGGTCGATCACCTGGGGAACGAGGGCCCTGCTCCCTGCTGTTCCACTGATAATGCTCTCCACTGC
>CAZDIS010000100.1:0-9559 GCA_964505585.1 uncultured Pelolinea sp. | reverse complement strand
TGAATGGAGCACGACTGGATTAACCAATACAATTAAACCAAAAAAACCGCTTTACACATTAGATGAAAACCTCGACGCGGGAGAGATAAAACAGGTCGATTGGGAAGCAGAAGGAGCGGACGTGTCCGTCAAACGATGGGTTTATGAAGATGGGGACTTATTGTTTGAGGATAGCTACTTCACCCGTTACGCGCCCTGGCGCGCAGTGTACGAGTACGGGCCAGGAACAGATGGCATACCTGCCCAAAACGATGATTGATTAATCGCCATCCAATTATCTTTCGTAGTGGTAAAATTCGAACGATTCAATAACTGAAATAAAGGAGATCAAATGGTAAGCAAGGATCTTTTAGATATTCTGCGTTGCCCGGCATGCGTTAGAGAAAAGCAAGGTTTACTCACTCTTTATAAAGACACCTGGCTACTCTGTCAGGATTGCAGCAGAAAATATCCCGTCGTTGAAGATATCCCTGTTATGTTGATTGACGAAGGCGATAAATGGGCGGACACAAACGATAAGGATCTTCCTGTCCCTCCACCAAGGCCGCAGTAACTTCATTGTCTTGGTCATCTTGGTGTAAATCTTGCATTAATAAATTACATTAATTGATGTGTGAATTTCTATGAAAATATTTAAACAGTTAGATAAATTAACAAAAACCCTGCTGATCATTTTCTTGATTTTAGCAATTGTGACAAGTGTTGTAGCGTATCAGTTTGTGAGCCAATTTACAACAGGAATGACCATTCTCGATCTTCCTGGCGCGCCCATCTTTGAAGCCCTGGCAGGCAATAATAAAGAAGGCGATGGGGAACCCGGGAAATCAAATGATACGCCTGTTTCAACACCAGAACCGTGGGATGGAAGCAGCCGGGTAACTCTGTTAATACTTGGGCTTGACTATAACGATTGGCGCGGTGGGGAGACACCGCACAGCGATACGATGATCCTGCTTAGCCTCGACCCGATCACAAAAACAGCTTCCATGCTGTCCCTCCCGCGCGATCTTTGGGTCAATATTCCAGACTTTGGATACGGGCGTATCAACGAAGCCTATTTCAATGGGGCAGCCTACAACCTACCGGGTGGTGGCGCGGAACTCGCCCGCCAGACAGTTGAACAATTTATTGGTGTGCCGGTTCAATACTATGCAGTTATCTACTTCGATGCGTTTATCAGCTTTATTGATGAGATTGGCGGCGTCGTTGTCCAACCTGATCAAGCAGTGAAAATCGAGAAATTCGGCGGCGGTCAGGAAGAGACTTTGGAAGCGGGTGTGATGTACACATTGGACGGCGCTTTGGCACTCTCTTACGCCCGCGCCAGGTACACCAAAGACGGAGATGTAGACCGCGCGCGACGGCAGCAGGAAGTGATCTTAGCAATTAAGAACCGCATATTAAAATACGAGAATCTCCCGTCACTGATCGCAAAAGCGCCAACCCTTTATCAGGAACTATCTTCAGGCATCAGCACAAACCTGAATCTCCAGGAAGCGTTGCAGCTTGGCATACTGGCAATCAACCTCGATTCAAACAATATCAGAAAGGGTGTGATCGACTTTAATATGGTCATCCCAACCAAATCTCCCCAGGGTGAATCCATATTGAAACCGATTCCGGATAAGATCCGCGCATTACGGGACGACCTGTTCGCAACCAGCGGAACTGGCGCCCCAATCGCTGCCCCATCTGATAATTCAACCCTCGTGCGTGATGAGGCCGCATCCGTTGTAATCTGGGATGGCAGTAATCAGGCTGGTCTTAGCGACCGCACCGCTGCCTATCTACAGAACCAGGGCATCAATGTACTGCAAGTTGCTGATGCAGGCAGTTATTTCCCTGCAACAAAAATAGAGATTTTTAACGGAAAACCTTATACGGTAGATTTTTTGGCAAAAACATTTGGTGTTGCCTCTGCAAATATTTGGAATACCTATGATCCCTCAGCCGGTGTTGATATTCGCGTCACGCTTGGCGGCGATTGGGCAGCCAACAATCAGCTACCATAAAATTTACTTTACCAGGTAAAAAAGGCGGCTTTCACCGCCTTTTTTTCATTAAATCATTGGGATTTTAATTCCGTGTTTTTTAGCTGTGTTTATCGCAAGGTCGTAACCAGCATCCGCATGACGCATTACGCCCGTTCCAGGGTCGGTGGTGAGAACGCGTTCAATCCTTCTTGCTGCTGCCTGCGTCCCATCAGCCACAATAACCATTCCCGCGTGCTGGCTAAAACCTATCCCGACTCCACCGCCATGGTGGAAAGAAATCCAGGTCGCGCCACTGACAGCGTTCAACAACGCATTTAAAATCGGCCAGTCGCTGACCGCATCAGTTCCATCTTTCATGCTTTCCGTTTCCCTGTTTGGCGAAGCAACTGAACCGGAATCAAGATGGTCCCTTCCAATAACAATGGGGGCTTTCAACTCCCCGTTTGCAACCATTTCATTAAACTTCAAACCCGCTTTCGCCCGCTCACCATACCCCAACCAGCAAATGCGGGAGGGAAGCCCCTGGAATGGGACCTGTTGTTTTGCCATTTCCAGCCAGCGTATCAGATGGGTATCATCTGGAAAAAGGTCGGCGATGGCCTGATCTGTTTTATAAATATCTTCCTTATCACCGGATAAGGCGATCCAGCGAAACGGCCCTTTTCCTTCGCAAAATAATGGGCGGATATACGCTGGAACAAATCCAGGAAAATCAAATGCATTTTTCAGCCCGTTATCATATGCCCGCTGGCGGATGTTATTACCATAATCAAATACTTCCGCACCGCGCTCCTGAAAAGCGAGCATAGCGCGAACATGATCAGTCATTGTTTCAATGGAAAGTTTTTGGTATTTTTCCGGATCTTGTTTACGCAACACGTCAGCTGCGGCCACAGAAAATCCGCTTGGTACATACATTAAAAAGTCATGCGCGGGAGTCTGGTCAGTCACCACATCCGGAATAACGCCGCTTTCCAGCAAAGCTGGATAGATTTCCGCCGCATTTCCAATGACACCAACAGAAAGCGGCACGCCTTTCTCCTTAGCCTCCAGAACCATACTTAACCCCTCTTCAAGATCATCAACAACCTCATCCAAGTATCCGATCTCCTTGCGAAGGTTTGCCTGCTCAGGATCAACTTCTACGATCAAACCAGCGCCTTCATTCATAGTAATAGCAAGTGGCTGCGCGCCGCCCATACCACCCAACCCCGCTGTAAGAACAAACTTTCCTTTCAGAGACCCCCAGCCCCGAAGATTAGCAAGGGATGCGAGTGTTTCGTACGTTCCCTGCAATATCCCCTGCGTGCCAATGTAGATCCAGGATCCTGCCGTCATTTGCCCATACATCATCAAGCCGCGCGCTGCCAGATCATCAAAATGTGATTGGGTTGCCCAGTGAGGAACCAGGTTGGAATTGGCAATGAGCACGCGCGGCGCGTCGCTATGCGTCCGAAAAATGCCAACCGGCTTTCCCGACTGAACTAGGAGCGTTTCATCCTCATCAAGACGCTTCAAAGATTCGAGGATCTTTTCAAAACATTCCCAGTTTCTCGCGGCCTGACCGCGGCCGCCGTAAACAACAAGTTCTTCAGGGCGTTGTGCCACTTCAGGATCAAGGTTGTTTTGGATCATTCTGAATGGAGCCTCGATCTGCCAGTTTTTACAGGTTAAATCTGAACCGCGTGGAGCGCGTACTAGTCTGGGTTTTGCCATTGGTGCCTCCTGTATAATCAGCTTTTATTGATTGTACTCAAATTTATATCTTTCTGACGCAAAATCAGTATATTTATCATATAATCATAAATCGATTAATTATTGCTTTGCGAAAGATCTATTTGAGGTTTCAAGAATGCCAGTTTATGTCTACCATTGCGATGCGTGCGATTTTCAGTTTGAACAGCAACAAAAGTTCTCTGATAATCCCTTAAAGGAGTGCCCAAATTGCGGCAAAAACTCCTTACATAAGGTATACACGCCCGTGGGCATTATTTATAAGGGGTCTGGTTTCTATTCCACTGACCACCGTTCAAGCTCGGGATCTGTGTCACCAGCATCACACAAGAAAGACACGGAAAAAACTGAGGATAAAAATACAGCCACCAAAAAAGAAACCGCAGCTCCTGCATCAAAAAATTCAACATCCAATTGATTAAACCTTCAATTTTTTTTATCATTTCCTTTCAATCCAGTTCTCGCAGAGTGTTAAAATTTACCTTATGAAACGTTGGCAAGTATGGCTTGGTCTATTGATCAGCGCGACTCTTCTGTTTTTTGCTTTGCGTGGTTTAGATTTCGACGAAATTTTCAACACATTGCAATCTGCAGAAATAATCTGGGCCCTTCCAGGAATTCCTGTTTACTTATTCGGTGTATGGTTGCGCGCAATACGCTGGAAAATTTTTTTAAATCCTATCAAAACTATCCGTTCGAAAAAATTGTTCCCCTTCATCGCAATTGGATATATGGGCAACAATATTTATCCCGCCCGCCTGGGTGAACTGGTACGCGCCGCACTCCTTAAGAAGGAGAAAAATATTCCGGTATCTGCAACAATCGCGACAATCATCATTGAACGGATATTCGATGGCGTTGTGATGATCGGATTCATCCTTTTAAACCTATCCATCGTTAGTGAATTATTTCAAAATAGGGAAATTGAACAAACAATTGGTCGTGTTGCAACCGGGGGCTCGGGCTTATTTCTTTTTGCATTACTGGTATTATTGACCTCCGCATTTTATCCTCACAAATCTTCCAACTTTTTCAAAATAGTGGTTGGAAAAATACTGCCAAAGAATATCGCGCAAAAAACCAGTGACGTGATCGATCTTTTCTTTACTGGGATCCAATCACTTGCTTCCCCATTAGACACAATGCTAGCGTTGATTTTATCGGTCGTTATTTGGCTGATTGAAACCGTGTTCTACTGGATCATCATGCAGGCATTCCCATTTAGCATCAGTTTTCGGGCATTGATGATGATGAATGGGTTTATAAATCTATTTACGATAATCCCATCATCACCAGGATATATCGGTACATTTGACGCACCCGGAATCGCGCTGCTTACCGCTCTGGGGATTGAAAACCAATTAGCAGCAAGTTACACTTTATTCTTACACGCAGCGCTATGGCTCCCGATAACAGTATTAGGTGCATTATTTTTTACACAGAAAGGACTGTCTTGGAACGAGACTGTGAAGCAGGCGCGGGAAGGAACCACCAAATGAATATCGCGATTATCGGAGCAGGTGCTGGTGGTTTAACTGCTGCATTTGACTTACTCAGGCACGGGCACAAGGTAACAATATTTGAACGCGAAGAAAACCCCGGCGGACTGGCGGGTGGTTTTAAAAAAGAAGAGTGGGATTGGTCAATCGAAAAATACTATCATCATTGGTTTTGGACTGATAAACCCATACTGAAGCTAATCGATGAACTTGGGTTGGCAGAAAATGTTATTTTTAATAAACCCAAGACAGTCGTATATCATGCTGGCAAATTCTATCCACTTGACTCGATCTCCGCTGTATTAAAATTTCCGGGATTTTCTCTAATAGAAAAAATACGCTTTGGTCTTGTTACAGCATATTTGAAATACATATCAGGATGGAAAAATTTAGAAAAATTTACTGCTGTCAACTGGATCAAGAAATTTTACGGCGAGAACCTCTTCAAGATTTTTTTTAAACCCTTGTTGATGGGCAAATTCAACGAACATTATAAAGATGTAAATATGGCCTGGATGTGGGCGCGCTTTAAAGCTCGTTCGGCTAAATTAGGGACCTACCGTGGCGGTTTTCAAGCTTTCTTGGATGATTTTACGGACATCCTTCGAAAAAATGGTGCCGTATTTAAATTCAATACAACCGTCAAAGAAATCTCCCGGTATCCAAATGGGAAGTTTTCAATAATAACTGATGGTATATCTTATGAACAATTCGATCAAGTCTTGGTCACCCTACCGCCCCCACTTTTAAAGAAGCTTGTTCCAGATTTTCCCATGGATTATTTCCTCGATCTAGAAAAGCAAAAAAGCACCGGGGCAATTGTGATGATTTTTTCCCTCAACAAACCATTATCCAGGGAAGGTTATTATTGGTACAACTTGCCAAAAAATTCAGGATTTCCCTTTCTCGCGCTCGTGGAACATACCAACTTTCTGGATGAAGAAAGATTCAACGGGAACCAGATCGTTTATTGCGGTGATTATTTAGATAGCAGTCATCCATACTTTTCATATTCAAAAGACGACCTGGCCGAATTATATCTTTCGGCCTTTAGAAAAATCAATCCGGATTTCTCAAAAACCTGGGTAAATGAGTTCTGGTTGTTTAAGACACCCTTTGCCCAGCCAATTCCAGAAATCAACCATTCAACAAATATCTTGAATATTAAGACGCCAATTGATGGATTGTTTCTTGCGACAATAAGCCAGATTTATCCATGGGACCGTGGTACTAATTTTGCAGTAGCTTTCGCGCATCAAGCTGTCAGGACTATGCTCGAAGCGCAAACCAACACTTAATACATTTTTATGTGAAAGATTTTTTCTTTCTTGCAATTGTCTATTGGCGTGATTTTTAAATTTGAACCCACATAACCCGGTCTGCACTCAAATAATTAATGGTGCATGCCATAGATGTTGGGTATGGTCTATACATAACCGCCACCAGTTATCAAGAACTGACGTTCTAAGAAATTAATATTTGTTCGGTTAATCTCCTGGTTTTTTTAAGGTATTTATTCTTAAAGATAATCATTCTTTTAAGGTTGCGTAGGGGGAAAGTATTGTTGTTTGTCTTTTTTTTTGCTAAAATTTTTTCAGAAATTATTTTCGGGGCGTGCCCAAGAATTACCTTCAAGGGTCATCCTAAATAAATAACAACAAACAATTAAATCATTAATAATCCCACTTATTCCTGATGGGGTTTATTAGACATATCAGAATCCAGGGAATTCCAGGAAAAGGAGGTAATGGGTATATGAACGCAGGACAAGCATGGAAAGCGACATTAGGGCAATTGCAAATGGAATTACCCAAGCCAACTTTCGACACCTGGGTAAAAGACAGCAAATTTACTTCCCATGACGGGAATCGCTTTACTATCAGCGTTCAAAACGCCTATGCCCGTGATTGGCTGGAATCACGCCTAACGACC
The DNA here is from genome assembly GCA_964505585.1 of uncultured Pelolinea sp. Classification (GTDB taxonomy): domain Bacteria; phylum Chloroflexota; class Anaerolineae; order Anaerolineales; family Anaerolineaceae; genus Pelolinea. The sequence goes on along the minus strand of CAZDIS010000100.1, from coordinate 2,400 downwards.
ACAGCGGAAAAAATGCTTTCCAGCATTATGAACGCTCCACAGCAGGTCTGTTTTGTGATTCAAACCAGGAATGAAACTGAAAATAAATCCGATCCTCCACCTAATGAACCGACTGTGAGCGAACCAGCGGATACGAACCAAACTTCAAAATTCAATTCGCGTTACACGTTTAATAAATTCGTCGTTGGACCAAACAACCGGTTGGCGCATGCTGCCAGCCAGGCCGTAGCAGAAAATCCCGCAAACGCTTATAACCCCTTATTTCTATATGGAGGGGTTGGGTTAGGTAAAACACATCTCCTTCAGGCGATTGGACATGAGGCCGAAAAAAACAATCTGAATGTACTCTATGTTTCATCAGAGGAATTCACCAATGATCTGATCAACGCAATCCGAAAGCATAACACAACGAATTTTCGTGAAAAATACCGCAGCATCGATGTGCTTTTGATCGACGATATCCAGTTTATCGCCGGAAAAGAATCGACGCAGGAAGAATTTTTTCACACTTTTAACACCCTCCACGGGCAGAACAAACAAATTGTAGTCACATCCGACCGCTCTCCAAAATCGCTCGTTACGTTGGAGGAACGGCTGCGCTCTAGGTTTGAGTGGGGATTGATCGTCGATGTGCAGCCGCCAGAGCTGGAAACACGCCTTGCGATTCTGCGTGTAAAAGCAGAAAACGCTGGGCGTTTAGTGCCTGATGAAATTTTAGAAGCTATCGCTCATCAAATCCAAGCAAACATTAGAGAGTTAGAAGGAGCACTCACACGCGTTTTGGCGTATTCAGATCTCAGCGGGCAGCCGCTTACGCTCGAGCTGGCGCGTATCGCCCTGACAGATTTCACGCCGCGCCGGAAAGAGGTTGAACCGGAATATGTGATGGAAGTCGTTGCAGATGCCTTCAACCTTTCAATGGATGATATGGTAGGGCGAAATCGAACCAGGAAAATTGCGCTGCCGCGGCAGATCGCCATGTATCTCATGCGAGATGTTGCTAATGCGTCTTTTCCGCAGATTGGAGAAACGCTCGGCGGCCGTGACCACACAACTGTCTTATATGCCTGCGATAAGGTTAGCGGAATGATCGAAAAAGATGACCTCTTTCGGCGGCAGGTGTTTCAGATTCGTGATCAGCTCTATAAGCAGCATGCGTTCGCCTAAATCATTAACAAAATATTTACATTAAAAACAACTATTCTCTGCTGTGCGTGGTAAAATCGTGAAGGTAAGATTCAACGGTTTACCGTTTAGCAGTTTGGTTTAGGAAGTAAATAGAAGATATTTCAGCCCTGGTCAGAACTACTTACCAGGGCTTTTTTTAATGATTTTATATAAATAACAGCTTAATCGCTGAACAAACAAGAAAAGGAAAATATGAGAAATACAAGTTTAAAGATAATACCCCTTGGTGGCCTGGGCGAAATCGGCCGCAATATGATGCTGTATGAATATGAAAATGACGCAATCATCATAGATTGTGGAACAATGTTCCCGGATAATGATATGCTCGGAATCGATTACATCATTCCCGATTTTCACTATTTACGCAGCCGGAAAGATAAGATCCGCGGGGTCATATTTACCCATGGCCACGAAGACCACATTGGCGGCATTCACCATTTATTGGAAGAAATCAATGTGCCAATTTATGGCACCCCACTAACATTAGGATTGGTTAAAGTCAAATTATCACGCCGAAAAATGCTTGATTCAGCTACTTTAAAAACCATACATGCCGGTGATAGGATAAAGCTCGGACCTTTCAAGATCGACTTCTTCCATGTGTGCCATTCAATTCCGGACTCGCTTGGACTGGGGATCGATACACCGGAAGGGCTGATCGTTCAATCAGGAGATTTCAAATTTGATCACACGCCAGTCGATAATTGGCCTACCGATTATGCCAAACTTGTTGAGTTTTCACAGCGCGGTGTACTTGCACTTATAGCAGATTCAACAAACGCAACCCGCTCAGGATGGACTCCTTCGGAGATGGTCGTCAGCGAAGCGCTGGATGATGTTTTCAAGAAATCAGAGGGGCGGATCATCATTGCCAGTTTTGCATCATTAATTTCAAGGGTCCAGCAAGTCGTGAATGCGGCAGTTGCGCATCATCGTAAGATCGCATTTGTAGGGACAAGTATGGTCGAAAATGTGAAGATGGCAAAAGAACTAAAATACCTTGATATACCCAAAGGCAGCGAGGTTAGCATCAACACCGCACTTGATCTGCCCGATGAAGAAGTGGCAATTATGTGTACCGGATCGCAGGGTGAGCCCCGTTCGATCCTCGGACGCTTAGCCCGCGGCACCCAGCGCCAGCTCGATGTCAAAAAAGGCGATACAGTTGTACTTTCATCAAAAACAATTCCCGGAAATGAAGAAGCTGTGTTT
>CAZDIS010000099.1:0-9612 GCA_964505585.1 uncultured Pelolinea sp. | reverse complement strand
TGTCGATGGCGGGATGACCGCGATGTAAAATCGCAATTTACAGGCAGTCAAACGATGACTGCCTTTTTTTTTTTTCCATCAAGGTTTAGCCGCGATTGAATTTCGGAAAATTTTCTATATTTTGTAAATAATTTTTTCTTCCATTCCTCTGTATTATTTCCCTATATTGAACCGAGGAAATATGTCAATCAACAATATCTTTTCTTTATTTGGTGAAGACCTTCTAGTCACTGCTCTTATCTCAACCCTCTCGCTTGTGCTCATCCTGTTCATCGCGCGCAACATCATCGCGCGAGGGATCGTTTCCATCTCACAACGTACAAAAACAAAGGTGGATGACGTACTGGTCAAACACATTAAGCCACTGCGGGCGGCCTGGTTTGCTCCGTTCATCGCACTCTACCTTGGCGCGAGCCTGATCCCAGAATACCAAAATGATATAGAGATCGGCGCATTATTCGGCCTGCTATGGCTGGGAACGATCACCATCTCTTCCCTGCTGAACGCAGCGAATGAGATCTATGAATCACGCCCAAACTACAAAGGTGTTTCCATCCAGGGGTATCTTGAAATAGTCCGGATTCTGTTATTCCTGGTTGCGATCATTTTATCGGTCTCCCTGTTTTCGGGAGAATCGCCTGTCGTTCTGCTGACCGGATTGGGGGCATTGACAGCCGTCCTGCTGCTAGTCTTCCAGAACACGATCCTGTCACTGGTGGCCAGCGTGCAGATCAACAGCATGGACCTGATCAATGAGGGTGACTGGATCGAGGTGCCAGAATTCGGCGCGGATGGCGATGTGGTCGATATCAGCTTACACACGATCAAGGTCCAAAATTTCGATATGACCTTTGCGGTTATACCCACCCACAAGATCATGGAAACCGCGTACCGCAACTGGCGCGGGATGGAAGAAGCCGGCGGCCGCCGTATCGAACGCTCAATATTGATCGATATGACCAGTATGCGTTTCTGTGACGAAGATATGCTGGAGAGATTGTCAAAGATCGATCTGATCTGTGAATATGTCACGGAAAGAATGCGAAAGATCAAGGATTACCAGCAGCAACACGCAGATCATTATGATTCCCCGCTTGATGGGCCGCAGGTGACCAATACAGAGATCTTCCGCTACTATATTGAAGCGTACCTGCGCAACCGGGATGACATCCACCAAGACGGATTGCCGTTCCTTGTGCGCAACCTCGCGCCAACCCACACAGGTTTGCCAGTTGAGTTGTATCTGTTCACCCGGACAACCGTATGGGAGGAATATGAAGCGATCCAATCCGAAATATTCGACCATCTGCTCGCGGCTGCCGGGCACTTCAGCTTGTGTGTCTTCCAGGAACCGACCGGGATGGATTTTCAATTATTGGACCGGCAAAGGAAGCTTTCCGAACCAGGTCAATTGACGGAATAAAAGGTTGGGGCAAATTTTTACTATCTAAATAAAAGAAAAAGCACCACATAAAAACAGCCCTTCTCGGGGCTGTTTAGATATTTATGGCAAAGAGGAAACTGTTTACGCGGGTTGCAGCGCAACAGCCGCATCCAAAGCGAGGCGCATCATCTCGTCAAACGCGTTCTGGCGCGCGTCCGTGGAAAGATTCTGGTTCTCTTTGAATTTACTGTCGGAGACGGTCAGCATGCAGGCGGCTTCCTTATTCAACGCTTTGGCGGTTGCGAACAGAGCGAATGATTCCATTTCACCGGCAATGACATCATACTCGCGCTCGATCTCTTCCCATTCGCCTTTGACGGTTGAATAAAAAACATTGCCAGAGCCGATGATCCCCGGGTGGATCTCAGTTCCAATGCTGGAGGCGGTTTGCTGGATAGCTTCGAACACGCGCGGGCTGCCTTCGATCACATTCTCGCTGAATCCAAAGGCATCCTTCGCGAATGTTTCGGTAGAAAATGATTTTTCTGCAAGGACAATGTCCATGATATCCAGATTCGGTTTTGACGCGCCGCAGGAACCAATGCGGATGATGACATCCACATCATAGAATTTATACAATTCATACGCGTAGATGCCAATACTGCCAAAACCCATACCGGAACCCATCACACTCAGCTTTTTGCCCTGATATGTGCCGGTGTAACCAAGCATGCCGCGCACCTGGTTGAATTGGGTCACATCTTGCAGATACGTTTCTGCAATCTTCTTCGCGCGCAGGGGATCTCCAGGCATGAGGACGATCTTCGCGACCTCATCCGGTGAGGTTGCCTCTATATGGGGTGTTGGAATTTTATGCATGTGCTGCCCTTTCTAAACTGTGGTTTTGTATGAGACGAACAAGGCACAATGGTATCACAAGCAAAAATAAAATTCAGCAATCTGATATATTATTAGCAGTAAATAATATCTAAAATGTACTCATGAAAACAAAACCAGAGATCGTTAAAAATTGGCTGCCGCGCTATACAGGCACACCGTTGAATAAATTTGGTGAATACATCCTGCTGGTTAATTTCAAGGATTATGTAAGCATGTTCTCTGAGTGGTATCAGGTGCCCATTCGCGGACGCAAGAAACCCTTCCCGAATGCCACCGCAAACGGTATCACCATCATCAATTTCGGGATGGGCAGCGCCAACGCGGCAACCGTTATGGATCTGCTGGGCGCGATCCACCCCAAGGCAGTCCTATTTCTTGGCAAGTGCGGCGGGTTGAAAAAGAAAAATGACATTGGTGACCTGATCCTGCCGATCGCGGCCATCCGCGGCGAGGGCACATCCAATGATTATTTTCCGCCGGAAGTGCCAGCACTGCCCGCTTTCAATCTGCAGAAAGCGATATCGACCACTATCCGCAACAACGACCGGGATTATTGGACCGGCACGGTGTACACGACCAACCGGCGTGTATGGGAACATGATGAGAAATTCAAGGCGTATTTACGGACCGTCCGCGCCATGGCCGTGGATATGGAAACCGCGACGCTTTTCACGACCGGTTTTTATAATGAGATCCCAACCGGCGCGCTGCTGCTGATCTCAGACCAGCCGATGACACCCGAGGGAATCAAGACCGCTGCCAGCGACAAGAAAGTGACCCAGGCATATTTGGATATGCACCTTAATATCGGGGTGGATGCCCTGAAAGAATTGATCAATAACGGGTTGACTGTTAAGCATTTATATTTCTAAAATAATGCTCTGAGTGAATAATGATTGCCAGAGTTGAATCCCAGGCAAATTGAAACCGTACTTTTTTTTTGCAACAGCGTGGCTTGCATAGTTTTCAGGATGACAATATGCTCGCATCTCCATTTTTATCCCCAGCTGACTGACGAATGTTAAAGTCGCTTCAGTAGGAAATTTATTTATTTATTCATTAATTTTTTTAAACAACTCGGCTCAACTCCTGCCCCCAGGCATCAATCGCGTCCCAATCGCGGTAATCGCCTTCGGCCAGGGTACCATCGCTATCTGCTTTCGCAAACGCACGGAAGAGAAAGGGCATTTTTTCCAACGCAATGCGGCCGCCAAAATAGTTGATGACATCCGGCTGCAGGGCATCGATCGCGGGAGCGAAGAAGTCCGCCATTTCTGCGCGATTCTCCGGTGTATCTTCCTTCATCGTTAGGCCAATGCCAAAAAATGCGGACGGCAAAGCACGCAGTTCATTCTGGAATTTCTCTATGAAATTCACACAGCCGCCCATGACCCGCCCCATATATACCGGACTACCGATGATGACACCCGCGTATTCAGCGATTGCGTTCACATCTGGCATATGGCGCAGATCAACCAGGTACCCGGCATTGCATAATGCTGTGGTGATGCGGGCGCTGATCTCACCCGTCGCCCCACTGCGGCTTTCATAGGTAACCAGCAAACGTTTGCCATTCTCAGAAGGACAGGTAACATATGGAAATACCACATTGGCAGGTGACTGCATCCCAAAATAAGCCGTTCCACCACAGGCAGCAGCGCCAACACCAAGGATGCCGCCAGCCAGCTTCAGGAATTTTCGCCGTGAAACATTTTGTTTTTCTTCCATCCACTCTCCTTTTTTTGCTATTTTAATCGAAATAAATTTATCGAATAAAAACATTTTTTTCCCAGCCGTGATAGTATATATGCGTTTATCCGAATATAGTAAAGGACAAATGGAAAACACACTCGAATTAGAGATTAACCTGCTGCACGACCGCATCTGTTCGGCGCTGAGCGATACGACACGCATCATGATCCTGTACCTGTTGTCAAAAAAAGCGTTGTTTGTCAATGAGATCGCAGACACCCTGGATGCACCGCAATCTACGATTTCACGCCACTTACGTGTGCTGAGAGAGCGTAAACTGGTCCGTACTGAACGCGAAGGCACTTCCGTACGCTACTCATTAACGGATGATCGGATCGTCGAGGCACTTGATCTTCTGCGGGCGCTATTGAACGATCAAATCCAGGCCGAAGCAGCGATCACGCAGGTAATCACGCAAAATCAAAACAAAAAGGAGTAAATACAACAAATGAAAACCATCATTATCGGCGGGGTCGCAGGCGGCGCAAGCACTGCCACCAGGCTCAGGAGAATGGACGAAGATGCAGAGATCATCATGCTGGAGCGCGGTGAATATATTTCATATGCCAACTGCGGCCTGCCCTATCACATTGGCAACGTGATCACCGAGCGCGATCGGCTGCTGGTGGTAACGCCGGAAAAACTGCGCGAGACCTTCAATATTGACGCGCGTGTGCGCCATGAAGCGCTTAGCATTGACCGCAAACAAAAAACCGTGAAAGTGCGCGACTTAACCAGCGGGCGTGAATATTCCGAAAAATATGACAAACTGGTGCTTTCACCCGGGGCTAAACCGATCGTTCCGCCGCTTCCCGGTTTGGACCTGCCAGGTGTGTTTACTTTGCGCTCAATTCCGGATATGGATGCGATCCGCGATCATATATCAGAAAAAAACCCGAAGCGTGCAGCTGTGGTTGGCGGCGGGTTTATCGGGCTGGAGTTGGCTGAAAACCTTTCGCATCGCGGCATTGAAGTCACTGTGATTGAAATGCTGGATCAGGTGATGGCTCCGATCGATTATGAAATGGCGGCCATGGTGCACCAACATCTCGATTTTAAACATGTACGCCTGGCATTGGGAGACAGCATCAGCGGGATCGATCAAAACGAAACTCTGCATGTGTCCCTGCAAAGCGGAAAAATAGTGGATACCGACATGGTGATCCTATCGGTCGGTGTGCGACCCGAGACTTCTCTCGCAAAAGACGCCGACTTGAAATTAGGCGCGCGCGGCGCTTTTGAAGTGAATCAGCACATGCAAACCAACGACCCTGATATCTACGCCATTGGTGACGCGGTGGCAGTGAAAAACATCATTAGCGGAACTGAGGTAAACCTGCCCCTGGCTGGGCCAGCCAGCAAACAGGCACGGATCGTCGCCGACCATATCGCTGGCAAGGATGTCTCATTTAGCGGTGTCCAGGGCACTTCAATTGTGAAGGTTTTTGACCTGACAGTAGCAAGCACCGGACTCAACGCCAAACAGCTTGATCAGTTGGGCCTTCCTTATAAGACCGCGATCATCCACGCATCCAATCACGCGGGTTATTATCCGGCTGCCTCCCCCATGGCCTTCAAACTTCTATTCGCGCCCGATGGAAAGATCTATGGCGCTCAGGTGGTTGGCCTGGAAGGGACTGACAAGCGCATTGATGTGGTTGCAACCGCGATCAAGGGCGGAATGAGTGTTTATGATCTGGAAGACCTGGAGCTTGGATACGCACCACCCTTCGGATCAGCGCGTGACCCGATCAACATCATTGGGTTTTTAGCGGCCAACATTTTACGCGGAGATCTGCAAACTTTGGACTGGAAAGATGTGAACTCATTAGACCGTTCCCAATACGCGATCCTGGATGTGCGTGACCCCGAAGAATTAGCGATCGGCGAGATCGCTGGCTCGATCCATGTCCCGCTGGGTGAACTGCGCGATCGCGTGAAGGAACTTCCGCGCAGCAAAAAGATCCTTGTATATTGCCAGGTTGGACAGCGTGGATACTTTGCCGCACGCGTGCTAACGCAGATGGGTTTTCAGGTCATCAATTTGAATGGCGGTTATAAAACCTACTCGCATGCGGTCTGCCCGCAATCCAATTTTGACACATTTGAACATGTCAGCATCAGCAGCCGCGAAGAGATCACCGAGAAATTACCGTTCAACCCGCAGGACAGCAACCAATTTGAGCTGGATGCGTGCGGCCTGCAATGCCCGGGCCCGATCCTCAAGCTGTACCAGAAAGTGAAAGAAATTGAGGTCGGAGACGTGGTCACGGTCAAAGCGACCGATTTCGGATTCACCAGTGACGTTGGCGCATGGGCTGACCGAACGGGGAACAAGCTGCTTTCACTGGATTCGGATAATGGTGTGATTACTGCAAAAATTCAAAAAGGTGCCGCGAAAGAAGCGGAAGAAAGTAAAGGAACAATGACTCAAGACAAAACAATGGTGATCTTCTCAGGCGACCTGGATAAAGCGATCGCGGGCTTTATCATAGCCAACGGCGCCGCTTCGATGGGGCATAAGGTAACCATGTTCTTTACCTTCTGGGGATTGAACATCCTGCGCAAGGATGATCCGCCCAAGGTAAAAAAGAATTTAATTGAAAAGATGTTTGGATTCATGATGCCGCGCGGCTCCAAAAAACTTACCCTATCCAAAATGCACATGGCCGGCATGGGAACAGCCATGATCAAGGGGATCATGAAGAAGAAGAATGTGAATTCGCTGGAAGAGCTGATCCAGAGCGCATTGGATAACGGCGTTACCATCCAGGCCTGCCAGATGTCGATGGATCTGATGGGTATTCAGAAAGAAGAACTGATTGAGGGCATCGATACGGTGGGCGTCGCAACATTCATCCATGCATCGGATGAATCCAATGCGACTATTTTTATTTAGAACCAAAAGAAAAATGGCTGGTGATCATCCCAGCCATTTTTGTTATTTTTTCTACAGAGTTATCTAATCGTCTTCATCATCAAAATCTTCAAATTCATCCAGCTCCTCCTCTAACATTTGCCAATCCAATTCGAGAGGATCCAGCCAGACGATCTCGAGCTCAGCACCGCATTCTTCACATTCTACGGGTTTCCCCATTTTTGGATGTGATCCAACGGCTATAAGCTGGCCACACTGCGGGCATTCCGCTTTTTGCATTTGTACTTCTCCTTTTGCTTGTTAAACAATTGATGCAAAATTCAGGCATATGGTAAAAATTTATTTTCTTTGCCTGGTCAGTAAAAAGTATATGCCTGCTACGAAACAGTTAGCGCAAAGTCGCGAGTATATTACCCCTATTTTTGATTTTTGTATAGATTAAATTTTGAGATATTTTTGCAACAGCGCAAGTGCGTCCGCGAACCCACCTTCATCTGAAGAAGGCACGATGATGTCCGCAATTTTTTTTAATGGCGCCGGCGCGGAGCCCATGGCGACGCCAACCCCCGCTTCTTTCAGCATGGCGATGTCATTCATGCTGTCACCGAGCGCGAGCACCTGCGCTGTTCGGATGCCCAGCAGCGAAGCAAGTTTTTTCAGCGCGCTGCCTTTATTTACCCCCGGAGGTGTGATCTCAATGCTGCGGTTCATTAATACGATGTGCAATTCCGGGAATTCGATAGATAATCTTTCATACATCGGTTTGAGCTCCCTGGTTTCTGAAAACACATCGATTCGGATGATTTTTCGTTTCGGTTTATCATGCAGATCATGTACCCGCGATGCGTGGTTTACCACTTTTCCTTTGAGCCATTCAATCGATTTAATGGCCTTCCAATCCGCGTCACCTAATTGGCACAGCATTTTTTTGGTTGTATGGGCGATCAAGCCCACCCCATCTTTTTCCGCGATCCGCGCGATATCTGCGATCAGATCATGGGACAAATAATACGCGGGCATTGGTTTTGATTGCTCGAGATTGTAAATAACGCCACCAGAGAAGATATATGGCGAGCAAAGCTGAAGGAGGTTTACGAAAGGCGCGATCAATGGGTAAGCGCGGCCAGTGCTCAACGTAAAACGGCATTGCATCTGTGATGTATTGAAGGCCTGAACCGCCTGCATGCTCTTTTCCGGCAAACCATTATCAGCAGTCAACAGGGTACCGTCTATGTCTGAAACGACCAGGCGGATTTCTTTAAGACGTTCTTTCATCACTTTCCCGTATAATCTCTTAGATAATAACACCAACCATGAGGGAAGAGTGCTGCAGATCAGAAATCTCCGAAATAAAACTGAATTTATTCACCGGGCAATGTACGCAAATATCCTCACGCATCCCGCAGGCGAGTCATTTGAAATGCCGGTCGCATTATCGCAACAGATAAAAAAGCTGCGGAAGGATGTAGATGTGCTGAGCGAAAAACATCAGGCAACACCCGCGGATTTGGGCACATCTTCTTTTCGGATCTATTTATGGCTGCGGTTCATGAGTGAAGATCACAATCTGCAATTGCATGTTCAGGGATTGAAAGAATTCACACAACTCCTGCGCGTGACTAAAAAGAAAGAAATGTCAGACGGCAGCGCCTCCATGCTAAAAATTGATTATTCTGGTTATCTTTACCATCGAAAAACAACACGGAAAAAAACAACGCTGATGATCCATGAAGGGTTTATCAATGCCCCAATGGACATCAAAAAAGCAGTGATCACCTCCGCCTTCGCGAAACGCAGGGGCAACGCTGCCACTGAGGTAAAAGCATACGCCGCCAGTCAGACATATCAAAAACTGGTTCGGCAGGTAAGCGGACTGCCGATCGCAAATCGCGAAGCATGCGTTGGGGACCATGTCAACCTTGCTGATCTTTTCGCCAGCATAAACCGCGCATATTTTTCAAACGCACTACCACAACCGCGCTTGGTCTGGAGCAGCGCACGCGCAAAACGCAGATTGGGATACTACCATCCAGAGATCCATACGATCGCATTGAATAAGAAACTAGACAGCCAGGGGACACCTGAACTATTGCTCAGATATATCCTCTACCATGAAATGCTGCACCAAAATTTTGGGATCGAACATCGCAATGGCCGCCGCTACGCGCATACACGCGCTTTTCATGCGGCGGAAAAACTGTTTCATGGTTATCAAGAAGCAGAAAATCTTATAAAATTACTATAATATAGCTCGTGGCGGCGTTTAGAATATTAGAAAATAATTAGAGGTAAAATTGAAGAAAAACAAGAAATTAGCAATTTTTTTAATGATCATAAACGCGATCCTGATCACCGCGCCTTTGATCATTCTCATTTTAGGGCCAAATAAGGATGGCCGTTTGCAGCTGCTGGATGTTTCCGTTGGGCTCGGTTTCATTGGTCTATCAATGATGACCTTTCAATTTTTGAATTCGGCGCGCGTCAAACAGATCAACAAACCGTTTGGAACTGATCTCATCTATCACTATCATCGCCAGATCGGCATTGCCGCCTTTCTGCTGGTCTTCGCGCACCCTATCCTGCTCTTTGTGATCGACAGCCGCTACCTGCGCTTGCTGAATGTCCTCACCGCACCCTGGCGCGCGCGCTTTGGTGTGACGGCGATCGTTCTGCTCATCGGCCTGGTTATTACCGCAGA
>CAZDIS010000098.1:8425-9632 GCA_964505585.1 uncultured Pelolinea sp. | reverse complement strand
TTGATCCAATTGCAGATGGAGGGTTCCGTTGGCTGAGCACCGAGGAAAACAATCGATTGATACTTTTTGGTTTGGTGAATATGTACAAGAACTCTTAGATCAAAGGACGGGCAAATCCGAGGGCTCTTCAGTAATACTAGATAATAAGCAAAAGGCACGAAAAAAGCTCAATTCATCCATCAAGGATAATGGTTTTAATGAATTTGAGAAAAGACACCCGGTGTTTTTTGAAAAAAGGATCCCGTTGGCATTTACTGACCCAACATCAAATCAAATTCAGTTCGACGGCTCACATTATGGTAAAGAAGAGGATGGTCTTGCTGGACTTATCCGAATTACTCCGGAAGGTTTCTCAACCTGGCTTTCACCCAGGAGTACGGAAAAAGGTGTCCTGCTTGGGAACCTGACGACTTTAAACCAAGTATCGTTTGACTTTGTTGAAGATTGCTTGTTCGAGGGAATGTTTGCCGGTGATTCAGAGATTTCTTCCCTGATGCAATCTTTATCTACAAACGCTATGATTATTTCTGTACCTGATCACGTTGAAGTAGAAGGCATAATTAAGATCGAGATAGCATGTGAATCAGATAATACAATCTCTCCCATTCATTTAATTGCCCGCGCTGGGCAGTTTGCAAAGGTGAATTTAATAATCAACGTTAGACCATCAACAATTATTGAAGAAAAGGCAATTGTTGTTCTTCAGAACAATTTTATGGTTGAAGACCATGGCGCGCTCAGTGTTTTTATTGAGCAGGTTGCCTCGAAAAACACTTTAATATTGGAAGATCAAAAACTTTCGCAGGCGAGAAATTCTTACGGCGAAATATTTTTGTTTGACCGGGGAAGTTTTGGTTCATCGAGCAAATTCTCAGTCGATCTACATGGAGAAGGAGCAGAATCCGTAATCACCGGAATATACCGGCCAGGGAAGAAGTCAAGATATTATTACGATACCGAACAAATCCATTCCGCGTCACACACGCAAAGCGATTTATTGTATAAAGGGGTTTTGGGTAATCAAACTTTTACATCATGGAAGGGAAACATTGTTGTTGAAAAGGACACCAAGGGGACGAATGGTTACCAGGCGAACAATAATCTCATCATTGATGAATCCGCGAAAGTGGAATCCATTCCGGGGTTGGAAATTATCACGAATGATGTGAAATGTTCCCATGGTGTGACTATAGGTAATATTGATAAG
>CAZDIS010000098.1:0-8415 GCA_964505585.1 uncultured Pelolinea sp. | reverse complement strand
AGATCCAATTATTATAAAATCCAAGACAATTGGGACCAATAAATCTCATACCATATTCATTGGCAATTTCTTTAATTTGATCCGTATAAGTATTCTCCTTTTCACCCTCCAATTCTCGAAAGCCACCACTGATAAGAATCAAATGTTTTATTTACAAAGCCGCGGTATAAACAAAGAAGACGCTCAAGGGTTGATCATTGACGGATTTCTTGAATCATCATTGAAGCGGGTAAAGTCGGGAATATTATTAAATCAGGTTTCACAAAAATTTAAGAATTAATTGTAGAATTAGATAAAAAATATTGGAGAGTATAAAATATGGCAAATATCCCTTTCATGAGACCACCAGATCTTAATGAAGCTTATCAGGTTGGCGATGTGGTTGAAGCTTTTTGTGATCATGATAAAGGCGATCAACGGATAAAAGGCTGGCTGAAGGGAACGGTTGTCCAGATAGACGGTAAATTAATTGCGGTGCAATTCCGGTCGGATGTTTATCTTACGGATGGATGGATGGTCCCCGACCATATCCTCTGGTATCCAGAGAATTCAACGCAAATACGTAAGAAATAGCCGCAGGTATGCCAGATAGCAAAGCAAAGCAAGATTTCCCGATATTAAACCGAAAGCTTCAAGATGGCAGGGAGCTTATTTATTTGGATTCTGCCGCGACTTCCCAAAAACCACTGCGGGTGATCCAGGCGATATCTGCTTATTATCAAAAGACCAATGCTAACGTGCATCGTGGTATTCATACATTAGCTGAAGAAGCAACAGAAGCATTTGAATCTGCCAGGACAAAGGTGGCTGATTTCGTAGGTGTGAAGAATGCCTGGCAGATCATTTTTACACGAAATACAACAGAGTCTTTAAATCTTGTCGCGAAATCATGGGGATCGTTTAATCTGAAGTCCGGTGATCTTATTTTACTGACTGAGATGGAGCATCATTCCAATATTGTTCCCTGGTATATGCTGCGGGATCAATTAGGGATAAAGATCGAGTTTATCCGCTTCACTAAAGATGGGAAGCTTGACCAAGATCATTTTTCTGAATTTTTAACAAAACAACCAAAGCTTGTATCCTTCACCCATGTTTCCAATGTGCTCGGTACAATCAATCCCGCTAAATCGATGGTCGAAGCAGCGCACGCAGCTGGCGCGGTCGTAGTGATTGATGGCGCACAATCGGTACCTCACATCCCTGTTTCAATTGAAGATTTAGATGCGGATTTTTATGCATTTTCTGCCCATAAAATGTGCGGTCCTACTGGTGTGGGAGCGCTGTTTGGCAAAGCAGATTTGCTTAAATCCATCCCGCCTTTTTTAGGTGGGGGAGACATGATTAAGAAAGTTACTTTTAAGGGCTACCAGCCTAACGACATTCCCTATAAATTCGAAGCTGGAACACCACCGATTGGAGAAGCGATTGGATTTGGTGCTGCGATTGATTATTTATCAGATGTTGGGATTGCGGAGATTGAAACGCACGAAAAACACTTAACTGCCTATGGGTATCACGCATTGAGTGAAATAAAAGGATTGACCATCATCGGCCCAGAACCAGAAGAGAGAAGCGGCGTTCTCACATTTACAATTGACGGTATTCATCCCCATGATATCGCGCAATTACTCGATGAAGACGGCATCGCAGTCAGGGCTGGCCATCATTGTGCCATGCCATTGCATCAAAAGCTTTCACTTCCCGCGACAACGCGTGCTAGTTTATATTTATATAATTCAACAACAGATATTGATGCACTGGTCAAAGGGTTGAAAAAGGTGATTAAGGTGTTTAAGTAGGATGGATGATCTTTATCGAGAAATAATTATCGACCGCTATAAGAACCCCCAGCATAAAGGACGGTTGGATCATAGTGACTTCGCATTTGAAGATGAGAACCCGCTTTGCGGTGATCATATCCACATTGACTTATTGGTCGATGATGAACAAAATGTCTTGGATGCTAAGTTTGATGGCCAGGGATGCGCTATTTCCATTGCTTCAGCTGATCTATTATTGGAGTCCATAAGAGGGAAGAACATTGAAGACTTGAAGAAGCTGGATAAACAAACTATATTGGATCTTCTAGGCATTGAACTGAGCCCTGTACGCCTCAAATGCGCACTTTTATCTCTAAAAGTATTAAAGGCTGCGGTCTATGAACTTGAAGAGGCGGATGAAGATATAACTGGATAAAAAAAGAAACTCCCGCTACGTGGGAGCTTTTTTTGTAAACTCTGATCATTAATTAAATGAGCCGATCATTCTGAAAATGTTGAAACCTTCCGCAAATTCTTTTTCTGCCAAAGCGCCGTTTCTCACAAGAATTGATCTTGTTAATTCAGCGGAAAAATAATATTTGTCTGCGTAGGTTTTATAGGCCGCCAGCGCGTCAATTTTCTTATGAACGTCGTTTTCCTCAACCTCAATTAAGAGTGACGGGAAGAATCCATGGCTGCTGCGAATGACATCGAATCCGAATAAGGATGTCCCTCTGAATGCCCGCAAAGATTCTTCTGTCACCACACTGTGGTCCTGATGCAAATCCGCATCTGAGTGGGCGAATACCACATCCGGAGAATGTTTTTTATTCAGAGAAAATAGGTATTCAAGGATATCCTGGCGAATTTGCTTAAAGCGCCTGGTCTCAAATTCAGCCAGATAATCATGTTCCTGATCAATGCCAAGGATCTTCATGCTTTCTCGATGTTCAGCAGCAACATTTTTCAATGATGGATTCTTCTGATTATCTGAAAGCGTGACGCAAAAAATCTCCGATTTTCCCTTAAGATTTGCGATCAATGCACCAGCACCAATTTCAATATCATCGGGATGCGCACCGATAAAAAATACTTTTTTTCCAATTAGATTCATTAATTCTTATTTCCCTTATTTGGTGGCAATGAAACCACCCACCACTTTTGTCATTACAATTTTTCCGTCCTTTTCAATGCGTTTTTTCGCGACGGACGTGATTTTTTCCATTACATCAACGAAACTTTCTTTTTCAGTAAAAAAGTCGCCCCAAAGTCTCCGATCTTCGGATAGGGATGCGCGGGTATACTCCAAAAATGGTTCGGCCGAAGGGAAGGTGAGCGGGTTTTCAAATATTTTGACTTCTACTTGTGCGAAGGTGTCTTCGATCGCATCCAAAATCTCACTGTCATACCGCGAGCTACCTGGCATTGGGGGAATGGTTTTATTGGTTGCTTCTTGAATGATCTCATAAAATTCCAGCTTATTCTGTGGCATTGGGCCGGTTGTGAATAATCTGCCACCCGGTTTCAAGACGCGATGCATTTCCCGGATGGTAAAGGGGATATCCTCTGAATAATAGATCGCAAAGCAGCAAGAGATAAGATCGAAGGTATTTTCATCGAAATCAAAACGCTTGTTAAAATCCAGCGTTACGAAATCGATCTCATAACCTTTTTCCGCGCTTAATTGCTTGGCTTTTTCCAGCAATTCCTGAGAAACATCACCGCCAACAATCTCACAATTGCCATTGAGCGTGGTATAGAAAGACGCACATTGTTTCCCGGAACCGCAGGCGGCATCAAGAATTTTTAATCCTTTTTGTAGATCAAGTGTTTTTAACATCCAGGCATCAATATCTTTTGCGCCGTAGGTATCGTGGATGTTGATGCGTGATATCAGGTCGGACGTGGTTTCTTTATAATCAATTTTCATTATTCCTCTTTCTTTTTTGTATAAGTATAAATTGTGGTGGGGGCGTGTCAAGCGCTGTTGAAAATTAACAAATGCGAGGCAGCATTGCGCCTGTCAGCATGTCTACAATGCGGGTTCCACCTATTTCAGTTTTCATTAAAACCATTGGAGTTCTGTCGGACTCGGTAACAGTCCCAATGACTTTTGCCATTTTTCCATATTGATGTTTATGTAGATGCTCAAGCAATCCATCCACTTCATGCTGGGGAACGATCAGCAAAACTTTACCTTCATTCGCGACATACAGGGGATCAAAGCCGAGGATATCACACGCGGCCTGAACTTGTTTTTTGATGGGCAACAGGGTTTCATCGAGAATGATATTTACATTGCTCTGTTGTGCGATCTCATTCAGGGTTGTTGCCACACCCCCGCGGGTCGGGTCCCTGAGAACATGAACAGCCGGTGTGGCTGCAATCGCAGTTTGGATCAGACCATTGAGCGGAGCGACATCGGATTGAATAGTCGTTGAAAAACCCAACTCATTCCTTGCTGCAAGGACAGCAATCCCATGATCACCAATTGTTCCCGAAATGATGACAGCATCCCCTGGTTCTGCGCGGCTTCCGTCAATTGAAAGTCCTTTATTAAGAAATCCAACTCCGGAGGTCGATATGAAAACTTTATCCGCTTTCCCCTTCTCTACGACTTTTGTGTCGCCCGCAACAATTTGGATATTCGCTTCTCGCGCGCACTGCTGCATTGCGTGCGCTATTTCCATTAGATCTTTGATTGGAAGGCCTTCTTCAATGATGAATGATGCCGTCAGATACATCGGGATTGCACCGGACATACTGATGTCGTTTACCGTCCCAGCAACGGCTAAACGGCCAATATTACCCCCGGGAAAAAAAATTGGATCAACAACATGGCCATCTGTTGATGTGACGATGCGATCCTTTGTGGAATCCGGCATAGGGAATTCCGCAAAGTCATTTCCTGCATTAAGTATTTTATTGAAAAAATGCTCATAAAAAACGGATTGAATTAATGATTTTGTGAGAGTCCCTCCGCTGCCATGCCCGATTGTTACCGTTTTATTTGGAGCAATAGGAATGGGGCAGGTGAAGGCTTCGAATTTATTATTCTGCATAGGTTAATTGCGCTTTCCATATCGGAAGTACGCTGCGCAAGCGCCTTCGGACGAAACCATGGTTGCGCCTAAAGGATTCTGCGGTGTGCATTCTTTACCAAAAGCGGGACATTCAAAAGGTTTTTTCAAACCTTGAAGGATCAATCCAGATATACAAATCTCTGATTCTCGTGTATTAATGTCTTCGACATGAAAACGCTTTTCTGCATCGAATTGCGCGTAGGCATCGTTCAGCTTCCATCCACTCTGAGGTATCAGGCCGATGCCGCGCCATTGGCGGTCACATTCCTCAAAAACTTTGTCAATGATATGCCTGGCATTGATATTCCCCCGCGGCTGCACCGCCCGTTTATAGGCATTAATCACATCTACCTTTCCATTTTCAAGCATGCGCACTGTTTCCAGAATACCGAGCACTAAGTCAAAAGGCTCAAATCCTGTAACTGCCATAGGCACGTTATATTTTTGGGCAATCGGATAATATTCTTCCATGCCCATCACCGCGCAAACATGTCCTGCAGCTAAAAAACCTTGCACACGGTTATTCTTTGCGCTCAGGATGGCGTGCATTGCGGGCGGGACACGCACATGTGAAACAAGCATCGAATAATTAGGTATTTTTCTTTCCGCGGCTTTGATAACGCTGATTGCGTTAGATGGGGCGGTGGTTTCAAATCCAATCCCAAAAAAGACCACCTCTTTTTCAGGATTGTTTGTCGCGATGTTTAGTGCTTCAATTGGTGAATACACAACCCGTACATCGCCGCCTTGCGCCCGTACAGAAAAAAGGTCCGATTCAGAACCGGGAACGCGGAGCATATCCCCATAAGATGTAAAAATCACATTGTCTTTTGCGGCGATCGCCACAGCTTTATCTACCAGTTCTAGTGAGGTGACACATACCGGGCAGCCCGGGCCGTGGATCAATTCGATTCCTTCAGGCAGCATGCCTGATAATCCCGACTGCATAAAAGCATGGGTTTGCCCGCCGCAAATCTCCATAATTGCCCATCGCCGGGTAAGGATTTTTAATAGCGCTGAGAGCGCGTTCTTGATAAGCCCCGGATCTTTGAAGTTGGTGTCCATAGAAACTATGATCTATCAGCCGCCATTTGCTGGTTGATCTCATCGATTTCTCTTAAATATCCAAGAGTTTCGGCAGCCTCTTCCTGGCTCAATCTGCTGATGGCAAAACCAGCATGCACTATCACATAATCGGAATTTTTTGCTTCCGGTACGGCTTCAAGGCAGACGTCGAGCAAAACGCCATCAAAATCAACTTTCCCCATTCTGGTCTTGTTTTCTTCGTATATTTCTGTTATTTTTCCGGGAATACCGAGACACATATTTTCCTCTTTTTCATTAATTGGTCGATCTTAATATTGCCGCTTGTCCTAAAGCGATACCACCGTCATTTGCTGGTACCTGTTGGTGATAGAGAACAGAAAATCCCTTCGATTTTAGGTGTGAAATTGACCGGCATAGCAAGTACTTATTTTGCCACACACCACCGGAAAGGGCAACTTGCGAAATATCCTGCTCCGTGCGGATCGTTTCTGCGATATTACCAACGAGCTGCACGATGCTGTTATGGAATTTCGTTGATATCACACTTTTTGGTATATTATTTTTGATATCTTCAATGATCTGTTCTAATACGGATCCAACTTTTATAACCTGGTCTGAAAAATGGATGGCGTAAGCTGATTTTACGGTTGGGTCGATAATTTGTTCAAGCTCGATCGCGGCCTGGGCTTCGTAGGTGATGGACTGCCGTAAACCGATCAGGCTGGCAACCGCATCAAACAAACGGCCCATGCTGGTTGTATATGCTGTGTTTATGCCCGCGCTGATCTGCTTTGAAAGTGTATTGATCTCTGCTTGCTCTGTTAGAGATACAGTCGGAATGTTTTGGTCTAAAAGAATATTGTTTTGGAGCAGATAGGAAATTGCGATTCGATTTGGATGCAGCACCGCAGAATCGCCACCTGGCAGGGGCATAGCTTCCAGGTGATAAGCGCGCGCGTATCCTTTCATATTACCGATAAGCACTTCTCCGCCCCATATGGTTCCGTCCGGGCCATATCCGGTTCCGTCAAAGATAAATCCCATAGCGGGTGAACCGTCGAAAATTCCGTTATCCGCCAGGCATGATGCCAAATGCGCATGGTGATGCTGAACGCTCACAACCGGAATGCCGTTTTCCCGTCCGAATCGTTTTGCAAATTTTGTGGATAAGTAATCAGGATGTAAATCACATGCAATGGTTTGAGGTGAGATGTTGAATATATTTTGGTAATGACTGATATTCTCACGAAACGATTGGAATGTTTCGTAATTTTTCAGATCACCTATATGGTGGCTAACAAATCCGTAATTTGACTTAGTCAAACAGAAAGCATTTTTTAACTCCGCGCCAACAGCCAGTTCCATCGTTTCGGTCTTTGGGACCGAGATGGCTCTGGGAGCATACCCACGGGAACGCCGCAGGAAATAAATGCGATCTTTTGCCGTAGTTACTACACTGTCATCAACCCGCACATGTATATCACGATCATGGAGCAGAAACCCATCCGCAATTTCATTAAGGTGTTCCATGCTGTCAATATTTTTATATGCAATTGGTTCTTCAGAAATATTCCCGCTGGTCATCACAAACAGATCTGGAAACCCTTTTTCCGGCTCTAACAGGAGAAGATGCAGGGGTGTATAAGGTAGCATGACACCGATCGTGTGCCTGCCGGGTGCAATTATCTCGGGAATGCTTGCACCATCCCTTTTATCAACGATCACAATGGGTTTTTCCTTGGATAGAATCAGGGAACTTTCAAACTGATCAGGGCGGCAGTATTTCTCGATGGTGCGGATGTCAAATGCCATCACAGCAAATGGTTTTTGGGAGCGCTTCTTTCGCTTTCTGAGCGTTGCAACCGCGGCTTCATCGGTCGCGCTGCAGGCCAGATGAAATCCTCCCAGGCCTTTTATCGCAATTATTTTTCCGTCCGCAAGGTAACTTCTTGCTTTTTGCAACCCATCTTCAGAATTAAAGATATTCCCTGCCTTATCTTTAAACCAAATTGCTGGTCCGCAGTCTGGGCAGGCAATGGGTTGAGCATGAAAGCGGCGATTTGCAGGATCCTGGTATTCTCTTTTGCAAACCGGACACATCGGAAAACTGGCCATGGTTGTCAGGGGACGGTCATAAGGGATATCTTTTATTATCGTCAAGCGTGGTCCGCAATTCGTACAATTGATAAAAGGGTATCTATAGCGGTGATCGTTTGGATTAAAAAGTTCATGCATACAATCATCACACACAGCAACATCAGGTGAAATCGGAATAAACTCACCGGGGATTACCTTACTGCGTAAGATCTCAAATCCTTTAAAAATATCAGGTTGTACCTGCTTCCAATCAAATTGATCGATCTTAGATAAGGGCGGTGGACTTTTTTCAATGATTTGAATGAATGTGTCTAAATCGTCCTCAATACCTGAAGCGACGATATCGACACCAGATTATGAATTTCTCACGCAGCCGGTAATCTTATGTTCTATTGCGGTGTTATAAACAAAAGGTCGGAAACCCA
>CAZDIS010000097.1:0-9846 GCA_964505585.1 uncultured Pelolinea sp. | reverse complement strand
GAGCGCTGCTTCAGCGCCATCATCATGGGGAACGATGATGTGTTTGAATCCTTTTTCTTTAGCGATAGCCGCCATAGGGAGGATGCCTTTGACATGTCTGGTAGAGTTATCGAGAGAGAGTTCGCCAATTACCAGTGAACTCTCCAATTCTTGATTGGGAATGATCCCCATGCAGACCAGGACACCAAGCGCGATAGGGAGATCATAAACCGGACCCTCTTTACGAACGGATCCGGGCGCGAGATTGACTGTCAGGCGTTTGCGCGGGAATGCATAGCCAGCATTCTTGACAGCCGCCATAACGCGCTGCTTGGATTCTTTCACAGCAGCATCCGGCAAGCCGACAATATCCATACCGGGCAAACCCTGGCTGGTATCAACCTCCACTTCAACGATCTCGCCGTCTAAACCGATCACAGCGCATGAGAAAACGCGGGCTAACATGCTATCTAGTGTAGATTGGTACAGGAAAAAAGTCAATTCAATTCCCCAAAAAAATGGTTGAGGATAATCGAATTCACATATGTGAAAGGTTGTAACAAATGTTACAAGTTATGCTATATTAGAGACAAGCATAATTCTAAAAGTGGAATGGATATTGAAACGCGCAGTCAATTATTAGCGGACATAGCGACCTTATATTACAAAGAGAAAAAATCACAAGCAGAGATCGCGCAGGTTTCCGGCTATTCACGGTCAGCGATTTCCCGCCTTCTTTCTGAAGCGGAGCAACAGGGTGTGGTCGAATTTGTGATTAAATACCCACTTCTCAGAGATAACGCACTGGAGCGCTTGCTAAAAGATAATTACCAGCTTGATGCTGCTTTTGTTGTAAACGCCGGGTTGATCGATTATGACCATAATTTAGAACTGGTTGGCCGCTTAGGCGCAAATTATGTTCAAAATTTTCTTAAAGATGATCTTACGATCGGGATAGGGTGGGGGTCCTCATTATATGCTCTGATCTCAGCTTTGCCATATTACGCGTTGGAAGACACGCGGGTTGTTCAGGTGATTGGGGCTGTGGGCGCAAAAAGCGACCGCAGGGTGGATGGCCCTGATCTGGCCGCGTTTTTAGCGAATAAACTGAATTCATCTCATTATTATCTTCCTTCCCCAGCTTTCTTAGATTCGGAAAAGGCGGCGATTTCATTAAAAAAAGTACCTCAAATCAATGAAACGTTGAATATGGCTTATCAATCGGATATCGCCTTACTGGGAATTGGTACGATTGAAGTGGACCCGTATTATTCAAGTATTTACCGAACAGGTTTTTTGGATGAGGATGATATCAATCAGATCAAAGACCAGGGCGGTGTTTGTAATTTCTGTGGTGTTGTTTTAGATTCTGAGGGGGAAGTGCTTGATATAGATGTCAATAAACGATGTATGAGCGCGGAGATTAAGAAAATTAAAGCCAACGGGTGCCGGATCATTGGGATCGCTGCGGGCGCGAAGAAGACCAAAGCAATTGAAGCGATTCTGAAAGGCAACTGGCTGAATGCTTTGATCACGGATGAAAATGCAATTTCACCATTATTTAATTAACACACAACGGAGGATGAGTGGCTAAAGCGAAAAAGAGTGAAAATTTGATCGGGGGAGTACTGTCAAAGAAAAAAGCGCAAGACCTGTTATACAAAATGGTGCTTACGCGAACCTTTGAAGAGAATGCTTTGGAAATGTTTTCTATGGGAAAGGTGCATGGAACCATGCATGTCTCTATCGGGCAGGAAGGAATTGCCGCCGGCGCAGGGCCTGCTCTAGATGATGGTGATTATTTACTCAATACACACCGCGGGCATGGCCATTTCCTCATGTGGGGTGGGGACTTGAATAGGATGATGGCAGAATTCCTGGGAAAAGAAAATGGATATTGCCGTGGAAGAGGCGGTTCCATGCATATCGCGGACGTAGAGTCAAATAACCTTGGCGCGCAGGGGATTGTCGCTGGCAATCTTCCCATCTCTGTTGGAGTTGGATTAAGTATCAAAATGCGGAAAACGAAACAGGTCGCTTTGACCCTTTTTGGTGATGGCGCCGCGAATGAGGGTGCCTTTCATGAATCGTTAAACATGGCGAGCATTTGGAACCTGCCGATCATTTACCTGTGCGAGAATAACCAATATGCGATGTCGATGGCTTTTGATAAAGCCTTCCGGATTGAACAGATCAGCGACCGGGCAAAGGCGTACGGCATTAAGGGATTAACCATTGATGGGAACGACGTCCTGGCAGTTTATAAAGCGGTCCAGGAAGCCGCAAAGCGCGCGCGAGCAGGAAATGGACCTACGCTGATAGAAGCAGTGACCTATCGGTATCAAGGCCATTCAAAAAGCGATCGACAGCTCTATCGCACACGCGAAGAGGTTAAGGCATGGAAGGAAAAAGACCCAATCCAGCGATTCGCGAAGGAAATCGGTGTCAAACAAAAGGAGTTTGAAGCGATAGAGAAAAAGGCCGCAGAAGAAATTTCCAACGCGGTGGCGTTCGCGGAAAGCAGCCCAGAACCAGACGTATCAACCATCATGGAGGGAATTTATGCGTGAGATCAGCTACATGGAAGCATTGCGGGAAGCGATGCGGCAGGCAATGGAGAAGGATGATCGTGTTTTCCTGATCGGGGAAGACATTGGTGTCTACGGCGGCGCCTTTGGTGTATCCGCCGGATTGCTTGAAAAATTTGGCCCTGAGCGCGTGATAGACACGCCAATCTCTGAAGCGGGAATCGCGGGGGCTTGTGTTGGTTCAGCTGTAACAGGCATGCGCCCAATTGGCGAGATCCAATTCAGTGATTTTGTCGTAATCGCTATGGAGCAAATTGTGATGCAGGGCGCGAAAATGCGGTTTATGTTTGGCGGAAAAGCGACGGTACCCTTTGTGATCCGCCTGCCGGGCGGTTCGGGAACTGGAGCTGCCGCGCAACATTCTGAAAGCCTTGAAAACTGGTTTGTCCATGTACCGGGATTGAAGGTTGTTATGCCTTCAACACCCTATGATGCGAAAGGATTGCTGCTGGCTGCGATCGAAGAAGAAAATCCAATCATGTTTTTCGAGCACAAATTGTTATACAAGACCAAAGGACATGTTCCTGAGGAAATGTACACCATACCGATCGGAAAGAGCAATATCGTACGAGAGGGAAAGGATCTGACGGTTGTCGCAACTTCAGTCATGGTTCCAAGAGCCTTAGACGCGGCGGAGAAATTAGCCAAAGACGGGGTTGATATTGAGATCATCGATCCAAGAACTTTAAAGCCGCTTGATGATAAACCTATCATTGAATCAGTCATTAAAACGGGCAAATTGCTGATAGTACATGAAGCAGTGAAAACAGGGGGCTATGGCGGGGAAATTTCGGCTGTTATCGCTGAAAGTGAAGCGTTTGATTTTTTGGATGCACCCATTCGAAGATTGGCTGGTTTAGACATGCCTATTCCTTACAATCGAAATTTAGAATACAACGCCGTCCCGCAGGTAGAAAATATTATAGAAGAAGTAAAAAATATTTGCTCACTGAAATATTAAGGAGACCGTTTGGCTAAAGAAATCATATTGCCGAAGTTCGGCTTTACACAGGAAGAATCGGAAATTCTTGAATGGCTTCATGAAGAAGGCGATCGGGTTGAAAAAGGCGATCCAATTGCAGTAGTGAGCACGGATAAGATATCTATGGAGGTCGAAGCGCCGGAGGATGGGATTCTTGCTGGCATTAGATACAAGATCGGCGATATTGTTCCAGTAACAAAAATCATTGCATATATCCTGCAGCCGGGGGAAAAACTTCCAGACACGGAATTGGAAAAGACTGTTTCGACAACAGCCGAATCACCTCTTGAAACAAAAAAACACAGCGCGTAGGTCACGCCAGTCGCTAAAAAATTGATGGAGGAGAATGACTTGAAAGTTGAGCAGATCAGAAGTTTTTCGGGACAGGAAAAAGTCACACGTTCTGATGTGGAAAATTATCTGAATTCACTCACTGCTGCGCCTGCGGGCACAGTGCGGGCAACACCAGCTGCACGGCGAGTAAGCAGAAACGAAAATGTGGAACTGGCTAATCTGTCCGGATCCGGTCCGCGCGGGCGCATTCAGGCAGTTGATGTCCAATACGCCAGTGAGGACGAAAAATCTGCAAGAGAAGGTTTGGATATGCAAGCATCATCCATTCCGCTTAATAACATAAGGAAGACCATTGCACGCAATATGGCCCAAAGCTGGCAAGAGATCCCCCAGATGACACTCCAGGCAGATATCAATGTGGGAGAGATTGAAGCCTACCGGGCAGACTTAAATGCTGCGATCGGAAAAAAACAAAGAAAAATTACGATTACAGCGCTGATTACCAAGGCGGTTGCAGTCGCTTTGGAGCGAAACCGGATCTTGAACAGTCAGTTTTCTGGAAATGAAATCATACTCAATCCTGAGATCAACATCGGCATTGCGACAGCACTGGAAGATGGATTGATCGTACCGGTGGTAAAAAATGCAAATCAGAAGACAGTAGAAAGCATATCTAACGAGATTAGAGATCTTAGTGAGCGGGCACGCGCCGGAAAATTATCTCCAGATCAACTTTCAGGAGGAACGTTTACGATTTCCAATCTCGGAATGTTTGAAATCGACCGTTTTACCGCTATCATCAATCCGCCGCAGGCAGCTATTCTTGCAGTCGGGAAAAAGAACCGTGTTTTCTCTCCCGCTGAAGACAACGCTTTTCATGTTGAAGAGATCATCACCTTTACACTCAGTGCAGACCACCGCGTCATGGATGGTGTGCAAGCAGCAAGATTCCTGGCTGATCTAAAGGCAACCATACAAAATTTGGAGGCATTGAAGGAATGAATAATGCAATCGCGGAACTTCTGAACCCACAATGTGTTGTACTAAACAAAAAATTTCAATCATCCGAAGAAGTTATTTCGGCAATTGGTAATGAATTATTTAAACTTGGATACGTCAAAGATAGTTTTGTTCAGGCGGCGATTGATAGGGAGAAGCAGCTTCCCACCGGGTTACCACTGGCTGGAGGGATCAACGCGGCAATTCCCCATACCGAAATTGAACATGTGAACAAACCCGGTCTGGGTATGGCGATATTAAAAACACCTATACATTTCCAGAATATGGTTTCGCCGGAGGAATCAGTCTCTGTTCAGCTGGTTTTCCTGCTTGCGTTGGACCAACCCAAAGCTCAAATTGAAATGCTGCAGGAGGTGGCTTCAGTTCTACAGGATCCAGAATTAGTTTCAAAATTGATCGAACAAGATACTAAAGAAGGTGTTCTAGATTGTTTCAAAGATTGTAAATAATGGTGAGACTTAAAAGGAGATAGGAATGGAAAGGCCAAAAAGAATATTAGTAGCCTGCGGGACAGCAATCGCGACGTCAACAGTAGTAGCAAAGGGGATCGAAGAAGCACTAAAAGAACGAGGAATTAATATAACCACCAGGCAATGTAAAGCAGCTGAAGTGAAATCCCTGGTGAGTGACGCGGATCTGGTTGTAACAACGACACCTGTGCCAAGTGATCTTGGCGTTCCGGTCATTCAAACGCTGGCATTTTTAACAGGTATTGGGAAGGAGGAAATTATCGAAGAGATCATTGAAAAACTGCAGGATTAAACTCGAAAAAATTATCTTATTAACTAAATAACGGAGGTTTTACAAAATGGAAGTCTTTTTAGCGACTCTAAAAGCCGTGATCGATAGTCTCGGCGCAACAGTAGTACTCCCAATTATTATTTTCGTCGTTGGGTTGGTACTCGGTGCAAAACCAGGAAAGGCATTCCGCGCAGGTGTGACAATCGGTATTGCCTTTATCGGTATTAACCTGGTGATCGGATTAATGTGGGGCACACTTTCTGATGTGGCTCAGGCGATGGTAACCAACTGGAATATCACGCGTGATGTTGTTGATGTGGGTTGGCCTTCTGCCGCGGCGATTGCATTTGGAACAGATGTAGGTCTGTGGGTGATCCCGATCGCAATTCTGGTGAACCTGGTATTGCTTGTATTCAAAGTAACAAAAACACTAAACATCGATGTCTGGAACTATTGGCATTTCGCTTTCCTTGGCTCCATGGTCTACATTGCATCCGGAAATCTGGCCTACGGCCTGGTAACCGCTGCTGTGGCAGCCGCTCTGGCATTATTCCTGGGCGACTGGACCGCGAAAGCTGTGCAATCCTTCTATAACCTGCCCGGTATCTCCATCCCTCACCTGACCACTGCTCCCGGTGTTCCGTTCGCGATCATTACGAACTGGATCCTCGACCGCATTCCTGGCGTGAAGGATTGGAAAGTTGATCCCGATACCATTCAGAAGAAACTGGGCGTTTTTGGCGAGCCCATTATTCTGGGCCTGGTCATTGGTTTGGTGCTTGGCCTGCTCGGCTATTACAATGCTGAGTCAGCAGCCATTAGAATCCTACAAACGGGCATTAACCTGGCAGCCGTTATGTTGCTGCTGCCCCGCATGGTTCAGATCCTGATGGAAGGCTTGATCCCTGTATCAGAAGCAGCCCGCGAATTCATGAAGAAGCGCGCCAGCGACCGTGAAATTTATATCGGTCTGGACTCCGCGATTCTGATTGGGCATCCCGCAGCGATTTCTTCATCTCTGCTGCTGGTTCCGATAGCAATTCTGCTCAGCATCATTCTGCCTGGCAACCGCGTTCTCCTTTTTGCGGACCTGGCGATCATCCCGTTCGTTGTCGCGCTCTTCGCTCCATTGATGGGCGGCAATATTTTCAGAATGGTTATTGCTGGTATTCTCGAATTAGGTGTTGGTTTCTATATCGCAACCGCAATGGCACCTTTCTTCACCGATGCCGCACAGAACGCCGGTTTCGCTATGCCTGAAGGCGCATCACTGATCACAAGCATTGGTGATGGCTTTCTCTGGCCGCAGTTCCTGTTCACTAAACTGGTGCAGTGGCTGGGTGTGATCGGTATCGTTGTTGCAGCCGCAGTTCTTGTTGTTGTATGGTTCATGTACCTTAAGAACCCGACCAGCTGGGAAGTTGCCGCAGGCGCGCCGAAAGAAGAAAAAATCTAAAGACAGATCAAAGAGCAATTCAGAGGAATGGCGGATCAATTGGTCCGCCATTCTACCCTATAGGAGATAACATTGATTTTCGCATTTGTTCGATCGTTAATAGGAAGTGTAGGTCGCGCACTCATGGATTTTTATCTGGCGAATAGCTTGATAATTAATTCAGCCGTACTTTTATATGGTTTTTTGGTGTTTTTGGGCCGCAGAAATTATTTTTTTATTCTCAATATTATCCTGACTGAAACTGGCGTAATCGATAATAATGATTCAAAATTGAAAAAGAAAAAATTAGATACTTCGACATACGAAAAGATTGACTGGAGAGCAATCAGAAAAAAAATGCGCCTTCCATTTTTCACTCTTCCAAAGAAATGGGCAATCAAGTTCAACTCTGAAAATAGAATAAAAAGTGTATTCAGCCAAGAGGAGATCAATACATTTATTACAGAAATAACACCTGAAAAGGAATAAGCATGTCAGTTATTCACAAATTTAAAGGCAGCGCCAATGATTTTAAATGGGAAGACGTCAATATTCGGGCGTACGGAGATGAATTTGAGGGGGTAACCCGGCAAGTTTTCATTGGCCCAAATGAAGATTCAAAGAGTTTTCATATGCGATACTTTCGATTAGAACCCGGCACACATAGTAATTTAGAACGACATCCGCATGAACATGGGGTTTTGATCGTACATGGCCACGCGGTTCTCCAACTCGAAGATCAATTCAACGAGGTCGGACCGAACGATGCCATTTTTATTTCAGGCAATGACTTACATCAATTTGTCGTCAAGGGCGAAGAACCGCTGGGCTTCTTGTGTGTTATTAAAGCAAAATAGTTTCTCATACTACTTGATTAACTTCGTTACCCGCCTGCCAACTGTTTTTTGAAAATTTGATCATATAATCAATTAAAGCGGATATTTATTGAATTGATGGCAAATATTTCTTAAACTTGTTCTTTAGAAGAACAAGAAAAAAAGGGAACCAACATGAACAGGCCAATCTATCTTGATTACAATGCCACAACTCCGATCGACCCGCTTGTGGCTGAAGCGATGCTTCCTTTTATACATATTAATTTTGGAAACCCTTCTTCGAACCATCAATTTGGGAAAAGGGCAAAGGATGCGATTGAACATGGGCGCAGTCAGGTTGCGGAGATGTTAGGATGCCATACGCATGAAATCATTTTTACCAGCGGCGGAACAGAATCGAATAACCTGGCAATAAAAGGAACCGTGCGTGAAAATCTGGCTGAAGGAAGCCATATTATCACTTCAGCTATAGAGCACCCGGCAGTACTGGAGGTATGCAAAGCTTTAAAGAACAATGGCGTTGCAGTGACGATATTACCTGTTGATGAGCTGGGCAGGGTAGACCCAGCGGATGTTGAAGATGCAATCCAAGAAAACACAATTCTTATATCGATCATGCACGCGAATAATGAAATCGGCACGATCGAACCCATTTCTGAAATTGCAAACATTGCGCATAGCCATAATATTGTATTGCATACAGATGCTTCCCAATCTATTGGAAAAATTCCTGTGGATGTCAATAAATTAGACGCTGATCTTCTGACGATTGCGGGGCATAAGCTATATGCGCCAAAAGGAATAGGGGCATTATTCATTCGCGATGGGATAAAGCTAGAGAAGCTCATGCATGGCGCGAGCCATGAAATGAATATGCGGCCGGGGACAGAAAACGTGATCGGCATCGTTGGATTGGGAATCGCATGTGAACTTATTTCCTTGCATTTGCATTCATATGCTGCGCATTACGCTTTGTTGCGCGACCAACTGGAATCTGCATTACGTGATTCTGATATTGATATGCATATCAATGGTGATACCGCAAACAGGTTACCCAATACAAGCAGTGCCTCATTTTATGGTCTCAAAGCAAACGAAATCATTGATAGGTTAGAGGGACTTGCGGTATCTGCCGGTGCGGCATGCCATGCAGAAAATGTATCCGTTTCTCACGTACTGGAAGCAATTCGTATTCCCATCGATTACGCGTCAGGAACGATCCGCTTTTCCACTGGCAGAGGCACAGAAAAGCAGGACATCACGCAAGCCAGCAAGGAGATCCTCGACGTTGTCCTCAGTTTATCTCCGTAAATATATTAACAATTATCAGATAAAAAAAATTATTCATCTTCTTTAGAATGTATGTAAATTAAAGGAGTAAAAATGAAGAAAAAAGTATTGATAATTGGGGTTGTTTTGATGTTGGTTTTGGCAGCATGCGCACCTGCGCAACCTGAGGTTGAGGTTGCGGAACCGGCAGTGGTTGAAGAAAGTATGGATTCTGAGATGGAAGAATCTGATTCAGAATCAGAAGCGATGCAGGCCGAAAGTGATGATGCGCCAGCGGATGATGCGGAAGCCGAGGACGCGGAAGCCGAGATGGAAGCAACCAGCGAAGTAAGTTTCTCTGCTGATGTTTGGCCGATCATCGAAGAATACGCATTGGATGCCCACGGTGGAAAAGGCGGAATTTTCCTTGAGAATTATGATGATATTGTCGCGCAAGTGGAACCAGGAAATCCTGAGAACAGCATGCTCTACAAAGTACTGATCGGTGACGGCGCACCACAGATGCCCCCGGGAAATCCTTTGCCAGAAGAAACGATTCAAGTCATCTACGATTGGATCGCACAGGGCGCAAAGAATAATTAATCAAATTTAGTTCTGAATAAGTCCCGCCTTCAAGCGGGATTTATTCGTTAAAGCATTAGCATTGGTTTGTATTGTTCGATATTTTCGACGGGTTCTGGG
>CAZDIS010000096.1:0-9898 GCA_964505585.1 uncultured Pelolinea sp. | reverse complement strand
AAAGATGGTCGCCAGCTAAAATCATTACATAAGGGACACGCGCGGATTTAATTTCGTTGATCTGTTTGCGTACGGCGTCAGCCGTTCCTTGATACCAATCTGTCACACTCGGAGTCTGCTCTGCCGCCCAGATCTGCACCCATCCAGTATGGAAGGAATCAAACACATAGGTTTGTGAAATGTGCCGATGAAGCGAAACAGAATTGAATTGGGTTAATATAGCTATCTTAAAAACACCGGAATTAATGCAGTTGCTCAAAGGGATATCAATCAACCGATATTTACCAGCAATCGGTACCGCTGGTTTTGCGCGTTCTTTCGTCAGCGGATAGAGTCGGCTTCCCTGCCCCCCTCCCATTACTACCGCCATGATGTTGTCAATAGATTTCATGTTTTTCCTCGCTAACACCAACAAAATGATTGATAAATACAATAAATAGTATACAGCAGCACGGCAAAGAAGTCAGCGAAAATGTGATATTCCTCGTGTAAAATGGGATAAGCAATACAAGAAGAATGAAAAATGACGCAAAAAGAAGACGCTAAAAACCAACCGGGCAGGCAAAATTCGACATCGACTAAGAAGAACACGGAAAGATTTCTCGCGGTCAGGCGCTTTCTGCGCAGCCACCGCCTGACTCAGACTCGTAAAGCGATCGTTTTAAATGATCTGGTTGACGCGGGATCTCCCGGGATTGATTTCTTTATTCTTGTTGTCTTTTCCGCCGCCATCGCAACCTTCGGCCTTTTAGCCGATCAGTCTGTAGTCACCATCGGCGCACAGTTAATTGACCCTCTCATGTCCCCGATTCTTGGGCTGGCCATCGCATCGCTATCCGGGTTGCAGCGTATGTTTCGCCGCTCTATGATTGCTGTGATCAAAGGCGCGGGGTTGGCTGTTGCCCTCTCCGCAGTTCTGTCTATTCTGATCTTCCGCCTGCCCTATGGGGTTAACGCAGTCACCCCACACGAAGTCATGATCAGAACCACTGCCTCGCCCCTGGATCTGGGCATCGCCATCGTTGGCGGCGCTGCGGCTGCTTACGCATTGGCACATCCACAGTTGGATGCCGCCTTGCCCGGGGTTGCCATTGCTACCGCTATTATGCCGCCCCTTTGCACCATCGGATACGGGCTCGCTTTTACCAACACTTCCATCATGCTGGGCGCAACATTGCAGTTCTTCACCAACTTCATCGCCATTACATTTGCGGCCATTCTAACATTTGCAATACTTGGATTCCGCAATATCGGCAACAAGGATAAGGAAGATGATCTGTCGCGTTCTCTCGCGATCTCATCCATTATGATGTTGTTGATTGCCATCCCCCTCGGTATTCTTGCCTGGAATTCCTTTTCCGCTGCGCGCCTAAACTCAAGGGCGCGCGCGGTGGTCAGCGACGTGCTTCCTGCGGCAGCTGATCCGGAAATCGTTGGCCTGGAGATTTATTCGGTAGAGGGAACACAGATGATTACAGTCACATCCCGGCTTTCTCGTTCGCTGACAGACACAGAGTTATCCCACGTGTTGTACAGTTTGGAGGAGATCATTAGCGGTCCGCTTGAACTACAATTCGTAACGCTCCCCATGCAGTTAAAAAAGTAAGGCCTACCGATAGACAGCGGGAAATTTAATCATGCCGCCAATTTAACAACAATGGGCCCAGTAGATCGATCAATGAACCAAATACATTTTCTACATGTCTGGTAACACGAAGCCACCCGGGCACATACATTACGCGGCGCGGACGTTTTAGTAGACGCCAAACTGCCTGATTGATGCGTTCAGTTGATATAGAAAGCTTTTCTGAGGGGACTCTTCGCCCGTTCGGTTTGCTTTGCGCCTGTTGAAAAAACTCGGTTTCAACCGGGCCCAGACGCATCGTGCTCACCACCAGCCCCGCTGTGTGATATTCGCGGAAAAGCGAGGTAGAGAATGCGTCAATAAAGGACTTGCTGCCACTGTATACCGCGATACCCTGGTTTGGCAATCCGCCGGCAATCGAACTGATATTAATGATGTGTCCCTGTCCACGCCGTAACATTTCAGGCAACACAAGGTTTGTTAGATGAACTACAGAAAGCATGTTCACCTCCGCCATTTGCTTTGCCAGCCCCCATGGCATGTCTTTAAAAAATCCATACCATCCAAATCCCGCATTATTGACAAGCACATCAATTGGCCCCGATCGTGCTCTAACACTGTGGATGAGACGCTCGCGGTCTGCTTCATCACTCAAATCCGCCACAAGAACGTCACAACTTCCGCCATGTTCATAAATCTCTCGGGCAATCGCCTTGAGCCGCTTTTCCCGCCGGGCGGTCAGGGTAACATGCATTCCCTTTTCGGCTAAAAACGCTGCCAGAGAGGCCCCGATTCCGGCGGACGCACCTGTAATGAGGACGCGAGCTTTAGATAATTTTTTCACTGATCGTTTTATCGACTACGCACTTTATTGATCTTCAGCAACAACCATTCGACAGTATCTCTAACTGTTATATTCAGATCGCGCGGCTGATATCCAAGCTCTCTTTGTGCTTTATCATGGCTGACCAAAGAGTTGCTCTGCAGCGTTTCCAGCGAGTAGTCAGTAAAGCGTGGCCTACGGCGAGTGATTTTATAATAGAGGGGCATGAATTTGGCCCCGAATTTTGCCATCCACATAGGGATCGTGATGGAGGTGATGCGCTTTCCAAGGGCGTTCTGCACCAGCTGTTTCAATTCTAAGACTTTGATCTGCCAACCAGAAAGAATGTACACTTCCCCGCTTCTTCCGCGCTTGCAGGAAAGGATCATCCCTCGCGCTACATCGCGCACATCGACAAAATCATACGCACCGCGGACAAGAAAGTTAAGTTTTTTCCTAAGCCAATCTACGATTAAATCACCCATTTCCGATCCGCGGTAATCATGCGGACCAATAACCCCAGTAGGACAGACGATAACAGCGTCCAGCCCGGCATTGACCGCCTCGAGTACAAGTAGAGATGCCGCCGCTTTGGTGCGGTCATATCCCCCAGCGGTTGCTTTAGGGTCAAACGGTACCTCTTCATTAATCATTCCTATCCAATTTCGGCTTAATGCATGAATAGACGCAGTGTGTACCAGGCGCTTAACCCCTGCTTTCTTTGCCGCATCCAGAACATTGCGTGTGCCTTCGACATTGACCTGCCACATTAAATCGTTCTTATCAGGAAGGATCGAGATCAAGCCGGCTAAATGATAAACAACATCAACCTCACGCATAGCCCGGTCCAAAGAGGCGGAGTCAAGGACGTTTCCAACTACAACTTCCATGTCGAGCCCATAAATGGAATGGGTGTCTTCTCCAGGCAGGATCAATCCACGCACGTTCTCCCCCCTTTCAATTAATTGACGGACGAGAACATTACCAATATGGCCTGCCGCGCCAGTTACAAGAATCATGCTTCACCTCGAGTTATACCGTCTAAAATCAATGAAACCCCCGCATTCGTCATTCTTTTCCAATCCGCTGCCTGCGGATCAACAATGCCCTGCAGTAAAATGCCTATTGCCAGCGAGATGAGAGAATGCGCTACTTCATCCGCGACTGCTGATTCAACAATCGTCCCCTCCTGCTTTCCTTCTTCAATTAATGCCGTGAATTTTTGGTGGTAGGTACGGTACGGTGCAATCACAGCTTTCCACACCGTTTCATCACGGCTGGCCCGCATCATGAATTCCATGAACATTGGAAGCTGGCCACTGGCCGCGCGGAACACAACCCCCATCATCTTTCCCATCTGCGAAATCATTTGCGGGATTGTTTTATCAGACCTGTCTGTGTTAAATAATTGCTCTTCAATGCCCTCCAACCACTCAGACATAATCGCGAGGAATAAGGATTGTTTTGTGGGAAAGTGGTGATAAAAAGCGCCTTTGCTCACGCCAGCGCTACTGCAAATATCTCCGACAGCAGCGGCATCATAGCCAGCACGGCAAAATTCATTGATTGCGGCTGCCTTAATTCGGCTTCGGGTGTTTTCACTGCGCGTCTGCATATAAATACCGACCAGTCGGTCGGTATTTATGATATCACAAAATAATGGGCTATTAACGCCAACAGATTGTCAACAACTTTTAGGGACAGCGCTGCATTTCTATTTGTTTGATGACCTCCGTGCCCGCCAGAATTTCTGGGTTTGGCGGTTTACTTTGCACTTTAATCTGGTAATACAATACGGCAAAATCATAATTGCTGTAATTGGGAATATTTTCAGAAGAAATTGTGATGCGGAAGTGTTCGTCGGAATCGCGAGCCATGGCATTGCCAGAGCTCCAAGCTGATA
Source organism: uncultured Pelolinea sp. (assembly GCA_964505585.1). Classification (GTDB taxonomy): domain Bacteria; phylum Chloroflexota; class Anaerolineae; order Anaerolineales; family Anaerolineaceae; genus Pelolinea. The sequence continues at coordinate 5,587 of CAZDIS010000096.1, read as the reverse complement.
ATCCGGTCCCTTCCTTATCCCAAAACCGGAAGAAAATAATTGCCGCATAGGCATCATCCGGATGGGTGACATCAGCTTCAATGGTGATCTCTTTTGAGCCACAGGATCCACTGCCCCAATAGAAAAGATTCTTATCATGCTCGACATTGTAGATAGTCATCTCATCTGGCGTAGCCGTAGGGGAGGGCGTGTCGGTTGCTGTGGTTTCTTCTGTTTGCGCCTGTCCGCTGGATGCTTCATCCTCTTGGGAGGACTCAATATTTACCGTCACGACAGCGTATTCGCTCCATGCGCCCTTCGAATCAAGAGCGCGTACGCGAATAGTGTGACTGCCAGGCACAGCCGGATCCCATGTATACTTCAAGGCAACCACCTGCTCGCTGGTATCAGGGCTGGCAACGGTACTTAGCACTTCTCCATCCACGCTCAATTCAATTGAAGCAACGCCATTTAAGCTGGTCGCGTAGTAGGCGATTTCTGTTGGGCCGGCAGGCAAATTCGCGCCTTGCGCTGGGGCATTGATCCCCGCCTCAATGCTGGCATCAGCGTTCTCTCCGTTGTCTGCTCCAGCATTATCGCCCCCGCCGCCCAAATCAATTGTCAGCGGCCCGATACTACAAGCCAGCAAAACTGATAAAAGCAACACTGTAATCGCGATCTGTAAAATGTTTTTATTCATAACAACCACCTAAATTTTCTTTAATACCTATTATAGCAATCATTAAAGAAGATAGATTGTTCTTTTGCAGTGAGGCACAACAAGGTCTTTAGCTGTCTAGCAAGGACAATGACAAGGGGCTACAGATAGTATTGCAAATTAATATTCGCCCCGATTGTGGCGCGGCTTAGAATTAATATGATAGTGATATGACCGTCCTCGTTAAAACGATATACTTTCTACTAACGATGAAACTATACCTTGACTGCTACCCTTGTATTCTTAATCAGACGATATCTGCAATTCGATCTTTAATTATTGCGGATAAAACCCAAATGGAGATTTTTGCTTCAGCGCTGGATATACTTTCTCGCGCTAATTCAGAGAATCCGCCGGTAGAACTGGTCGCTGATGTACACGCTGTCATCAAGCACAAGACAGGGATTGCAGACCTTTACCAGCGGCAAAAGCAATCCAGCACAAAAGCTGCCCTTGCGCTTTACGAAAAAGCACAGGAGACCATTGCTCAATCGGATGATCCGTTTGAAACAGCAGTAAGGCTAAGCATAGCCGGGAATATTATTGATTATGGAATCACCCGTCCCTTCGACCTATCATCTGAGATTGATCGTGTGCTTCAGCAACCATTTGCTATAAACCATTTGGACTTGCTGAGGGAGGAAATTAACCGGGCGAATACCATACTCTATCTGGCAGATAACGCTGGCGAGACGATCTTTGATCGCTTACTGATCGAGACGATTAACAAAGACGTTCTTTATGCAGTTAAAGAGGTCCCCATACTTAATGATGCTATTGAGGAAGACGCGATACAAGCAGGAATTGATCAAGTCGCAAAAATTTTCTCCAGTGGCGTCGATGCGCCGGGGACCGTTCTCTCTCGCGCTAGCAGATCCTTTTTAGAGATATATAACAACGCGGAGATAATCATTGCAAAAGGGCAGGGTAATTTTGAGGCCTTGAGTGATCAAACCGAAAACATATTTTTCATACTGCAATCAAAGTGCGATATGCTGTCACGATTAATTGGCGTTCCGATTGGCGGGCTGATTGTAAAAAGTGCGAAAATAAACATATAAAAAAACAGCTCCTCGACCTGGACTCGAACCAGGAACCTAGCGGTTAACAGCCGCTTGCTCTGCCAATTGAGCTATCGAGGAAAGCGCAGATATTATAGAAGCACTTATAGCGATTGTCAAGAATCAACTTTTGTTTATTCAAAATCATCGCGACTCTAAAAGTAGTTTGGTTATTGTAAAAAACACAAAATTATGCTATTCTTCTTGCTTGGAAACACTAATGAGGAAAGGATATTAGAATATGACTTACGTTATTTCCGACGAATGCATTGCTTGCGGCTCCTGCGAAGTTGAATGTCCGGAAGAAGCCATTGCAATGGGAGATGAATTTTATGTAATCGACCCGGAAAAATGCAAAGATCACGCTGCCTGCGTTGAGGTTTGCCCGGTCGATGCTATCTCTAAAGCAGATTAAGCAAGAATTTCCTAAAAGAAAAGAGCCCCTAATACGGCTCTTTTTTATTTAATCGATTGAATACTATAATTAGGCCATTGGAGCGGATATGAACAAATTCATTACAATCGCAGGTAATATTGGAGCTGGAAAATCCACCCTTGTGTACATGCTCAGCCAGCGCCTGCGGTGGGAACCATTTTTTGAACCCGTAGCAAACAATCCATATTTGGCCGATTTTTATAAAGATATGGAAAAATGGGGATTTCATTCCCAGATATATTTCCTCAGCCACCGCCTGCGCGTTTACAGCGAATTATCAAAATGTAAATCCTCCGTCATTCTGGACCGCTCCCTTTACGAAGACGCAGAGATTTTTGCCCATAACCTATTCAGGCGGAAGATAATGAACCAGCGAGATTTTGAAACTTATGAATCCCTATATCATTCCCTGGTTAGCTTTCTGCCTACGCCCGATCTAATGATTTATTTACGCGCTTCCACAGATACGTTGATAAAGAGAATAAAAAAGCGCGGACGTGATTATGAGAAGACAATTAAACCAGAATATCTATCACAGCTAAATGAATCGTACGAATCGTGGATAGACACATTTTCACTTTGTCCTATTCTGACCGTCCCATCAGATAACCTGGACTTTGTTTCGATGCCAAAACACATGGACCTGATACTAAAAAAAGTTGAAGAGAAGATCGCCGGCAAGGACGAAGTTATCTTCCTGCCGGAAGAATATAAAGAACAATCCCCTAAAAAGAATTAAGAATTAATACAATTATTTCGGGTCGACGACAAACTTGATGGCTGTGCGTACTTTTCCATCAATTTCGACGTTGACAAATTCAGGCACAAAAGCAACGTCAATGCCATCCTGCTCGAGGAAATTCGTCGCGAGCACCATCGCTTTGACTGCCTGGTTCACAGCGCCTGCACCAATAGCTTGCACTTCCGCATGCTTCTCATCTCGGACCACGCCGGCAATAGCGCCAGCAACTGCTGCCGTACGGGAAACGGCCCTTACTTTAATTATGTCCATTGTTCCCCTCCTCCAACCGCGTTGGATATTAAATCGTTAGTTGGCTGCATATTCAACCACTCGTATAAGCATTTTACAGAATAATGGACAGGGTTACAAGTAGGAATTATCCACTTATTTAATAATTTAATGTTTATAGTAATCGTAGTAGGGGCTGTGGATATGTGGATAACCAACTCTATCACTTCAATTCACACAGATATATAGGGGATATAGAGAATCCATTACCAACATATTGTGATTCGGTACGTATTTTCAGTTGCTTGTCACATGGATAACTTAATAAAAAAACTTTATAAAAAACAGACCATAAGCGGAAAAATGCAAGAAAAAGGCCTGCTCAATTGAAAAATAGAAAATTTATTCCAATTTATCCACAAAATCAGGAAGTTATCCCCAATTTATGCCGAGTTATCCACAATATTTATCCACAGGACATGTGGATAAAACTATAAACCAGCTGAAGATTGCCAGCCCTCGATGGTCTCTTCAACCACGTCCAGGAATTGGTCTAAAGAGGCCAGGCGGGGAGAAAAGTTGTCTGCGTCTAATAAAAGCACGCCGAGCAGTTCATCAAATCCGTGCTGGCTGACATTGTTAGCTGATAGGTGAGCGGCCATGATGGACCAGGTGCGAAGCAAAATCCATAGGGCGGCTTCGCTGTTGGTATCTGCCAAACCAAGAATTGCTTTCTTATAATATGACCGCCTGCAGGGCGAGAAAGAAAGGGATGGATTACCCGATTGCTGATACGAAGAAAATGCAGCATCCCAATTCCCGATCCATGCTTCCCATTCCGGCTCAATTGGGTCCGGAGGCAAAAGTAGGTCAGATAATCCGCCTAAAAGTCCGGGCATTTGGATTGCTTCAGCCCTTTCAGGAAAATCGATCATTAGCCGCCTGTCGGTAAGCGGAACGGAAGTCAGGCAGGCAATCGCATTTACAGCATCTTTAATTGCTTGTATGTAAAGATGAATTGCTGTGCGGTGATCGGTGGGATTGTGCATGTTTAGATCCATCCAGATTTTCCGTGCTGACTCGGCAAAGGGCTTCACCCTTTGAATAATATTTATCGGTTGGAAGAAGTGGGCAAAAACGCCAGAGCGGACATAATCAAACCAATGATTGTTGTCCAGAATAACAATTGGATAATGGCTCAGAAAGCCGCCCAGCCAGGGATCTGTGCGCAACTCACGGGGTTGACTGAATGCGGATTGAGAAAAATGTGCAATATCCAGATGGAAATCATCGGTGACTTGAACGATCTCCCGGCGGGATTGGGCATCTAGGGAGTGTACAAATATCAAGTCGATATCCGTCGTCCCGCCGAGCAAAGGATCTTCAAAGGTAAGTGACCCAGTGATGTATACACACACCAGGTCCTCCCCGCCGCCAAGTGTTCTTCTTTTTACGGTATCTTTTGCTGTTGAAATGAGCAGATCTTTTGTTATGCGCACGATAATTCCCTTTAGTAAATTCTACCTGTTAAATTTGAAACCGGTTTCACAGTTGGTCAATTGGCAATTCAGGCTGGAAAGGAGCCATTCGCAGCCGCTGGCGAATTCGATTCTCGATAAAATCCAGATCTTCCTCATTGTGGACAAAATCCAATTCGTCTGAATCAAGGGCAAGCACCTGTCTGCCTTCTTCTGTCTCCGAGAAATAAGCATCATAGGCGACGTTCACTAACTGGATATAATCACGATCCATATCCCTTTCGTAAGGACGATCGCGCAGGGCTATCCGCTGCATGAGTGTGTCTGTTGTAGCCCGAAGATAAACAATAAGCTCTGGTACCGGAATTTTTTCTGCCAATACCGTGTGTAGTTGGTTATACATTTCCAACTCATCTCCTTCCAGCGTATTGCGGGCAAACAGGGCGTCTTTATCAAATGTATAGTCACTGATCAGCATAGTATCATTATTCAGCAGGACAGGAACGCCGCGCCGTTGCTGGTAATATCTGCTCAATAGGAAGAACATCTGTGTTTGGAAGGCGTATCGCGCGCGGTCTTCATAGAACTTTGAAAGAAAAGGGTTTTCCTCAAATATCTCCAGGAGAACATTTGCATTGAAGGGATTCTTCAGCAGGCGAGCCAGGCTGGTTTTTCCAACTCCAATCACTCCTTCGATCGCAATGTACATTTACCCTCCGGTGTTTTGTTCCTTGACTTTCTGGAAAATTTATCTAAACTAAAATATATCATATCAACCTATCTATTAAATTGGAGGGAAAATGCCAGGATTAAATCGCGTTCAGATCATTGGAAATTTGGGCGCAGACCCAGTTGAACAGACAACGCCAAAGGGCACAAAATTCGTCATATTTTCAGTAGCAGTAAATCGCTATTGGAAAGGAGCGGATGGTGAGACACAAAAAC
>CAZDIS010000095.1:6054-9904 GCA_964505585.1 uncultured Pelolinea sp. | reverse complement strand
TTCAGGCCCGTAATGCAAGAAGCGTAACTACCCTAACTCCGCAAATACGCGCCCCGACTGACTTCAATCGCGAACCAGCCGGGGCGTTTTATTTTTTCAGCAACCTGGTCGTTTTGATAGCTGTCATTTTTTGGATAATTTATAATTGAAGGATGGCCTGGAATTTTACAACGCTTTCCATTTTTTACCTGCTGGCCGGGCTGATCAACCTGATCGCCGCACTCATGATCTGGTCGACTGCACGGTCGGAGGTTAACCTCCGTAAACTGGGCAATATTCTGTTTTTTATCTCAATGTGGTTGTTTTTTTCCTTTTTAGAACTGGCCTCAACCGCGCCCGGTTTACGACTGCGTTTCGTTGAGGTTGCTGATGCGTTTAACGGCCTGATTGATTTAGCAATCCTGCTGTTTGTGGTCGAATATTTCGGTTATGGGGCCAGGCAAAAAAATAATTGGCGCCTGATTTTGATCCTGCTCATGTGTATCAGTATACTGCTTTCTCTGACCAATGCTTTCCACCACCTGGTATGGACTGGAGCGCAGCCCATTGGCCCGGCTGGCCTTAATCTGTACCAATACCCAAAAGGGCCGCTCCATCCGTATTTAAATGCATTGTATGTGGCTTATATTTTGCTTGCTTTCCTGCTACTGGGCACCAAGAGCTTGAAAAGCCCAAAGGGCGAAAGGAAATTTGTGGTGCTTCTAACCGCTGCCATCGCGGTCCCTTTTTTCTTTTACCTGGTCTATGTGATGGTAGAACAGGTCTATATGGGCCTCCTTGGATGGGCGCTGGGATATGCGCTATCGGCCATGTTTGTGACATGGATATATTTTGACCGCTTTCAAACACAAAATGCAGCACATAACATGATGCTGGAATGCAAAGTTCAGGAACTAAACCAGGAACTGCGGAAACGCAATATTCTTGAGAACGAGCTGCGCAAAAAAGAGGAAGAGCAAGCCCAACTCCTTGAAGAACAGAGGCGCTATTTGCTGGGTATTTACGATTTGATCATGCTGGGCAACAGGCTGCTGCCTCTGAATGAATTGCGGCAGCTTGCCCTCGATAAACTTGTTGAACTAATTGGCTGTGACGCGGTATGTGTTTATCATGCGAATCAGCAGGCTTATACCCTGGAGGGCAGTCAGGGGTTGAGCGATATCCAACGGGTTGCTCTGTCAACCATCCAGGCAAATTCGGTATTGCAAGAGTCCTTTATATGCGAATCCCCCGGCCACCCATTGTCTGCAATTGCCAGAGCGCTGCCAGTTGTTGCCGCCGGGATGGGGTACCAGACCGTGTTTATGCGGCAAATTATAGAAAAGGATAGCGAGAACAGATTAATTGCAGTCTTATGGACCAAAAAAGAAGATATATCCGCCAATAAAAAGGCACTGATTAACGGACTTGGCGATGGACTAACCATCATCTTTGAAAACGCCCGCCTGACCCAGGAGAATATCTCCGAGGCAAAATCTCAGGAACGCAAACGCCTGGCGCGCGACATGCACGATTCCGTAACCCAATCCCTTCACAGTATTACCTTTACAATCGAAACCATGATCGAAGCTAATGAAAACCACAGCCCGCAGACAAAAAAGGCGCTCACGCTGCTCCTGGCGAGCGCTTTACAGGCTTTAAAAGAACTGCGCCTGCTGCTCTTTGAATTTCATGAGCATGATACGCGGACTCCTTTGCTGCAAAGATTAATGGAACGGATTGAACTGGTTGAAAAACGGGCCGGTATCGATATTCAATTCGCGCATCACCCAGGTTTTTCTATCCCGTATGAGTGCGAAGAAGACCTGTTTTATATTCTTAACGAAAGTCTGAACAACAGCCTGAAACATGCTGCGGCAACCCGCGTCGAGATTCTGTTTGACCGGCAGGAATCACAGCAGGTGGTCAAAATCGTTGATAACGGCAGGGGTTTCAACCTGGCCCAGCAAAGCGTGTTTGGTCTGGGAATACCGAATATGCGAGAGCGCGCTGCCCAGATTGGCGCTCATATCGAGCTGGCATCGCAGCGTGATCAAGGAACATCGGTTAAAATTATTTTTCCTATGGCGCCCCTGGAGAATGGCAGCGAGAGCACTGAATGTGCTTAATGTTCATACCTGCAGTGGCTGAACACAAATAAACCATTAATTTTGCATTTCACCCGGGAGGAATCAATGCCCAGTTACCGGATCATGATTGTCGATGACCACCCCATGATGCTCGAAGCCCTGCAGTTAGGGATTGCTAACGAAGAAGACTTTGTTTTTGCCGGCAGTGCCGCCAACGGCATTGATGCGATTGACATGGCAAAAGAGATCAAACCCGACCTGATTATCATGGACCTCTTCCTGCCGGGCATGAACGGCATTGCCGCCATGCAAAAGATTCATGAAAGCATGCCAGGCGCTGTGGTATTGTTCCTTTCCAGTTCGTTTGATGAAGCGGATATTCTGGCTGCGGTTGCAGCAGGCGCCAAAGGTTATCTGCAAAAAAGCCAACCCAGGGCGGCCATCATGCATGCCATCCGTGAAGTAGCCCGGGGCAGGAAATATTTTCCGCCTGAGATTGCCGGAAAACTGGCAGATGCCGTGTATCATCACCAGAACCGGTTGGGTATGCTGACTGCCCGTGAAACAGAAGTACTATCGTTGTTGGGCGAGGGGCTGACCAATGACCGCCTGGCGCAGCGTTTATCCGTCAGTGAGTCAACCATCCGGGTGCATATACACAATATGTGCAGCAAATTGGGCCTGCAAAACCGGACCGAACTGATTATCTACGCAATGAAACAGAAAAATTGAAATAATCCTGCGCAATAAAAACCCGTCTATGTAACTGCTTCCAATCATTAAACTGCTGCGCCTGATCAGGGACATAAGCATTTGTTTATAAAAAATAAATGTTTAACCGATGTGCTCTGCCCAGCTTCTCGTTACAATTTGTCATATTTTCAAGTTGTTCAGCCTCCTGGCATGGATAAGGTTGAGCAGTGGCCAGATTATATTGTATGCGGAAGGGTGTTTTCAATCCTTATCCTACCTTTTCAAATTCAATGGGTTGGACTATCAAAATTGGTACATCTTGTGGGGGCAGGTCAATAATATATAACAGCACAATTATATGGTGCAAATTTTGAGGATAGAAAAAACCATTGCATAAAATTCGGAGATATCCATGAAAATAAAAACGAAAACAATGGACATAATGAAATTTCTACCAGCATTCATCTTAATTAGCTTGGTGCTGATCACCAGTAGTGTACTGGCGGCAACGTATGTGTGGCAGACTGTCGGCTCACCCGGTTTTTCAGCAGGTGCTATAGCAGAAACTTCTCTGGCAATATACAACGGTACGCCCTATGTTGCTTATCAAGATCAAAGTAATAATGATTCCAGAAGAGCGACGGTGATGAAATATACCAACGAAGGCTGGGTTACTGTCGGATCAGCTGGTTTTTCAGCAGGCCAGCCTGACTTTATTTCACTGGCAATAGATAATAACAGCGGTACGCCTTATTTGTCCTATAGAGATGTAATTGGGTTTGACACTTTCAAATTGACGGTGATGAAATACACCGGCGCAGGCGAAACAGGCTGGGAAACTGTCGGCCCACGCGGTTTTTCAACAGGTAATGTATCAGAAACTTCTCTGGCAATAGATAACAGCGGTACGCCCTATGTTGCTTATAAACAAGCTGTTGATCCCTACAATGTGGTGGTGATGAAATTTAATGGTACAAGCTGGGAATATGTCGGCTCAGCTGGTGTTTCAGCAGGCAGGGCTGACCATATTTCACTGGCAATATACAACGGTACGCCCTATGTTGCTTATCAAGATGGTGGTAATTCCT
>CAZDIS010000095.1:0-5954 GCA_964505585.1 uncultured Pelolinea sp. | reverse complement strand
CTGGCAATATACAACGGTACGCCCTATGTTGCTTATCAAGATGGTGGTAATTCCTCCAAAGCGACGGTGATGAAATACACCAGCACAGGCTGGGAAGTGGTGGGGACAGCCGGTTTTTCAACAGGTTGGGTAATGTACGTTTCTCTGGCAATAGATAATAACAGCGGTACGCCTTATGTTGCCTATAAAGATTTTTCTAATTCCAAAGCGTGGGTGATGAGAGCGGAACTTGAACCAATAGACCTGAATGACACTTCGCTCAGCCGCAGTGTGGTCAGCAGCAGCGAGACCGATGTTGGAACATTAAGCCCAACCAACGGCATCAGTCCTTTTGTGTTTTCCCTGCAGCAAAGCGGGGCGGTCTGCACGGATGAGAACGGGGCGGGTAATGATTTCTTTACCATCAGCGGCAATACACTTCAGCGCAAACCCACAACTCCCCTGGGCAGTTACCAGGTCTGTGTGCAGGTGGTCGATTCACTCACGGAGAACGACCAGCATGCCTACACAATTATTGTGGTTAACGCGCTCGACACCCTGACGCTTGACAACCAGACCATACCGGATGACCAGACCAATGTGGGCGATTTCAGCGTAACCGGCGGTACAGCGCCCATGGTCTACACCCTGCAGAACAGCGGCGATGTCTGTGATGCCACCAATGGGGCCGATAACGCCAGCTTTGACATTAGCGGTACGACCCTGCAGCGCAAGGCCGGCACCACAGCAGGTACGTATCAAATCTGCGCCCAGGCGGAAGACTCCTATGGAATCACCGCCCAGGAAACGTTTACCATCACCCTCAGTGCAGCGCCTTCCGATCTGACACTTTCAAATACCACGATCATCGAAACACAGGAAATTGTGGGCACCCTGGGCACCGTGAATGGACAGCCATTATTTGCCTATTCTCTGGAAACCAGCGGCAGCGTCTGTACCATAGTCAACGGGGCTGATAATTCAGGCTTTGAAATTGAAGGCAATGCCCTTAAACGGAAAACGACTACACTGGCAGGCAATTATGATGTTTGTATCCAGACGTTGGATGATTATGGCTCCATTTTCCAGCGCAGCTTTAGCATCACGGTCACAGCGGATACTGCACCGGCAATTGGTTGGAGTGCTGAGCTTTCCAGCACCCATTTAATTGATGGGGATGGCCCTGGCACGCTGGTAGGCAGCATGAAGGCCAGCATCAGCGGGGTAACCTATACCTTGATTGATCAGGCCGAGTTCCCTCTATCCTCCAATTTCAGCATCAGTGCGGAAGGCAAGCTTACACTGACCACTACAGTGGATTACAACGTGGAAAGAAATTACCCGATCCGCATCCTGGCGACTGCACCGGATGGGAGTAAGGCATATCTGGATTATGTCATCACCATCATGCAGGATGGAACAACAGCCGGCGCTATGGGTGTTGAAGACCTAGTGGAGACTAGAGGAGCCATTACGATTGATGTCCTCTCAAATGATATCCTGAGCAGTGGGGCAACAAGTTGGGATTTTCATGAAATCATTGAATATCCACAGCATGGGACGGCTGAAATTGGCAGCGTGATTTATACGCCTGATGCAGGTTACAGTGGTATGGATAGTGTTTCCTATCGCGCCTGTGATAATCTGGGGTTTTGCGTAACGGCGTTTGTGACGATCAACGTTGATCAAATCAACCTGCCCGTCCCAGAGACGGGCTTTGCGCCGGGCCGGGTTTCACACCTTTCAGCCCAACCGGAGAATCGCAATTATCATGCTTACGATAACATGATGCTTGAAATTCCATCTCTGGGTGTTCAGGCCGACATCACCGGTGTACCGATTTTAAATGAAGGCTGGGACCTGACCTGGCTCGGCGGGCAGGCCGGTTGGCTGGAAGGCTCTGCGTTCCCCACCTGGGAGGGCAACTCGGTGCTGACGGGGCACGTGTATGATGAGAATGGGCTGCCCGGCCTCTTAATTAACCTGCACACGTTGCGGTACAACGACCGTATCGTGGTCAAGGCCTGGGGGCAGCGCTATATTTACGCGGTACGTTCTGTGCATCAGGTCAAACCCGATAACCTGCAGCTTTTTAAGCATGAAGAGCTTCCATGGCTGACCCTGATCACCTGCCGCGGCTACGACGATCAGAGCGACAGCTACATCTACCGCATCGTGGTGCGCGCTGTGTTGGTAGCTGTGGAATGAAGAACTTCATAGGCCAGCGGTAAATCATGCAAACCTTTCGACAACCACCCGAACAGCGCGGACCGAGTCGTATGTACGGGTATAAATTCAGGCCGGTGATGCAGGGATAATTATTTCATTTCAAGATGAGAAGTGCTTTTCATTTCTGAAGAGCACTTTTTTATTGTATTTGCGTAAAGCACATATATAATTAGTGAGATGGGGAAATAGAAAACCACCCCAATAAAAGTGATGCTTTCAAAAGTGAATTCGGCACACCAGTATTGGCTTCGAGGTTTTCCCTGCCCTCATACTAAGTACACTTCGATAGCTAGAACAGGAAAGGCTTGCAATGAGTAACAAAAATCGAAAATTTAGAAAAAATTGGACATTAGGTTTTTTGGGATTAATGAGTTTGATGGGGCTTCGATATTTCCAAAATGGCGAATGGCTATATTTAATCTGGTTCACTTGGGTTCTCTGGTTTGCGTGGTTTTTCCCACTCAAATCTGAGTAAGAGGTAAAGGGAAACAAGATGACAGAAGCAGACAAAATATTAATTAAAATAGCCAGAGATCTAATTTCAGAAAGATACAAGGAAGACCGTCATCATATAGCTGCCGCCTTACGTACAACTTCGGGAAAAATTTTTACTGGAGTGCATATTGAAGCTTACATTGGAAGAATTACGGTCTGTGGTGAAGCAATCGCTATTGGCGCTGCGGCAACAGGCGGGGATACTGAAATTGAAACAATAGTAGCTGTAAACGAGTTAGGCACTATCGTATCCCCATGCGGTATGTGCCGCGAGTTAATATCAGATTATTCATCCAAGGCAAAAGTTATTATCGCTCGCCAAGGGCAACTTATCAAAGTGGCTGTTTCTGAACTTCTGCCTGACAAATACTCACGAGAATAATGAAATGGAATACATCTTTATCCCGATGAACCAAAAATATGCATCTACTATTGTAGATACGTGGAAGTATGAAAAAGAATATTCTATTTACAATTACTCAAATGAAGCAGACCACATGTTTGACGAGGAAGGGTGGGGCAAAGGTATATTTGCGGTACTAAATCAAGAAAGAGATTTGATTGGCGAACTTTCAATCGAATTCATTAATTCACAAGGAAAATTTACAAATTTTCGTGATTTTGCTGATGAAACACTTATCAATGAATGTGAATTGTGGATTGGATTTGGACTCAGACCAGATTTAGTAGGACAAGGACGTGGGACGAAATTTATTATGGCTTGCATTGATTTTGCTATCCAGAACACTCATTATCATGGTGAGTATGTGCGGTTGGGCGTGGCAATGTTTAATCAACGGGCAATCAAAACATATGAAAAAGCAGGATTTCATAAGTTTGAACAAGCAATTGGTGAAATCAGCGGAAAAGTTTATGAATGTGCATACATGCGTAAACGCTTATGATACAAGCAATAACGAAAACATCTGTTCACAATAGTAGGTCGTAATTGAAGTTTATGGCTAACGGGCTTCCACCTGATAGGTGGAAATCAGCTTTAATCAGCGCGATTCTCGCCTCCCCATTCGCGGGTACACTTAAGTGTGCTACGCGATAGCAACCCGTTGGGCGGCAATGATGTCTGAAGGAAAGGAGCAAACAGCTGCATGAGCGATAGGATGGCACAGGAACCTGGCGAGATTCAGGACACCATCCGGCGCGTTCTTGAGCGGAACCGGCTGGCTGTGCTGGCTACCCAACGAAAAGGTCAGCCTCATACCAGCCTGATTGCCTTTACGCTGTTAGGTGACCTGCGGTACCTCGCGTTCGCGACATATCGTTGCACACTCAAGTACAAGAGTATCCTGGAAAATCCACGGGTGGCGATTCTCATCGAGGACACAGAGGGTGACGCCACCAGGCGATCAGACAAGAGACTATTCCTCACAGCAGTTGGTGAAGCAATCAAGACGCCGGCGGAGGATCAACAGGCTTACATGATGACACATCTGGCGCGGCACCCTAGCCTTAAGGAATTTCTCATTTCGCCGGACTGCGAGTTCGTACGTGTTTGCGTGCATGCCTATCAAGTGGTGCGCGGCATTGACGACGTCCGGTGGTATAGAATCGGAAAGTCCGCTGATACCTAAGCAGCGCATGCAGCTGACTGGTGGGATTAAGTTCCGAAGCGCGGGGTGTTCCTGCTCTCACACGAAAGCAATTTGAGAGCCGGATAGGTATAATCAGATTGATACGAAGATTGTTGAGAAAGGGCGAAAATATGAAAAATCGACTATCAGAACAAGAAATTGAAAAACGCCTGGCGCAATTGGGGACGATTTCCGGCCAGGCCTGGGAATTGAAAGACAGCAAATTACACATTACGGCAAAATTTACTGATTTTGTTGCGGCCTTTGCATTTATGACCGCCGCTGCCCTGCATGCCGAGAAAATGGATCATCATCCGGAATGGAAGAATGTGTACAATCGGGTTGAGATTGACCTGACTACCCATGACGCAGGCGGCATCACTGCGCTCGATTTCGAACTGGCCGCGTTGATGACGGCAAGCGCGCGGTGATCGCAGGTATTTCTTGAATTACATTGGAAATGGATGGTTAGGGGAGATTCTGGTGGGCTCAATTTCCACCGTAGGGGAATCGTTGCGTTACACGAATGACTACGCCAGTCGTTAGCTACCCCTCTCCAAAAGAGTGTTGGTTTTATGCTACACTAGCTTAAGGAAATTAAGAATGACTATCCAGAGTAGCGTTCAAATCGGCAATGTTATCCGCAATGCCGCTGTATTCAATGTCAAAAATTGGCCAGGTGGCACGATGAATTCTGATTCTTTAATCCAGTCTGTTCAAGAATTTTTTGCTGTTTTAGAACAGCGCAAGATTGATTACGTTCTAGCCGGGGGAATTGCCATCCTGTATTATGTTGAGGGGCGAAACACGCAGGATCTAGACTTGCTCATGGCTGCATCATCGCTGGAAAAGTTGCCTGAACTCACGGTCAGTGACCGGGACTCGAATTTTATCCGCGCGAATTACAACGAATTGCAGATTGATGTTTTGCTTACTCAAAATCCGCTGTTCAAGAAAGTCCATAAAGAGTATTCAAAGGTTCAAAAATTTCTTGACCGCGATATTCCCCTGGCGACGGTGGAAGGTTTATTACTGCTAAAGTTGTATGCGCTGCCCTCTTTATATCGACAGGGCAATTTTGCCAGGGTCGGTATTTACGAAAATGATATCGCGACCTTGATCCATTATTATCAACCTGACATGTCTTCAATATTAAGCGTGTTGTCCAAATATGTTGACGAGAATGATTTTGCAGAAATTAAGGGTGTTGTCTTAGATATTAAAAATCGTATTAAGCGGTTTGAAAAATAGGCCTCGCTCTCGTTTCTGATATTTCTCTTTCGCTAACCATTTCAGCGCCATGCCACAGAACTACACATACCTGATTTACTAACTGAAGGATTAACAATGTCCAGATATAGAATATTCAGCATGAAATTCGCGGATGTGTAACCGATGTATGTTCAGAAAGCAGAACGGAAAAACCACACCAAGAAAGAGGTTGACCGGATCATCTGCTGGCTGACCGGCTATAGCCAGGCGGGGCTGAGTGATTTATTGTATCGGGGTGTAGATAGAACGAGGAAATTGTGCTTTTTGGCCGCCTGATCGTTGGGATGAAGAGCGCAACCCAATCTACCCCCATTATTTTTATATGTTTTAATGAGGGGGCGAAAAAGGAGCGATCTTGGCAAAAAAGAAGAAGCAATATTACGCGGTGGT
>CAZDIS010000094.1:0-9962 GCA_964505585.1 uncultured Pelolinea sp. | reverse complement strand
AGCTATGGGGCTTCGCGCGTTGCGCCGCGTGCACCTTTGGGCGGTCGGGCGTCCTTCCGCCCGCTTCGCGCGCGTCCGTCCCGCGGGCGTCAGAAAAGCGCCGCCCTCCCGCCTCCGGTGCGCTGCGGCTGCGGCGCTCCTTTGTCCGCGGCTTTTCGCTGCCCTCCGGGAACAGCTGCAAAGCCGCTAAATCTCTACAAACAGAAAGGATCTAAATTATGTCTTACCCTCTATCTTCAGCCGTTTCCGCCGGTGACGCGACCCTCGCTTCACACTATAACAACCTCAGAAAGGACGCCCTCTACCTCGGGCAGTCCGGTGATCACGCCGTTCATCTCGCCAGTTTGCTTGAACGCTATCAATCGCGGTTGTCCCTCGAGCGCTTGAACACCGCGCAGGTTCGCGTCCCCGCGTCGGCTACCGCGCCTGTTTGCCTCCTCATTGATGGCTACATGGTGCAGTCAGTCGCTAATGTCGATCTCGACGCTGGCGATGTGCCTTCCGGCGCGGCCGCCGCGTTTTATGTGTTCGCTGAGCGTGCCGATGATTCAACCACGTTCACGCTCTCGGTTTCTACTTCTCCCACCGAGACAGACAATAAGCGCAAGATCGGGCGTTTCTATTGGGATGGTTCTAAGATCGTCAAGGATTCAGTCCGCACAGAGTTGGCCGGTCACCTGGCGGATATTCTCTACCTGACAGATCCCCAGGTGTGCCATGGGCGGCTCACGGTCACAACAGGCGTTCCCGTTCCCGCTGCTGACGTGGCCAGCTCGGGTTTTGTTTATTTCACGCCCCATATCGGCAACCGCGTTGCCCTGTATGTCAAAGATTATGGCTGGCGCATTTATCCTTTTGGGGAGTTGAATCTCGATGTTTCAAGCTATGCGGCGGATAAAAATTTGGATGTCTTTATTTTCGATAATGCTGGTACGCTCGAGTTGGCGGCGGTCGAATGGTCCAATGATACCCTGCGGGCTACGGCGATCGAAAAGCAGGATGGGGTTTGGGTCAAGTCCGGCGCGCTGGAATATCGCTATCTCGGCACGGTGCGCACTTCAGGGGCGGGCGTGGTCTGCGATACCAAAGAAAAACGTTTTATTTGGAATTTCTATAACCGTTTGCAGCGTGATCTGCTGGTCAGCGAGGATACCGATTCCTGGACGTATGCGGTTAACAATGTCTGGCGCCCGTTGAATAATGACGCGGACAACAAGGTCGAATTTGTGATCGGGGTCAATGAATGTTTGGTGAATTTCGAATCTTTGTGCATGGCGGAGAATTCAGGCAATAACCCGATCGGTGTCGGGGTTGGCCTTGACCGCACCAGCAATACCGATCGGTCTCTGGCCCGCGGCGTCCGCCAGGTCGGCGCCTCATACAACCTCGCCTGGTATGGGGCCATTTATAAAGGGTTGCCAGGTATTGGCTATCATTATTTGGCCATCGTTGAGCTTTCCGGCGGCGGCACCACCACCTATTACGGTGATCGCGGCGTTTCGAATGATGAAATGCTTTCCGGTGGTATTGGCTTTATTAACATGTAGAAAGGATCTTAAACAATGGATAATATCTTTTACCCCAAGAAATTAACAAGAGAATTGCAGGCGGCTGGTTTGCCGGTCGCCGGCGTTTCCTCAACCGGACGCGTGGATTATACTCGTGAATTAACCAAGGCAGAAGCCATCCAGGCCAGGGCAGTGATCGACGCGCATGACCCCAAGCTGACGGATGATGAAATTCAAGCCGGCCTCATTGCTGAAGCCGGCGTTTCCCTGCAGGATATGGTGATGGCGTTGTGGGCGCAGGCGGCACGCGGCGATGCGAGCGCGGTCAGCACGCTGGCGGAGCGGATCGATGGGGCGCTGAACGGGATGTAGGCCGCAGGAATTGCATATAGTTTTTCCGCAGGTATAATGTGCATCATGAAGATAAACAAAGAGACCGCATTTTTTGTGATGATCATGACCGCAGCCGTTGTGATGGCTGGCTGCGCGCCAGCAGACATGCCGGAAGAAGCGCCAACAGACGCAGCACCGACAGTGGCAACCCGGGAACCCACGCGCGAGGATACCCCTGAGCCAGGCGTACCCTGTGACCTGCCGCTGCCGGCGGGCGGCAACTGGGAGGTAGCGCTGTGCGAGACCTTTGCGGATAACAGTTACGGCTGGCAGGCAGAGACGCAGGATAATCCCTATTCCGCCTATACCAGCGCGGTGACAGGCGGACAATTTGTGGTGGATTACCGCGCCAAGAGCTTTGCGGGTTTCACGCAAAGCGCGCTGACCTGGTTTGATGTGGCAGAAGAGAGAAATTTTGTCATTTCCGTGACCGGCGAGATCGACAGCGCATTTGAAAATACGAACTGGGGCATCGCCTTCCACGCGGATGACGACAGCTTCTTCCTGTTCTCGCTCCGCAATGATGATACGTATATTTTCGAGGTCTTTGAGGAGAACCGCTGGCTGCCGCTGATCACGCGCAAACAGACCAGTGTGATCAGGGTGGGTGAGCCGAACACGGTGCGCATTGAAGCGAGCGGAGGCGATTTCTTTTTCAGCATCAATGGCGAAATGGTGAACCAGTTCAGCGGCGGACAACTGACGGGGGATAAGATCCAGCTGATGGTGAGCGCCAGGGAAGGGGCGAGCGCGGTGTTTCGGTTTGACGATGTGGTGGTGCAGCGGTAAATCAATTATGCAGGGTGCGTTCTACGAACGCGCCATAATCATGCAAATTTGTTGGTGCGTTGAAAAGCATTAAATTCAAATTACACTTATGCATGGGAAATAGATTTTCCCAATTTTAGAAATTCTGATAGTTTCTTTTCAACACACCCTACAAACGATTTTTTCCGATGATATTATCAGATTATGCCTGAATATCGTCGTGTCCTTATCCCAGGAGGGACTTATTTTTTCACGGTTGTAACGTATGAACGTAAAAATCTCCTGATCGATCAAAAAGAACGCGATTTGCTTAGAACTGTTTGGGATGATGTCGGATCCAGGCATCCATTTGAGATCATTGCGTATTGTATCCTGCCTAATCATTTTCATATGATTATGGATCTGCCAGAAAGTGATTCTCATTTTTCAATGCGAATTCGCGAGATAAAAAGACTATTCTCTATGAAATATCCTGGGGAACGGCCAAACACGCTTAGTGTCTCTCGTTTAAAACGAAAAGAATCTTCGGTATGGCAAAGAAGATTTTGGGAACATGCTGTTCGGAATGAGGATGATCTAAAACACCACGTTGAATATATCCATTTTAATCCGGTAAAACACGGATTGGTTGACCGGGTCTGTGATTGGAAATCATCCAGTTTTCATTTATATGTGAATAATGGATCATATGAGCCGGGATGGGGGGAATCACAAATATCAGGGCTTGACCACGGCTACGGTGAGTAAGATATTTATTGGTGCGTTGAAAAAATCATTTATTCAAGCGGGAAAACGCTGTTGTAGCTTGTTGTGAAGGTCTTTCAACGCACCCTACTTATTAGAATAGAACACACATTCTATAAAAACGGTAGATATGGGGGATGGAAAGGGGGATCCGCCAGTCGTGGCGCTTGACAGGATTAGAATACATGTTCTACAATAGAACAAAATTACTAATACCGGAGGAAACGATGAACCTGACAGCCACCCAGCGGCTCAGCCGCGTGACGAACCAATTCTTCAAGACCCTGCGCACGCGCAGCGGATCTGTTTATACCCTCGTGATCGTACTGGCGCTGGCCGCGTTTGAGATGTTCAACTTCAGCGTAACGCATTTCGCGCTGGGCGACATGCTCGGCAATTACGGCACGGGCATCCTCACCTGGCCATTGATATTGGCGCTGGCGTTCTGCGCGATGGATATCGCCGGGATCGCTTCGATCCTGTCCGCTCCGGATGAAGCAGGGCGGCGGGGCTGGTACCTGCTGGGGGCGTGGGTGCTGGCGGCGGCGATGAACGCCGGGCTGACCTGGTGGGGGATCAGCGTGGCGATCTACAACCAGCCGGCGCATGACGTGCTGCTGGTGGACCCGATGACCTACGTGACGATCTTGCCGGTATTGGTGGCGGTGATGGTGTGGGTGATCCGGGTGCTGATCGTCGGCTCGCTGGTGGGCTCGATGGGCGCGCTGGACGGGAAGGGCAGATCTGCCCGCAAAGAGAAAACGTTCGGCTTCCGCACGGAGAAAGCGCCGGCCGGATTCACCCCGATGCCAAGCCGGGCACAGATGGAAGAGAGCGGCTTCCCGCGCTAAGAAATTATTTTTTCCCAAGGGTGAACAAACACCAGGCACACGCCTGGTGTTTGAATTTGTAAACCTATAGTAGGATACAAGAGGATTCAATAAGGAGGCAATAGCATGATTTTTCAATCTTTGAAAATTATAAATTTTCGATCTATTAAATATATTGAGATAGATAATCTATCAAGTGTAAATGTCATAGCAGGTCCAAATGGTTGTGGAAAATCAAATATTTTTCACGCGATAAGATTACTAAAATCTGTTTATGGGGGTCATGATCCGGATGAATGGAGGAAATGGTTTAACGAATTTAATATCAGTTTAGATATGTCAAATGATCAATTAAGTTCGATTTTTCGAGATAAGAAATCCGATGTAGAAATATCCGCAAAGATTGTGCTTAATGAAAAAGAAAAAACCATAATTCAAGCAGACCTAGAAAAGGGATTAAGCACATTAGTGTGGTCGCAGATAAACCCAAATCTTAATCAGTTTAATTTACGACAAAATCAGATTGTAGCTATCCAGCAAGATCGATATGGCGAAATTGTTAATCTCCAAACTGATACCCTGAAAAAAGAAATTTTAAGTCAACTAGAAAAAGACACCATAGACGCGCAAGTAGTTTTGTCATTACTTAAACCAGATAGAATAATTGTCAAACAATGTTCAACATTAAATTACATATTTAGTAGATATAAACCTTCTGAGATAGGTATGATTGATTACCATTCGTCAGAAAGAAATTACAACCGTGAACAAATAAATAGTGTTAATCTAAATATTCCAACCACAGAACAAAAAATTGAACAACATGCACTTTTTGATTACAAAAATAAATACTCAAATATAAAAACCGAACTAGCAACCAGTTACATTCATGAAGTATTAGCCGAAAAAGCTGGATTAATAATCGAGAATACATCAACACTTGAAAACTCTTTGAATGATTTATTCGATACTTTTTTCCCTAACAAAAAATTTCTTGGCCCAAAGCCAACAACGGATGGTAGGATACTTTTTCAAGTACAGACTGAACAAGGAATTGAACACGATATCAATGAATTGAGCTCAGGAGAAAAGGAAATCCTTTTTGGATATTTACGTTTATATAATCTATCTCCTAAGTATTCAACAATGTTATTAGACGAACCAGAATTACATTTAAACCCAAATCTGGTTCAAGGTCTCCCCCAGTTTTATCAAAGACATCTTGGAAAAGAAAAAAACAATCAAATTTGGATACTAACTCATTCGGACGCGATGCTTAGAGAGGCATTTTTAACCGAGGACTCAACTGTTTACCATATGGTTTCACCTGAAGAGGTTAATGAGGGAGAGAATCAATTACGAAAATTAAACGATGATAGTGAAATATGTAGTGCACTAATAAATTTAGTAGGAGATTTAGCTACATATTTTCCACGGTCAAAAATAATCATACTTGAAGGTGGAGGTAGCACAGAGTTTGATAAAAAATTATTAATGATGTTATTTCCAAAAGTTTCCCAGAAAGCAAATATTATTTCTGGAGGAAGTAAAAATGAGGTGAATAAATTTTACGAATTATTAGATGATGCAACAAATAATTCTTCATTAGCAGCGGAAGTCTTTTCAATAACTGATAGAGATAATGAAACAAACAATCCTCTACAAAAAAACAGGTTTATTTGGGATGTATATCACATTGAAAATTATCTACTTAATTCAAAATATATTTCGCAAGTAATAAACTCAGTAAATAATGATATCGACGAGATATCGGAAGCTGATGTTTCTGATTATTTAAAAAAATGCGCTACAGAAGAGTTAACTTCGTTGGTTGTCCACGAGATGCAAGTATATGCAAATGAAAACATCATGAATTGTATTGATTTTCAATTTGATCCAAACTCTGATGATATATCAAAAGATTTACTTGAAAGAATTGGAACTTCATATACGAGAATACATGATGTACAGAAGAATGTATTGTCGCTAGAAAAGCTAAAAGAAAAGGAAAAGTTGTTTAAAGATTCATTCAATCGAGATCTGGAATCAGGAAATTGGAAAAGTACTTTCAAAGGAAGAGATGTTCTGAAAAATTTTAAGAAGAAACATTTACCCGGTATCCCCTATAAAGCATTCAGAAATCTCATCATTTCTTTTATGGAAAAAGATGGTTTTCAACCCTCTGGAATGAAGAAAGTAATTGAGGAAATATTAGGAAAGTAAAATATTTTTCTAAAATAATCAAAAACATAAAAAATTTGATTTCTTAGAAAATGAAGATTTCCTGTCTTACCAAATGAATTGATAATCTTTTATGATCAACATATTATTAACTCTTTTAGTCATTTCGATGGAATATGTTTAATTGGATAGAATTATCCCATTGTAAAAAACAGGTAGCGGCGAACACTCAGATTGGAGCAAACAACCGAAGAGAGGGCGTGTGAATATCTCTATTTCCCTTTATATCCTAGTGGGTTTCGCGGCGCAGATCGTGGATGGGACGGTGGGGATGGTGTACTTACCAGCGGAAGGCTACACCGCGCTTGCCCATGATGGCGTCATCGAAGATCGTTTCGGCGGGTGAGCCAGCCAACCCCGCACAGATATGCAGGGGCAGGAGGTGGTCTTCGCGCGGGTGGCAGTAGCGGGCATGGGGGGCTTTTTCCCAATTGATCAAGCGCTTCTGGCGTTCATCCTGTGGGATGTCTGCTGTGACAGTCTCAATGAGCCAGTCTTGGAAGGCGTCAATGGCGGGGTCGGGCGCGTCCGCGTTTTCCCCAAAGAACGCGTTGAGATTATGGAAGGAAAAGCCGGAACCGATGATGAGCAGGTTCTGGCCGAGCAGCCCACGCAGGGCGGCCCCCAGCGCGAGATGGGCGGCAGGATCCAGCCCGGCGATGAGGGAAAGCTGGACGACGGGGATATCCGCGCGCGGGACCATCAATTTGAGCGGGATGAAGACACCATGGTCAAAACCGCGCGCGGAGTCGAGCGCGGAATTAATCCCATGCTGTGCCAGCTGCGCGGAAATTTTCTCAACGATTTCGGGGCTGGCGGGCGCCGGATAGGTGATGTCGTAGGCAGCGGCAGGAAAGCCGTAATAATCATAGAAGAGCGGCACGTGATCCGCGCTGAAGATGGTTGGATATTCTTCCTCCCAGTGGGCGCTGATGACGAGCACCGCGTCAGGGCGGGAAAGCTTGTGCGGCAGATCGCGCATGAAGCGCACCATGGCTTTATGGCCGGGGTCGCCGAGGATGGGGAGCGGCCCGCCGCCGTGCGATAAGAAAACGATCTGTGCTTTTCGGTTTTCTGGTTTTTCTTTCATGGGCTCACCTTTAGTTATCCATACAGTAACAGGGCGGGCGCGGAAAATGTATTTGAGAATTCTAAAATATGGAGCCCGCTTCCGCGCACACAGCAGTTATATAATATTTGCATGGCATATATCGATGATAGCTTGAAAACATGGCTGCTGGAAGCGGATCAACCGTCAGTACGTTACCGCACACTGACCGAACTGCTGGACAGGGCAGCGGATGATGCGGAGGTGATCAGCGCGCGCAATGCGATCGCAGAGAGCGCGGACGCGCAGCGCATCTTCAAAAAGATGCACCCGGACGGGTACTGGCTACAGAAGAAATCATCGACGAAAGAATGGGTTGGGGACGGGGTGGAATACGGCTCATACGCGACGACGCATTTCGTACTGTCGTATCTATCGGAACTGGGGTTCACGGTGGAAGACAAGCGGGTGGCGAAGGCAGCAGACCGCTACCTCAATTTGCAGCAGGCGGATGGCGATTTCTGGCTGCACATTTCGTGTTTATACAGTTACAACATCCGCACATTCATCCGGCTGGGGCTGCGGGAGGACGCGCGCGTGCAGCGCACGATCGACCTGATGCTGGGCACAGAACGGGCGGACGGCGGCTACCTGTGCGATATGCACGAGAGCAAATACAAGACCCGCAGCGTGAAGAGCTGCGTGCGCGGAAGCGCCAAGGCGCTGATGGCGTTCGCGGAGCTGCCGGAGTACCGGGAGCATCCACGCTGCCTGGCGCTGGCAGATTATTTCATGGAACGGGGCGGGGTATTCAGACGCGGCAAACCGGACGAACCAGTCAGCGATGACGCGGTGCGCACGTCCTACCCGATCATCTGGCGGACGAGCATTACCGAGATCCTATACGGGCTGGCGAAGATGGGATACGGGAAGGATGCCCGGTTGGCCCGCGCGTGGGATATGCTGGAACGCAAGCGCGATCGGGAAGGGCGCTACATCTTGGATTGGACGACGAGCTCGGCGCTTTTGAAAGCCGGCCAGCGCGGGGAAGCGAATAAGTGGATCACGCTGTACGCGCTGCTGGCGCTGAAATACCGCGCGAAACAACCCCTGTTAAAGCGATAAGAGGATATCCGCGCAGAGCCAGAACAGGTTCTCGCGCACATCCGTGGCGCGTTCCCAGGCGCGCTGGTCCCAGGTCTCACCGCCGAGGTTATCGCCGCCATACAGGATCTGACCAAAGCGTACTTTACGGTATTCCGCCACCGCCATCATGGCGGACGCCTCCATCTCAACAGTAAGGCATCCCTCATCTTTACGGCGGGCGATACGGGCCGGCGTCTCGCGGTAGGGCGCGCTGGTGGTCCAGGTCTTGCCGGTTATATAAGGAAGGTTGCGATCGCGCAGGGCGGATGCAATCGCCGTGACCATATCGGGCTGGGCAGCGACCTCGCGCGCGGCGGGCAGGTACTGGTAGGAGGTGCCCTCGTCACGCACCGCGCTGTCAACAACCATCAGGTGGCCGAGGGCGAAGTCGTGCTCGAGCACACCGGCGCCGCCGCAGGCGATAAAGGTACGCCCACCGAAAGCGATCACTTCTTCCATTAAGCTGGCGGACATGGGCGCGCCGATGCCGGGCTGGAAGAAGGCCAGCCGTTCACCTTTGTATTCGATCTCGTATAAGGGGTGCGGCCCGTCTTCCCAGACGTTCTTGACGATGCGCCGGGCATGATGATCCTGCGCGACCTTCCGGACGACCTCATGGAAAAAACAAGCCAGGACTTTCCCGGGCATATCGCGTTTTTGGATGATCTTTGATGGTTCGATGAAGGCCTCGGAGGCGGGATCAAATTCTAAGACAGGATAGGGCATTTAGTTTCTCCAAATGAAAAAAAATTATACAAGAAAATAGATATTGGATTGGTGATTGCAGTTTATCATCAGTCTATAATTTAAATATGGAAAAACGCACGCTTGCTAAGCATCGGCAACTCATTTTGATTACAGGCAATCAATTGCTCTTCGCGCATCCAGCTCTGGCGCGCGCACCCCAGGCGGCGGTGGTGATGATCGAGGCGGATGACCTGTGCCGGCGGCGCTTCTACCATAAGCAGAAGCTGGCCTTGATGCTGTGCGCGATGCGGGCGTACCGGGACACGCTTAGCGCGCGGAAACGGCTGGTGGCATATTTTCCCTATCAGGCGGGGAGCCAATTTATTGGGGTGCTGCGCACATATATTCACCAGACTGAAATAAAAGAGCTGATCTGGATGGCCGGCGCGAGCCGCGGGTTAGACAGGTCACTGCAGGAATTATGCAACGCAGAGGGTGTGCAGGCACGCATCCTGGAAAACACGCAATTCCTTACCCCAAGAAATGCCTTTGCAGATTGGTACAACGAACAGAAGCAACCGCGCATGGAGAATTTTT
>CAZDIS010000093.1:0-10057 GCA_964505585.1 uncultured Pelolinea sp. | reverse complement strand
ATTTTGCGCGGGTTGATGTCTATGAACCGGGCGATTTTCACCCCTTCCGCCATCGATGCTACCTACCTGATACCCAAAAACATGATCATTTGCCATCACCAGTACCCACATTAACCAATCTGATCATACATATCTTGATAAAATCATTCAAAATAAATCACGAAAACACGAAATCCATGCAAACCGACATCTACGGCATTTTAGAAAACCTATCTATCCCCTATCAACGCATCCATCACCCCGCGGTCTACACCTCGCAACAGGCGCGCCAGCTGCTCCCGCAAACCACGGCAAAAACACCAAAAAATCTCTTCCTGCGCGACAAAAAAGGAAAAAAGCATATTCTTCTGGCGGTTGAAGAACACAAGATCATTCGCTTTAAGGATATTGAAAGACAGACGGGGCTCAGTCATCTTTCGATGGCCTCAGAGCGGCGTTTGCAGCAATATCTGGGTGTCACCCCCGGTGCGGTTTCCTTGTTGGCTTTGGTCAATGATACCGAGGATCAGGTAACCGTTCTCATCGACCGTGACCTCTGGACTGGCACCTGCATCCAGGCCCATCCGCTGGTCAATACAGAAACAGTGGAGCTGTCGATCGCAAATATGGAAAAGTTCATCGCGTATTCTGGCCATAAGATCCATTTCGTGGATCTGGCCTGACACTTTTATAATTTTTCTGAATGGTCCAATTTCATCGAAAAGATTTTTTTAAATGGTTTATGTCCGTCGCTGTTCCAGTTCCAGTCCCGGGATTTTCATGCGCTTCTCGATCTGGCTGATGGAATAGGTGATAATGCCAATGATGATCAGATACACGATCCCAACGGTGATATAGGTCTGAAATGGGTTGAAGTATCGTGCGTATAATTCCCTCGCTACGGTCATCATTTCAGGTACTGCAACCAGGTACAGGATTGAACTGATCTTGATCATCGATACAACCTCGTTTGACCAGGCAGGGATGGCCAGTCTTACCGCCTGGGGCAGGATCACGAGCCGGATCGCCTGCATGCGCGTCAGCCCGATCGAACGGGCCGCCAGCATCTGCCCGCTGCTGATTGCCTGGATTGCTCCCCGAAAATACTCGGTCTGATATGCCCCGCTGTTAAGCCCCAGCGCGATATAGGCAGATGTGAGCGCGCTGAAAGTAATCCCAAATTGCGGCAGTCCGTAATACACCAGGAATAGCTGTACCAGGGCGGGTGTGCCGCGAATGACCTCAATAAATGCGACCACGATCCGTTGCAGCCATTTTGGGCCATATACCCGGGCGAAAGCTGCCGGTACACCGATCAATAACCCGATGCCGAGCGAGATAAAAGTAACCTTAAATGAGATCAGCAGCCCTGCGAATAATTTTGGTATTGCGATTGATAGATAGGTAAAATAATCCATGGGTTGCCTCTAATGCAGGTCGCTGATCTTCCCGAGAAATTGTCGCGTGCGTTCCAGGGATGGATTGTTTAATATCTTTTTCGGAGGCCCTTGCTCAACAATGTCGCCGTGTTCCATGAAAACGATCCGCGTGCTCACATCGCGCGCGAATCCGATCTCGTGCGTCACACATAACATTGTCATTCCTTCAAGCGCCAGGTCCTTCATCACCACCAGCACCTCTCCGATTAATTCAGGATCAAGCGCGGAGGTTGGCTCATCAAATAGCATCACGACTGGTTCCATCGCCAGTGACCGCGCGATTGCGACCCGTTGTTTTTGCCCGCCGGATAATTGCCCGGGGTAGTTCTCATATTTGTTTGCCAGGCCAACCCGGTCCAGCTCCATCATCGCTTTTTCACGGGCAGCGTCCTTTTCCATTTTCAGCACATGCACCAAACCCAGCATGACGTTGTCCAGCGCGGTGAGATGGTTAAAAAGGTTGAAACTTTGAAAAACCATTCCAATGTGCTGCCTGGCAATATCGATATTGGTTTTTGGGTCGGTCAATTCCACATCCCGCACCCATACATGCCCGGAGTCTGGAGTCGTTAACTGGTTGATACAGCGCAACAAAGTGGATTTTCCAGTGCCTGAGGGGCCAACCAGGATCACAACTTCGCCTTCGGAAATATCCAGCGAAACACCCCGTAACACTTCTTCCTGGCCGTATGATTTGTGCAGGTCCTCGATCTTGATGATGGTATTCTTGCTAGGGTCCATTTATCTACTCCAAATGATTATGTCGGAATGCGGATCTTCTTTTCTATCACGTCCAGGCCTCTATTCGTCACAAATGTCAGTACAAAATAGATCATTGCAACCGCGAGATAAGCGTTGAATGGTTTGGTAGGATTTCTGCCGCTGTAATACTGCGCCTGGCGCATGATCTCAGGAACGCCAAGGATGTAAACAAGCGATGAATCCTTGATCACGATCGCCGCTTCATTTGACCATGGTGGGATCATATGCCGGATTGCCTGCGGGATCACGACATGCCGGATTGCCTGTTTCCGGGTCATCCCGATCGATCGGGCGGCTATCATTTGGCCGCTCGGCACGGCTAAGATCGCTCCGCGCACGATCTCCGATTGATACGCGCTGCTGATGATCGCTAAGGATAGCGATCCAGCCCAGTACGGCGATAAATTAACGATGCGCGCGATCAGAAAATAGATGATCAGCAAAAGCAGAATATGCGGCAGCGAACGGATCACGCTGACATAAACGGCGATAAATTTGGCGAAGACTGGATTTCCATAAACGCGTAAGATTGCCAGAAGTGTGCCGAAAAACAATCCGAATCCCAGCGCGATCGCGGTAACACCCAGGGTGATATTCAAGCCGCGCAGGATATAAGGAATAAGTGTGGTGAAGATCTCCATTTTTATAAACCTTTCACCTCGATTATATCCAAAGAGGTTTTTCCCACAATTTCAGCTTCTGGCCAAGCCCTTTTTCTTTCGCGCTTTGGTAAATGCGATCCGCGATAGTGATGTCGAGAGCGCCCATTCCCAGGTTGGCAAACAAAATGCGTTCTTCAGCGTTCACCCGCCCCGGCTTTCTGCCAAGCAGGATCTCACCGATATCAGTAATATCGTCTTCAGAGATTTTCCCGTCCTGTGCAAGCCGTGTGGCCGCGAAGAAATCCCAGGTTTTCAGCGTATCCCAATTATCGACAACCAGGCGGTCTGTATTCACATACACCGCGTCCTCGCCTTCAGCGAAAGACATGTGCGCGTAATAACTGCCTTCTGGCACCCATTCGTCTTTAATAAATGGCGTCCGTGATGTCGTTTGTGAGGTCACAATATCTGCCCCCGCAAATGCTTCCTCCACGCTGTCAACAACAACGACCTTGATCTGGTCGCCGAATTCTTTTGCCAGGCCCTCTGCGCGTGTACGGTTGAGGTCATGCAGCCGGATTTCTTCAAGTCCCGGCATGGCCGTGGTCAAAGACATGATCATCGTGCGCCCGATTACTCCCGCGCCGATCAAACCCGCGATGCGTGAGTCTTTTTTCGCCAGCACCTTCGCGCCCACGCCCGCCACAGCGGATGTGCGCATGGCGGTGATCAATCCCGCTTCCATGATCGCGTATGGTATGGCGTGCTCCAGGTCATGCAGCAGGATCACGTCAATACCCATCGGCATATCCCCGCGCGCAGCGTTCCCCAGCGATTCCGCCGCCCATTTATGGCCGATGGCATCGACCTCGCCGCCGACATACACCGGCATGGATACAGCCAGGTAGTATTGCTTCTGGCCGGTTTCCCGATTATCAAATCGGAATACGGGTTTATGCGGTTGGTCGACCTGCCCGGATGAAAATAATTTGTACGCGATCTCAACGTCCTGCTGCGCTAATGCCATATCCAGGGCGCCTGCTGCGATCACATCTTCTTGTTTAAGATATAAAAATTCTGGCGTGTATGCTTGGTTCATGGATGTTCTTTCTCTTATATCGAATAAAGGGCAGAAACAGTGATTTTCCGCTGCTTCTGCCCCATTTTATTGTTTGAAATTTTTATCGGATCTGTTTACTCAATGCCATAACTATCAAGGGTATCCCTGATAAAGCCCTCATTCAGCAGATCGGTGATGTGCTTATCCAATTCGGCTTTCAACGCGTCTTCACCTTGCGTGATCGCGATCGCCTGCCCGTTGGGATCCATGGGTCCGCGCCATACTTCAACAAAGCCGAAGTCAGGGTCTTCCATGAATTGCTTGCCGGGTTCGAGGTCCATTAAGCCGATCTCGATCCGCCCTGCTTGCAGGTCAAGCGCGACCTGCTCATTGCGCTCGTACAGAGACAGGTTGCCTTCATCCATCAGCCCGGGGGCGATCAGGTTCTCATCCACCCAGTAATACATGATCGTGCCGGATTGCGTGCCCATCTTGTAGTTTGCTGCTTCCAGCGGGTCATCAAATGCTATCCCGGAATCGGCTGTGGTAACGATCACATTATCGCCGGCATAATACACCTTTGAAAAATCGACGGATTCTTTACGTTCATCGGTGGCAGCCATCGCTGCGATAGCGGCATCGACTTTGCCTTCTTTCACAGCGGTTACAAGCGCGTCAAACCCCAGATCCTGGAATTCAACTTCAACGTCCATACGGCTGGCAATTTCGCGCATGATATCCATATCCGCGCCCGCGAATGCATCATTGTCATCCATGTACTCCCATGGCTCATAATCAGCGGATGTGCCAACGACGATCTTGCCTGCCTGTTGGATGGCTTCCAGCCGGTTTTCTGGTTCCTGCGCGCAGGCTGTAACAGCCACTGCCAGGAAACCAATAATAAATAATACTCTCATGCTCTTTTTCATAATAATCTCTCCTTTGGTATTTATATTTTATTTTACACTATCCCACATGCTTCATGGATACCTCCAGGATCTCAAGCGCCTTATCCACCTGTTTTTCGGTCACGTTTAATGGGGGGATCAAACGCACGACATTTCCCGTTGGGCCAGCCATATAGCCTACCAGCCCATGGTCAAGCATCCTGTTTAATATCTTGAACGCCATCTCTCCATCCGGGGACTTCTTGCCGTCGGGCTTGATGATCTCCATTGCCAGCATCAATCCCAAACCGCGCACATCGCCGATAAAGTCATGATCTTTCTGCAATGCCTGCAAACCGGACTTGAGCCGCTTGCCCATCTGCCGGCAGTTTTCCAGCACATTCTCTTCCTTAAACACTTCCTGGACAGCCAGCGCAGCCGCGCAGGCGACTGGGTTGCCGCCGAATGTGGTCCCGTGTGATCCGGCTTTCCATTCGCTCATCAATTCACGGCTGGCAACCGTCGCGCCGAGGGGAAAACCGTTCGCGATCCCTTTCGCGACAGACATGATGTCGGGGCGTACGCCTAAGGTTTGTGCTGCGAACATTTGGCCCGTCCGTCCAAATCCGCTTTGGACTTCGTCAAAGATAAGCAGGATCCCGTGTTCATCACACGTCTGTCGTAAATTCTCCAGGAATTCTACCGGCGGGACGATATATCCGCCCTCACCCTGCACAGGTTCGACCAGGATCGCCGCCACCTCGGACGGCTGGATCAAATGGTTGAATACATTTTCAAGGCTGCGTTTGCTCCATGCCACGGCATCACCAGCAGTGTCACCAATTGGGCAGCGGTATGGGTTGGCGAACTCCGAGAAATACACGCCCGGCACAAATGGTTCGTAATGCAGGCGGTACTTTGATTTCACAGACGTGACCGAGATCGCCGCGTAAGTTCTGCCGTGGAATCCGCCCCGAAACGCGATAATGCCGGGCCGGCCGCTGACATATCGCGCCAATTTGAGCGCGCCTTCCACCGCTTCAGATCCGCTGTTGCCGAAGAAGAACATGTTCATTCCCTCCGGCATCACGCTGGGTAGGACCTCCGTCAGCCGTAGCAGCGGTTCATGCAGGGTGATCCCGACCGCGCTATGCGAGAATTGCTTCATCTGTTCGATCGCCGCCTTTAATACATGCGGGTGGTTATGCCCCAGGTTGGTAACGCCAATGCCGGACGTAAAATCCATGTATTCCCGTCCGTCCTCTGTGAATAAATAAACGCCCTCCGCGCGCGTCGCAGCCAACTTAGGCCAGTCTTCCGCGAAAGAAGGTGCCAGATTGGCATATACCTTCTCCAAAAGTGCTTTGTAGTTTTCCGTCTTCATTGAATTTTTATACCTCCGTATGGTTAAGTTAGATTATATATCGCCTTCCATGGCCGAACGCGCCATGCTGGGTGCATTCGTTTGCTGCATATTTAGCCGCCTCCTGCAGCGCCTTTTCGATCGTTTCCTTTTCCAGATAGCGCGTCAGGAAACATGCGGCAAATGCGTCACCGGCGCCAAGCGTATCGACCACATTGTCAGTTGCAGCGACCGGTTGAACGAACAGCTCTTTACCGTCATACACCGCGCTCCCCTGCTCCCCGCTGGTTGCCATCACCATCTTCGGTCCCAGCCCGGCAGCCCAGCGCAATAATGGCAGATGAGAACAAATATCTTCAGTCGGGTTGGAGATCAGCGCGAAATCCACCAGCGGCAGGATTTTCTCCAGTAATTGTTGATCCCATTCATTTGAAAAATCGTATGACAGGAACTGTGCCCTTTCCTTGATTTCCGGCAGCTTTTCATCCACAAAGCTGTAAACGCTCGTATGCACCAGGTCAAACCGCGATAGGTAAGCCATATCGCTATCTTCCAGCGTGAGCTGGTCGACCATCCCACCGCTGAAATCGCCAAACACACGCTCGCCATCCACCAGTCGGATATCGCAATACGCGTTTTCACCCGCCATCCGCCTGACGCGTGAAACATCCACCCCTTCTTCAACAAGCGCGTTGTAGATCAGTTCCCCGGCCGCATCGCTCCCCAGGCACCCGATATAAGCGCTTTCGCACCCCAATCGGCGCGCGTGTACAGCGACATTAACCGCGTTTCCGCCTGGATACATCATCCCCTGGTCTGCATACCGGTCAACGGTATTATCGCCAATGCCCAGGACGGAGATCAAGCTAATATTCCACCTTTCCCATATAGCGGCGTGTGTCCAGTGGATGATCGCGCAGGATCGCCAGTTGCTCCACCACATTCGTCAGCGCAGCGTCTACGATAAAGGGTGCGGCAATAGCCCGGATCTTTGTATCAATGCCCGGCATCGCGAAGGATGCCGCGTCATATGTCAGGCATCCATCCAGGTAGCTGTCGCAGAATTTTCTAACGCGTTCAGCGTCCGGACGGAATACACCCTCGCCCATCAGCAGGATGATCGGCGAAGACGCGTCCATCAATTCGAACGGCCCATGCAGGAAGTCCAGCGCTTTCATCGGGTGTGCGTGCATGCGCTGCATCTCCATCAGGAAACAGGCTGCGAATACATACGCGGTCGTGTACATCGGCCCATTGCCCACCACGAACAACGCCGAAGCATTCTGCAGCGCTGCGGCATGACGCATCCCGTCCTCCATGCTCAGCTGCTTCGCGTCAGCCAGTGCGGCCGGCAGGTTTCGCAGTGAGGATAAAAGGGGCGCGTGCAGTTCCCAGACGATCGGCCTTTCGGCGAGAAATCCGCTTACCAGGGCTAACGTTAGCATCACTGCGGAAAAATAACCCTGTTGTGTGCTCCCGTATTGCAGAATACGCTTCACGCTTTTTCCAAGCGCTGAGTCCGCGTGCTGGGTGATGGCTAGCGTCTGGCATTCACTGGAAAGCAGGGATTGTGCTGCCTCTACTGTTTCGGCCGTTTTACCGGAGTGTGATCCAAAGACCACTGCGGTCTTTGCGTCCGTTTTATACCGCGCGTGTGCCATCTCAGCCGGGTACATATCCGCGACCTGGTTCTCTTCGCATACAGATCCGACCCACTGGTTGATCGCGCGGAACATGTAATGCGGTGCGCCGCACCCCACCAGCAGCAAACGATCTACCCCCTCGCTTGCCAGCGTTCTCCCCAATTGTTCTGCCTCGTCTATCAGGCTGGCTCCCGCGCTCAGGTCTTTCAGGAATGTCGCTCGCTCAAACGTGATCGATTCTTTTGTCAATTTTGTCTCCGTTATCGTCATTGGTGAGTTATGCTGATCAAATCTGATTATACAGTCTAAGTCTGTATAATATCTACCATAAGCAATGTATTGACCGGTATCAACCATATCAAAATAAGGAATATCACCATGGAAACCAAAAAGACCTTTGCAGGATTCCCAGCGTGCGCCGGCCTTGGCAAACTCGATGCGGATATCGCCCTCTTAGGCATTCCCTACGCAACCCCTTACCAGCCGGAAAAACCACCGCACAGCGTCAATGCCCCGCGCGTCATTCGCCGTGAATCAAACCGCTATCCCGATGACCCCATCGCCTGGGATTTCGATTTCGGCGCTCCCCTGCGCGCGGGAAACAATAAAAAGATTATTGATTGCGGCGATCTACCCGGCAGCCAGGATGACCCAGCCGGCAACCGCGCGCGCATTCAAGCTGCGATCACGGCCATCCGCGCTAAAAATGCCATTCCCGTTGTTCTCGGCGGTGACGATTCCGTCCCCATTCCGGTCATGCGTGCCTATGCCGGCAGCGAGCCCTTTCACGTCCTCCAGTTGGATGCCCACATCGACTGGCGCGATGATGTGAATGGCATCTCTGATGGCTACAGCAGCACCATGCGCCGCGCATCTGAATTGGACTGTGTCTCCGGCATCGTGCAGGCCGGCATACGCGGCATCGGCAGTGCCCGCCCGCGGGAACGCCGGGCTGCCCTCGACTATGGTGCGCGCATCATCTCCGCCCGATCCCTCATGCGCGATGGTATCGAGCTTGTTCTGCAGCACATTCCTGCCGGGAAGCGTTGTTTCCTGACCATCGACTTCGACGTCCTTGACCCCGCCATCATGCCCGCGGTCGGCGCCCCCACTCCCGGCGGACTGGATTACCACACCACCATCGATCTCATCCATGCCCTCGCCTCCCGCAATCCGATCATTGGTGTCTGCCTGGTGGAGTTCGTCCCCGAAGCCGACCTGCGCAACCTCGGCGCCATCACCGCCATGCGTGTCGCATGGAACATCCTCGCCGCCCTCGCCCGGACCTGAACCATGCCTGATAGGGTTTTCTTGGCGCGCTTCCCCGCAATTGCGGAGCATACCCTTGGGGACGCACCCCCGCTCGTAGTCGCTCGGATAGCGCTTTCCAATCCAACACCTTTCTGCATTGGGTATCCTCGTCACGTTTTTTGCCAACGCAACTCTTCCCTTTCCCGTCTTAAGAATGATAAAGGATCCACAGCAGATCGATTGTCATTAGATCAAAAAGACCGATTCGCAACGCTGACCGCCATTGTAAACCACACACAGAGCTGAAGGATTGCAGTATCTTTACAGGATGGGGATAAACCTGTGTTGTCAGAAGTTTATTCTTATCTTCTCCAACACTCCCTTTTCCTTCAACCAGTCAATTCTATCGGGCGGTGATCAATGCGTCCAGCAGCGGTTGATCCCAGATCCCCGTTTCACAATCCATAACACGGAATTCGCCGCATAGATCCCAATAAATCCAGCCAATGCCGCGCCGCTGCGCCTGCTCGACTGCGAAAGCAGTCCATCTGTGCCGTGAGGAATCATCCGCTTTGGTGATCGCCCCAAATTCCCCCATCAACAGCGCAATGCCGTGCCGCTGCGACCATTCCATCGCTTCATCCAGCATCGCCACGATCGCCTGTTTCTCTTCCTCTGTGCGCGTCCATTCATCACCGCTCCATTGGTCAGCGCCTGCCACCCAGGATGCGCCCTGGTGGGTAAATGGAAAAGGTTCATAGAAATGAAAAGTGGCAATGATGCGCTCTTCTTCCGGCAGGAGCAGGCTATCCAGCGAGCGGATATGATTGAAGTCCACACCGCCCACGATGATCCATCGCTCTGGATTGCTGACCCGGATCTGCTCGATCGCTTTCGCAAGCAGTTCATTCCATTGGTTCGCGTCCAACAAACCATGCGGTTCGTTCAGCAGCTCAAAATACAGGGTGTCCGGTATCTCCCGGTAACGCTCCGCCAGCTGCTGCCAGATCGCCAGGAACCGTTCCGCGTGTTCCGCCGGTGCCTCCATCATATCCTCATAATGATGAAAAT
>CAZDIS010000092.1:0-10089 GCA_964505585.1 uncultured Pelolinea sp. | reverse complement strand
ATGCCCGCCTTCACACGTCTGGAACCGGATGCTTCGATCTGTATTGATATCTGCCCCGCCAGTGACACACCGGACCTCAATTTTTCTTACGAGATCGCCTTAGGAAAAGGCCCTGCTATCACATACATGAACTTCCATGGCCGCGGCACACTCGCTGGCATCATTCCCAGCCCCCCATTACGTAAATACATGGAATCTGTGCTGGAAAAAATAGGCATTCCCTGGCAGCGTGATATGGCCCTCGGAGTCATTACGGATGACGCCTTTACGCTCATGTCCGGCAAACAGGGAGTCTCAATGGCGCACTTCGCGGTACCTATGCGTTACTCACATTCCCCCATCGAAATGTCTGATCTGCGTGATATCGAATTGGGTATCAAAGCGTTAAACGAAATTGTCGCTGGCTTCAGCAGCAAAATTGACCTGCGCCGCGGTTAGATCAAATTTGGAATGGAAAAATAATGGAAGACACCAATAATATTACCCAACTCACCATTTCTGAAGATCTCATTCTTGTCAACCAGGAAGTATCCAACAAAGAAGAGATTATCCGGAAATTAGGCGGGCTTCTCTTTGAGCATGGATTTGTCAAAGATACCTACATCCAGGCAGTCCTCGATCGTGAGATTGTCTATCCCACCGGGCTAAGCGCTCGTGTTACCGGTGTGGCTGTCCCTCACACTGACACAGAGCACGTGATTAGCTCAGCAGTGGCCGTTGCCACACTAAAAGATCCGGTCATCTTCAATGGTATGGGAGCACCTAAAACAGAAGTCAGCGTTTACGTAGTCATGATGCTCGCCATCCATGATAAAACCCAGGTCATCAATATTCTCCGCAAGGTGATCCTCATCATCGAGAAAGACGAGGTCCTTAATAAGATATGGCACGCAAAGGATGCGTCAACTATCAAACAGATTATGGAAAAACACATTCAGACTGTGTCAATCAAATAATTGAGTTGGATGAAATTCCGCTATATAATAATTTCATATTTCGCAACATTAAAAACAAAGAGGTGAAAGGAACATGAAAAAAGTTAAAATCATTGTTGTGTGTGGTTCCGGCGTTGCCATGGCGATGCACGCAGCATATAAATTACGGGAACATCTGGAAAACAACAAGATCTATAACACATTTATTGAAGGTACGGGTAATAATAACCTCGCTGCTTGCATCGACGCCTATGATATGATCGTCAGCAATGCGGAAGTGACCATAGATACCGATAAACCGATTTTCAGCGCTATCCCCCTTATCACCGGAGTTGGCGAAGATGAACTGCTAGAAAAGATTGTTGCCAAAGTAAAAGAGATCGGCAACAGCGACTAATTATACGCCTTTTCTTTTTTTGAGAGATTTCCAGAATGCCAGCTAATCTAGCATTCTGGATTAAGATACTGAGTGTCTTTAAGTGTAGATTCCACCTCAACCCGCCCTACTTTTCCACCATCGGCCGTAAGGATTGGCTCACGCCTTACAAATACGGCTGATACGAGTTCTCCACCCTCAACCTGGGGCGGCTTTAGATGTAATAAATTGATCTAAAAACCAGCCGCCTCATCCTTTCCGCGCCCGAAGTCGATATTGCAATCTGATCGTATCCCCAACTTCAACGCCCTCTCTCTCGCGCATTTTCTTCGGCAATGGGATGAAATGCGTGCCGTCCCCCATCGGCATCAGCGACGTATCCCAGGCTGAACTTCCCACCTGCGCCCTGATCGAGATCAATCCTCTATCAGCAAATCCTGCCAATTCCTCACTCTCTCTTTGCGGGACATGTACAAACACCCACGGTTTTTTCTTGTCAAATATCTCTACACTGTTTTCAAAAAAATATTCTTTCAAGATCATCTCCGCTTCTTTTTATCATGGTGATAACCGAGCACAAGCCACAAATCCTTTATCTGTCACTATTAGATATTTCGTTGACATTACTACCTGATACAAATGGATTACAACAACGTCTGAGAGCTTTTGTAAGAACCAAACCTAACCGGCTAATCATTCTTGACAAGAATATATCTTTAAGATATATTAGCCAGCAAGGAAATTTATATGCCCATAAAAAGTGAAACACAATTTGCGATCCTGGCTATGCTCGCTATCCGCCCCATGAGCGCTTATGATCTGGTGAAATTTGCAGAGAATTCGATCGGTTTTTTCTGGAATGAATCTTATGGCAATATTCATAAACACCTTCAAAAAATGGAGCGGGATGGGTATGTGCGAATCATAGAACAGGAAAACCGGGGGCGGCACAAAAAAATTTATAGCATCGTTGAAAAAGGAAGAAGTTATCTCAGCGCGTGGATTGTTCAGGACCCAGGCGATTCGATCATGCGCGATGCCCTGCTCCTCAAAATCTTTTCAGCGCAACCCGATCAATTTCCGCAATTGCAGGAAATCCTCCAAAAAGAACTGCAGGATATGCAGCACGCGCAAATGGCGTTTTTACAAATCAAAACGATGATCAGTGCATTAGATCAGGATCCAAACCGTAAAGATTTGTGGCTGCTTACCATACGGTACGGGGAACAATACGCTGAAACCCGCCAGGCGTGGTGCCGTGATGCAATAGATTCTTTATCCGAATTAGAAAAGGAATAAAAATAATGACAAACATAAAATTCATCATCATCACTATTTCAGTAGCACTCATTGCGCCTCTCATCTTGTGGATCAATAAAAATCCGATTCTTAATCTGACACCATTCAAGAATCCGCACTACAATAAGATCCTTAACTACCAGCTCACCACCCTTATTCTGGCTGGCATTGTGATCCTTGGTGTTTCATTGCTGACAAATGGGCGCGCTTTATCCCTCCTCAACCTGAGAAAAGTGGATGGGCCCATCACTCCTGAACCCTGGATCGGCATCAATCCCAAACAGGGGGAAAGCTGGAAAGGACTTGGTATCAATTTTTCAGTCATCATCACCCTCGTCACAGCCGTGGTGATCTTCTTCCAGATCTTCAAGCAGGGCACGCTCGCTGTTGATGTCTTTCCAGGTTTGCTGCTTGTGATCCTGTTCGCCCTCAGCAATGCGTTTGTCGAAGAGATCCTATTCCGCTTTTCCTTTGTCGGTGTCGGGCTGGATCAGGGTACCAGGGTCTTGGTCATCCAGGCCATGTCCGCCCTCATCTTCGGGATCGTGCATTATTTCGGCAATCCTTCCGGCATTCCCGGCGTCCTCATGGCTGGTTTCATTGGCTGGTTCCTGTCAAAATCCATGATCGAAACCGGCGGTTTCTTCTGGGCCTGGTTCATCCATTTCCTTCAGGATGTCGTTATCCTCTTTGCGCTCTTGATGACATAGTTCTACAATAGAATAATTCAGTTTATAAACAATAAAGAACAGGTCACCATTAAACGCCTGTTCTATTTTTATTTAAGTAATTGTTTTCATCGTGTAATTTTTCAGAAGGATTGGATGATTTGAAATTTAACTTGACAGAAGCTAAGTTTTGTATATAATACATACTACAGTATCAGTACTATAGTACATTACATATACTAAAAGGATGGTTTTTATGTCTTTAGATCATGCAATTCTTGGGTTCTTGTCTTTCAAACCGATGTCAGGCTATGACCTCAAAAAAACCTTCGATAGGTCTGTGCAGCATTTCTGGCCGGCCAATCAGAGTCAGATATACCGCACCCTCGCCCGCTTGGAGGATAAAGGTTTCATCATGCACGATGTTATCGAGCGTGAAGGCCCGCTCGATATCAAACAATACCACATCACCCCATCAGGGGAAGGCGAACTGAAACACTGGCTGGCCACTCCCCTGCCAGATAACGATTTCCGCGAGCCTTTCCTGATCCAAATCTATTTCGGAGGCAAACTCACTGACCAGGAGCTTCTCACTATCATTGCCGATCAGGAAAGCAAACTAGAAGAGCAGCAGCATTTATTCCAGGTCATGTTGGCAAACTATCAGGAACAAATGCAAAAAAGCAGCTTGCCGCGCACCTATTTCATGAGTGTCACCACCCTCGAATTTGGAATACTTACTAACGAGACCGTCCTAATCTGGTTGAAAAGTGTACGAGAACGATTACAAAATCAAGATTTCAAATTAATACAATCAATAAAGGAGCTAAATAATGAATAAACAAAAACGCAATATCATCATCTTTGCCATCATCGCTGTCGGAGGCGGCTTTTTAGGCCTTTTCCTTGATAGCCTTGCCCCCCCTGCTGACCCTATGCAGGGATTAGGTGTCCTTCTTTGGCTTGTCTCCCCCCTGGCCGCCAATATTCTCTTGCGCGCCTTTGGTAAAGACGGCTGGAAAGATTTTGGGTTCAAACCACACTTCAAAGAAAGCTGGCTCTGGTACCTGGTCAGCATCCTTGTTGTCCCGGTCATCATTCTCCTCTCTATCATTTTCGGGACATTGTTTGGCGCGTTGGATCTCTCCGGCTTTTCCGGGGCAAACATGGCAGAGCTGCTGCCCTTGATCGCTCTCGGATTTACTGGCGCAATGATGAAGAACATTTTCGAGGAATTCGCCTGGCGTGGTTACCTCACCCCGCGTTTGAAAGCAGCCGGCGTTAAACCAATTGCAGGCTGGATCATCACCGGGGTCATCTGGGCTGCCTGGCATATTCCCTACTACCTATATTTTTTCGGCCCGGAAACACTCGCCACATTCACCACCCTCAGTGCACCGGTTCTGATCGCGTTGGCTTTCATTGTTCTGCCTTTCCATGCGATCCTGTATAGCGAATTGCGTCTCTTATCTAAATCGGTATGGCCGGTCTGGTTGATGCATACCATTGCCAACGCATTCAGTCTCCCCCTCATTGCGTATGGATATATCCAAATCCAGGGAGGCTCTGCAGGGGCCATCTTTTCACCAGGAACGGAAGGTGTCATCCATTCATTGCTTATGGGCGCAGCCGGCTTGTTGCTTTTTCGTTACCGCACAAAAAACAACGCATAACACAAATTTTTGCGCGAAATAGATTAAAGAGAAAAAGCCAGCTTAGGTTGGCTTTTTCTGTTATCTTCCTATTGCAAGATTATTGCTTTTTACATCTTAACGATCTGGTATGCTTCCCAGGCATTCGCCGTGAGCAGCATCAGAATCGCAATCACCAACGCCGGCCAGTGTATTGCTATTTTCAGGCGAGGAGCAGGACTGATCTTTTCCGATTCCGGAGGAATAAACCGTATCACCCGGTAGGCAGAAATACCAAACGTGGCAGCGGCTGCCAATACATACGCGCTGATCTCATAAATTCCGGAACGTGTCAATATCATCAATGACGGTGCCATCCTTTCAGGCATCGCTATCGACGTGGAATTCGTGCCAACGATCAAAGCATAAATGCCACCCCATATGACGGGAATAACATACCCTAACGGGATTTCTTTGTGTTTAAAGATCCAGTTACCGGCAACGATCGGCGCGAGCATCATCAGATTGACCACAGCAATCCGGCTAAACTCCGCGATGAACGTGTCTGCGGCGCTATCACCAACCAGCGCTGCGCTCGCGAATTTTCCTCTCAAGATGCCTTCTGGCAGTAGGTAGTACCCGATCACCCAGCTACTGAAAAAAATGAGCATCGTCAGCATTAATAATGAAAGAAAGCAAACAAATACGCGATCTGAAGCAAGATATTTTTTCATAAAATTCTGATGTCTCTCCATTGCAAAGGCCCTTCTAAAAAGCCAGCTTGCGCTGGCTTTCCGACCATTTATTCCTCTCCGCCGCCCCCGCGCCGGCGCAGTCCTTTCAATAAAATATTGACACCTACCGCGATCAGGATCACCGGCCACAGGAAATTCCAATTGAACCAGCCCCCCAGCCCGATCCCGATGAAAACAGCAGCCACGATCAATGATCCGCCCACATTGCGCCGGAACTCAGGCAGCAACAATCGGGCAATTGTCTCCAGCAACAGGATCGCTCCTGCCCCCAGCGCGATCAGATTCCATACGCCAATACTGCGGAAATCACCAATGGAATCAAACGACCACGTTCCGCCGACATCGTATCCCATCTGCGCGAACCATCCCATATTGTTCGCCAGGAACACGAACCCGGCCCACATCAGGATAAAAGCCCATGAGAGCGAGCTCAAGCGGTCATTCTCTTCCACTTTCTCATCGTGTTTCATCATTTCTTTTTCATCTTTTTCTTCGTAATGCATTTCGTCTGACATCAAATCCTCCAATCATTCAATATCAATTCCTACTTCATTATACGGATGCTCTGGAAAATAGTTGCGCCACCCTGGAAAAAATGATGTGAATAATCCATCTTCAAAAAATTGCGAACCGCATCAATCCCCTATCAGCCCACCCCCCACCTCCTCCCATCAAAAAAGTGATAAGAACTGGGCAGATTGCAATTGGATTAGAATTTTGATATTAAACCTATCAACCCCACTTTGCGCGGGGTTAATAGTACTTATTTCCATTTATTACTTTCTATTGCGTGCTATGCCCCCCGCCAGCACGCTTACCCCCACCGCGATCAGGATCACCGGCCACACCAGATCAAATCCAAAAATATTGCCAAGGCCGATCCCAATGAAGACCGCCGCCATGACCAGTGTCCCGCCCATATGGTGCTGAAATTGGGGCACCAGCGCGCGCAGAATCACTTCCAACAGCAGGATCACGCCCGCCCCAAGTAAGATGATACTCCACACGCCCGGTTCAAACATCACCATTCCTTCAGGCAGGAAGCGCCGGAAAAAAACATTGTCAAACAACGCGTCAAACCAGCCAAAATTGAAACTTAAGAAAGCAGCCCCGGCCCAGATCAAGATCAAAGCCCAACTGATCGAGCTCAGCTGGTCTTGCTGTGCAGCTTTTTCATCGTGCTTGATTACTTCTTTTTCGTCTTTTTCGTGATACGGCTTATTTTCGTTCACACCTATTATTTCTTATCTTTTTTATTTTTCTTTCCTTTTTTCTCTTTCTTTTCCTTCTTTTCCTTCTTCTCTTTTTTACCCCTCTTTTCTTTCTTGCCTTCTTTCTCTTTCTTATTCTTATCTTTGCCCATGCGAAATCTCCTTTTTATTTTTGATTATAGCGATTTTATTCAAATAATCAACAGGGAAATGCCTCAGCGCAAATACTGGTCAAAAAAAGCTGTAGTTTCACGGATCAATTGCCCGTCACCGCTGTTTTGAAAAGTGTGCGGCTGGTTCGGGAATTCACGGCATATTACCATTTTTTCCAGTTCTTCCAGTGTGGTGCACAGATTGCGAGACCAGCTGGCAGGCACCACTTCATCCCGCCCGCCGTGATAGATAGCGATCGGCGCGTCGATCTGGTCGATATAGTTTTTTGGAGACAGCAAATTCAGGGCCTCACGCGGAGCTTCTGTTTTCTCGTTTCCGCGCCCGTCTTTCTCAAAATGCGACAAATTGATCGTCTCATCCATATTGATCGAAGCATACAACAGTCCCGCGTCAATGCCCTGATCCACGATCATGGCGCGCATCACCACTGCGCCGCCCATCGAATGCCCCCATAATCCGATGCGGTCGCCGTCTGCCTCTTTTAAAAGCCCTTCCGATCCCGCCTGCTGCCGCGCCAGCGCGATCAAGTTAAGCACATCAATGGTGTCGCCTGTGCCAAGCACATTCTCTCCATCTTCCGATGGCCCATAGCCGCGCAGGTTGGGGTGGATGGCGATATACCCGGCCTCTGTCAGCGCGTCCGCGTAACGTACCGAGTAATCCAGCGTCGAGAATTCCGCCGGATCGATATACCCATGC
The DNA here is from genome assembly GCA_964505585.1 of uncultured Pelolinea sp. GTDB lineage: Bacteria > Chloroflexota > Anaerolineae > Anaerolineales > Anaerolineaceae > Pelolinea. Next base: position 2,341 of record CAZDIS010000092.1, on the reverse strand, counting down.
ACCATCACGATCACCGGGAATGGCCCGTCACCCGCGGGGATATTGATGAACCCGTACAGGTCCAGGCCTTCACTGCGATAGCGGAATAATTTACGCGTGAATCCGTCTGCGCCATTCAGGTTCCCCGCGTCTTCCAGCACACCGCCTCCGTATCTCCGCGTCATCAATGACGATATATACAGGTCAACATACGGCTCAGGCGTCGCTGTTGGCGTTTTCAAAGGTACCCGCGTCGCGGTAGGGGTAACCGTCGCTGTGGGTGTGATCGTGGGTGTAGCCGTGTACGCTGAATTAAAGGACCGCGGTGTCGGTAAGGGTGTCTCCGCCGCATTCCCGGCGGGCGCGCATCCCCACAAACCTGTTAAAAGGAACAGGGGCATACCCACTGAAGCAAAAATCCATTGAGTCAATCGCGGTCGTTCTCGGCTATGTATCATATCGAATGGGCAGTATGGCATATAAAACCAAAGTGGTCAAGCGCTGCGCGTTCTCCTCTGGGCCGCCAGGATGCCTGCCAGGCAAAGAACGGCCCCAAGCCACTGTTGTCCGCTCAACATTTCACCCAGAATAAAAATGCCCAGGATCGTCGTCACCACAGGTTGCCCCACCAGTGCTACAGCGCCGGCACCGGGCGGCAGTTGTCCCAATGCATGATTCACAAGGTACCAGCCCACAACCTGGGAACTCAGCGCCATCAGAAAAATAAGCGTAAACCCCCGCGCGGATAATGTGCTCGTCAAAACACCCGTCATCATCCCAAAGATGAACAGCGCGACCGCGCCCACAACTGTTACCATCCATGAATAGGTGATGCTGCTGTAATAGCCGCGCGCTTTCTGGGTGATCAGGATATAAGCCGCGTAGGATACGCCGGATAACACGCTCAGAAAAATGCCATAGGGTCCGCTTTTGAAATCCATGCCCGAATCGCCCCCTGCAAGTAGCGCCGCCCCGGCCAATGCCAGGCTTAAACCGATCCAGTAATTCCGCCCCATCCTTTGCCGCAGCACGATCCATGTGAAAATTCCCACCCACATGGGCGCGGTGTTATCAAGCACGGTCACGATCGCTGCGGATGTGTGGTTCAAAGCCGAACTCCATAATGTGATATTGACCGCGAACGCCAGCCCGCCTGCGATCAGCCACCCACTCTGCGGTTTCCCGCCGCGGGGCGGGGAATACTTCTTTCTTGTGAGAAACACAGGGATGGCCAGCATTCCCGCCGCAAACAGCAGCCGGTAAAAAGCAACCAGTGTGCCGTTTGCGCGCACAAACTTGACAAACATCGGCCCGGTACCAAGCAGGAACACGCCCAGGAAGATCTCCAGTGTGGCTTTTTGTTTATTGCTGCTTTGGTTTGATTGTGTTTTTTCCATGCGCTGAGTACCCAATTTTACAGGAAATCCAGAGTTTTTCGTCATACCATTTATAATGTACGCTTCAAACATTTTTTACGGAGTTCTCATGCATAAGAAAAACACACATCTGTCCCTCACACAAGCATTGCAATTATTTCATCAGGATGGTGCGATCGATGTCATCGCGGGCGCTACCCTGCTTAATTTTGGTTTTGATGTCCTCGGTCAGGCGGAATCCACATCCCTCTTCACCTGGATCCCGATCCTGCTCCTCACTTCACTCAAGAACAAGAATACCCTGCCAAAGATCAAGGGTTATCTTGAAAATGTCACCGAAAAGCACCTGCGCCGTTGGACCCTCGTCCCATCCATCATCATGGTATTATCGCTCGTTCTGCTGGGCATCATCATGCTCGGAGATCCGCTAGATTTTGCCAACGTCTCCTTTTTGCCTGCGTCTTTTGATCTCAGCGCTCTGCTCGGTTTTATGGTCATTTCCATCGCCTGCCTCATCCCCGCGCTTTGGATAAAAGCCAGACAGTTCTATATGTACAGCGCGGTCGCGTTCGCCGCCGGGTTGGTCAGCTTCTTCTTTCTCGCGCCCGCCTGGTCCGTTTTCCTGACCGCTGTGGTCATGCTCTTTTTCGGCGGCCGCCGCATGGTTCATTTTTCCCGCGAATATCCCCTGTCCGAAGAAAAACCGGCAGATGAAAACTAAAGACTTCGGCCTCTTCTGGCTCGTTGGCCTCATCTGGGGTACCTCTTTCCTGTGGATCAAGATCGCGGTCACAGATGTCTCCCCGCTCGTACTGGTTGCCTTCCGCACCCTCATTGGCGCTGTCGGTCTTGGTCTGGTCATCCTCTTCAGCAAGAGAACCATCATCCATGCCGTAGAGGAGCATGAAGCGCGTCGGCATCTGGTTGGGATCCTTGTGAAAATACCGCATGAACTGCCGTTCAAACAGTCCATAGTAGCGTTTGAC
>CAZDIS010000091.1:0-10136 GCA_964505585.1 uncultured Pelolinea sp. | reverse complement strand
GCTACAAAAGGTGCGATCATGTCACTTCTTACAGACGCTTATCAGCGCCGAGACCGCGTAGGCCTGATCGTGTTCCAAAAAGACCGTGCGACGCTGATCATGCCGCCGACAAATTCTATTCAGCTTGCGCAACAGGCGCTGAGCAATATTCCAGTAGGCGGAAAGACACCGCTTTCTGCTGGTCTGCAAATGGCATCTGATATTCTCGATCGTGAAATGGTGCTGCATCCAGATGTGATGCCTCTGCTTATGGTTCTAACAGATGGTGCGGGCAACGTATCCATGGGACAGACGGCCCCCCTTGAAGAATCACATACCATCGCTGACCAAATTGCGAAAAAGAACATCACCAGTATTGTGATCAATATGGAATCGGCGACGTATGATCAGGGCTTGGCCGCAGTTTTAGCAGACCATCTGAATGCTCCCTGCCTTTCGATCAGCGACTTGAAAGCTGAGCATCTGTACGCTACAGTACGCCAGGCCAGCCAAACACTGAAAACACCATAAGGTGTCGGATATCGTTTCCCCTTTATAATTATTTTTAATACAACATCATGATAGAAAAAATTCGGTCCCTTAAACGCATCCATCTCGTGTTAGGCGTTGTGATTTTTCTGACTCTACCCTGCTATTTTGCCGGGCTGATCATTTTTTGGAATGACCGGTTGGAACGGGCTAATGCAAACCAGACGCAGACCACCACGCCAACAAGTGGGCTGGCCGACGATTTAACTCCAACATTTACACTTCCAGCCATAACGATGACCCAAACTATATCCCCAACGGTTACACCCACTTTTACATCAACGATAACATATGTGATTCCCAACACAGAAACACCAACCCCCACCAGCACTATTTCACCATCCCCTTCTCCTAACGCGACGGAAACTTTTACTGCGTCGCCAACAGCATCAGACACACCGGTTCCTGTTGAAACCGCAACCACCATACCAGTTTCCACTACAGAGGTGCCGTAATTTCAGACGGGACAAGAGTTTGCATAAGCCAAAACAGCAAAGGTTGGTAGAATACGAGCAACTATGATTAATCAGTGTACCCATCATAATATGTTATTCAAGGTCTTAATCAGTATGCTTGCGTTTAGCGTCTTCTTTTCTGCTTGCGAAGTCATCAACCCGGTTTTAGATCTGCTCCCGGACAGAGGTACTTCATCGCGGGAAAACGAGGTGGATTTAGCCACTCCAATCGAAACGGCAGCCACTGATCCCATTGCAACACAAGTGCCTACCGATTTTGATGTCATTACGATATGGATTGAACCACAATTTGATCCTGCCCTGGATACACCACAATCTGAATTATTGCGGGACCATGTCAAAGAATATGTCGATCAAAATCCGGGCGTTAAGATTTCTTTTCGCCTGAAAGAGGCGACTGGTCCAAATTCTATTATGAATGCGCTTTCAATTACATCTGAAGCTGCACCCGACGCGCTTCCGACAATCGTACTTTTATCCCGACAGAATATGGAAAAAGCCGCAAATGAGGGGCTAATCCGTCCTATTGATTTTTATACTAATGCTTTTGAGAAAAATGACTGGTATCCATTTGCTAATAAACTCGGATTAACCAAAAATGAGATGTATGGTTTACCCTTTGTCGCGAATCTGATGGTGCTTGGCTTGGAAAGTGAAATAGCTACAAACACTTATCTACCACTGACAGATTCCCTACGCCAATTTGGACGAATCGGATTCGCCGCTGGCAATCCTGCATCCATATTGCCATTCTTATGGTACCAATCCGCCGGCGGAGATTTCGATGATGAGACAGGCCGATCGAATCTTGAAGGAGATCCATTGGAGGCAGTATTTTCAGCAATCAGGTCGAATACACGCTCAGGTAATTTTCCTTCACTTATCACTCAATATGATCTATCATCGGAAGTCTGGGATGCCTTTAAGGCGGGGGATTTTGAGAGTGTCATTACCTGGTCGGATAAAATTCTGGCTGATGATCAAGATATTTCGATGACATTTTTACCCGCAATCAGCCAAGCGCCGTATACTTACGCGGATGGCTGGGTATGGTGCCTGGTCCAAAAATCCACGACAGATATTGAGCGAAATCTTGATTTTATGCATTTTTTAGTTTTGCCTGAGTTTCTAAAAAAATATTCAGCGAATTCTCCTTATCTCCCAGTACGCCCATCGTCTATTAATTCCGATGCTACGCAGAGTATTTTTATTGATGATCTACTGCTATCAGCAGATATCCTGCCGCCTTTAGATATTCGAATATCAATCCAGGCCCTTTTTTCAGCGCAGATACAACGCATTTTGCAGGAAGAAATCTCTCCCGCAGCAGCTGTGGAGAATATGTTTAATGCATTGGAAGAGGTTCAAGAAAGTGAATAAAGAGAACGGCGGTTTCTTAAAAAAAATATTGGACATTAAACCAAAATGGTTAAATCTACAGAATTTTGTCTTTATTATTGTGATCCTTGCTTTTGTCGTGATTGTTATCTGGAGTGAATCACTCTCCATGTTTTTTCAGTCACACAATGGGCAAACAAATGATTTGATATTTACCGCAACCACTTTGCCGGGAACACCAACACCGCTACCTGAAGAATGGATCAGCAGCGCCCAGCAGACTAATGGGGTGGTTTCCGGTGCGATTATCATTTTGATCGCGATCCTCGCCGGCACTGCAGTAATTCTTATTCGGGATAGAGAAAAGTAACAATTCAACAGATTCCCAATTAATGGTTGCATAAAACGCAACCATTTTTTTGTTGATACGTAGGTATTAATAGATAAAAATAAAATAGAAGGAGTATTCATGTATATCAAGAAATACCAAAGTCTAAAAATTGCTGCAGTACTGAGCATGGTGTGCGTCTTGTTAGCGGGCACACTGGGATCAGTCAGTGCGGCAGAATTCCCAACCGGTGAAACCATTCCATCGGGGGAAACGATCGATGATGATGTATTCATCAGCGGAGAAAATGTTGTTGTTGACGGAACAGTTAATGGCGCCCTTTTTGCCTTCGCAGAAACAGTTGAATTGAACGGCACCGTGAACGGTGATGCGATCCTCGGGGGACAAGAAGTGATCGTTGGTGAAAACGCAGTGATCGATGGGAACTTGTTTGTTGGCGCAGCCAATATCGTCGTTAATGGTACTGTGACCGGTACTGTGTTTGGCGGATCAACCGCGATGACACTTGGCGAAAGCGCTGCAATTGACCGAAACTTTTTTTATGGTGGATTTAGCTTGACAACTGAAGAAGGGTCTGCGATTGGTAAGGATCTCTATGCAGGAAATTACCAGAGTATATTATCCGGTGACATTGCGCGCGACCTAAACCTTGGCGCAGGGGCTGTTCAGCTCAACGGAAGCATCGGCCGGGATGCGATGGTCGCAATTGGTGATGAAGAATCGCAGGATGGTTCAGCGGAATGGATGCAGTTCAACCCCTATTTCAATCAATACGTATCACAAGCGTTAGAACCAGGCGTCCATGTCGCGGAAAGTGCTTCAATTGGCGGAAAAACGGTGTATACCAGCAGCATAGATAGAAGTAATGTGTTTGAAAGTGTCACAACAGGCGCCGTCATTTATCAGACACCTGTTCCGGGGACGAGCGGAAAAGGCATTCGATATTCGATGGATGATGTGAAACCGTTCAATCAAAACGCTGGAAGGATGTATGCGCGTTTTTCAGTAATGAACACCGTAAGGAATTTTATTAAACTGATGGCCGTTGGTGCTTTGATCCTTTGGCTTCTCAGAAAACCATTTATGAAGGTTGTTGAGGCAGCTTATGCCCAACCGATGAAAGCAATTGGCTGGGGATTCATCATCATTGCGGTTGGATTTGTCGCACTTTTCATCATACCGCTGGTGTTTGTGATGATTGGTGTTTTGATCGGGATCATCAGCCTGGGCAGCCTGTTGTATGTATGGTTTGGGCTGGTTGGAACCGCACTGTTGTTAGCAGTGATGCTTTTCTTCTTCACGGTATTCACCGTCAGCAAGATCATTGCCGCATATATGTTCGGCAGATGGATCATGAAGGCGGTATTCAAAGAAGAAGCTGAGAAAGTATGGCTGAACCTGTTAGTTGGTTTGTTCGTCTTCACGTTGTTACGGGCAATCCCATTTGCAGGGTTCCTGGTCGGTTTTGCAGCAACATTGATCGGAACCGGTGCATTTTGGTTGGCATTACAAAAGAAGAAATAAGCGTATATAAAAGCCTTATGCCCCATCTTGGCGGAGATGGGGCTTTTTTGTGTTTAGGTGACCATTCTTGTCATCCACTTTCTTTTTTTAAAAATAATGTATGTATAATCATGAATGGAAATAATATATATGCGAAGAGAACTATTATCGTGGGAAGAGGTCGATCTTCTGATTGATCATCTTGTCCCGCAATTTGATCATGAATATGATGGGATGGTGATCATCACCACTGGCGGGATTGTGCCTGGCGGGCTACTGGCAGCTGCGCTAGGATTGGAAAATATATTAACTGCTTCAGTAGACTTTCCTGCCGAAGCTGAAATGGATGCGATGCGTAACCACAGTAAATTTATGGTTTGGCCGGAGTTTATCCAGTTTCCTGGGCAAGATTTGATTGAAGACCGGAAAATCTTAATTGTTGATGATGTATGGGGGTCAGGAAGGACGATTACTGCTGTGAAAAACCGTGTGAGCGGGCTGCAAGGTTTTCCCTATACCTGTGTGCTGCATTTCAACCCTTTTAGAAACCAGTTCGGCAAACACCGTCCGGATTACTACGCGGCGACGACAGACGCTTTTATTGTTTACCCATGGGAAACGCAGCGTGGGATGGAGCAGGCATTTTACGGCGGATAACCGACCTTATGTCTTTCTAGACGCGCGGTAATTTATCCAATAATATCTCACAGTATTTTTCAACCATTTTTCCTAATCCGAAACGTTCTTCCGCTCTTTTACGAGCAGAGACCTGATATGAATGATGGTTAGATAGAATATCCAGGGCGGCATTGACCAGAGGAGCCCTGTGTGGTTCGCCTAAATTCCAATAATCACCGCCGTAGGGTGCGATTCGTCCCCCATCTTCTCCGACTAATTCGGGAATCGAACCCGTAGCGTAGCCAATAATGGGAACACCACAGGCCATTGCCTCGATCAGCGAATTTGGGCAGGCCGCATTGATCTCGGCCGGGAAAAAGAGATGTGCCGACCGATCAAGCTCAGGGATATCTTTATGATCAATTAACCCGAGCCATTCAATGGAAACATTTTCGTGCACAACCAAAACTGGTTTGAAAGCATTCGGTACCGATCCCGCAACCAATAATTGGACGCTCCGCTGTACCTTTTCCGCGATTCCATTTGCGATATCGACTGCATTTGCAAGATCACGTTCATGCCCCCCTTTAAAACTTCCTTCTACCACAAGAATACGGATTTCACTGTCTTTTTGATAAGAGGAAGTGCCGGGAGAAAAGGATTGAAGATCAACCGCATTATGGATAACCATTTGTGGTTTATCCAGTTTGCCATACTTGCCATTCCACCAATTTTGTGTGAAAAAACTTTGATATGCGATCGCGTCAGCAAAAACATTGCGTGTGAGGGACAGCTGGAAATTGTTTCTTTCGGAACGGAGAAAGTGACGCAATCCGGTTGTGTGTTTTCTATGCAGCCAATTCATCCCATCCAGCCGCTGAACAATACGGATCTTATTACGCCGGGCAAAGATGAGATCATTGAAGCGGCGCGTTCCACCAACTACCAAAAGGGCTTTCGTGGAAGGGTCGTGAATATTATGATGGGTATTAATCCCCAATTCCAGCAACCCTTTTCTTAATTTCGCTTGGAAGGAAGCAGGACCGCCTATCCCTTTCAACCTGGGAAGAACGCAAATCGAAGACTTCGCCACTATAATTATTTAATCCTTTTCATTTATGCCTGTAATATTGGAGCAATTCTAATAGATTAAAGATAAAATAGGGCAATTTTATGATGTTAGCAAAAAAGAAGATCGTAATCAAGGTTGGTACATCAACGCTCACTGGCGGCAGTTCGTTTCTAGATCAGCCGCGTGTATTAGACCTTGTACGCCAGATCGCAGCGTTGCGAAATCAGGGCGAAAAAATCTGCCTGGTTTCATCGGGTGCCATTGCTGCCGGTAAGGAAGTATTGGATTTTCCTCAATTGCAAAAGACCATCCCTGCGAAGCAGATGCTCGCAGCGGTGGGGCAGCCACGGTTAATGAACCTTTATGAGCAATTCTTTCATGTCTATGGGTTGTCAGTTGCGCAAATTTTGTTAACGCGAGAGGATATCAGCGATCGCAAGCGTTACCTGAACGCGAGAAATACACTTAATTCCCTGCTGGATCAGAACGTTATTCCCATCATCAATGAAAATGACAGTGTTGCTACCGATGAGATCCATATTGGCGATAATGACAATTTATCCGCAATGGTAGCCAGCTTGATCGATGCTGATCTTCTCGTGCTTTTAACGGACCAGCTTGGTGTATATACAGCTGATCCAGATCAAGATCAGACAGCGGATTTAATTCACTCAATTAGTGGTGATGAAATCCCCGATGCTGTTTGGGATGCAGCCGGGGGGACTAAAAATGGGCTGGGGACTGGCGGCATGGTGACCAAGTTAGAAGCAGCAGAAACAGCCAGGCGAGCAGGGGTAACAGTTGTCATAGCCAGCGGAGAAACCCCAAACGCGGTACTGCGTATAGCTAATGGCGAGTCGATAGGTACGTGTATTATGTCTGTTGTGGATACCCTGGAAAGCAGAAAAAGATATATGCTTGCGGGCGCCAGGAAGGGAAATTGTGTCGAAATTGATAGGGGAGCAGAGAAAGCTTTGATTTCCGGTGGGTCGCTGCTTCCTGTCGGTATCAAGCAGGTTTCGGGAAAATTCGACCGCGGTGAGATTGTCACAGTTAAAGATGGGAAAGGAAATACTATTTCGCTTGGATTGGTTAATTACGCCTCGGATGATATCCAAAAAATTATGGGTCATCAATCCAGTCAGATTGAAGAAACTCTAGGGTATGTTATTGGAGATGAAGTGATCCATCATAACAACATGGTTTTGCTAAGGAAGTGATTTATGCAGAAAATTGAAACAATGTGCAGCGAGGCGCAAGCGGCCAGCCGGAACCTCGCTAATGTAAACACATCGATGAAAAATCAATTTCTCACCCACCTGGCAGGTTGGCTTGATTCTCATCAGGAAAACATCGCAGCAGCAAATGCGCTTGATATCGAAGATGGCAGAAAATCTGGCTTATCGACCGCGCTGATCGACCGCCTCACACTTTCGCCCGAGCGCGTACAGAGTATGACTCGTGATCTATATCATTTGGTTGACCTGCCCGATCCGGTCGGGGAGGTTTTCGAGCATTTTATATCGGAACAGGGATTAAAGATCCGCAAACGACGCGTCCCACTGGGTGTATTGGCGGTAATCTATGAATCGCGACCAAACGTGACAATTGACGTGGCCGCGTTAGCGATTAAAAGCGGAAACGCAATCATTTTACGCGGCGGAAAAGAAACGATCCGTTCTAATCAAGTGCTAATTAACGGCATCCACACAGCCCTGGCAAAGGCGGGGTTGCCAAAAAAAACAGTCCAGTTTATATCTGAGCCGGACCGCAGCCATGTTGAAACATTGTTGAGAATGCACACATATATTGATATGCTTATACCTCGAGGTGGAGCCGGTCTGCATAAATATTGCAGGGAAAATTCAACCATTCCGGTCATTACTGGCGGTATCGGTATCTGCCACCTATTTGTTGATGAGAGTGCGGATCTGGTGCAATCCCTAATGGTGATTCGTAACGCAAAGATACAGCGGCCAACGGTTTGCAACGCCTTAGATACGGTTCTGGTACACAAAACTGTTTCGACCCAATTTCTTCCAATATTGATCAATACTCTAAAAAATGACGGTGTCACTTTCAGGTTGGGTATGCGCGCAATCTCCCTTGTTAAAGACCAGGATGAGCATATTGTGAAACCAGCGGGAGCTGATGATTTTGATACTGAATGGCTATCGCTTGTGCTTTCTGTTAAGATTGTTGACGATTTTGAGCAGGCGATTGATCATATCACTGCTCATTCAACCCATCATTCAGACGGCATTCTCACTCAAGATCGTGAAAATGCAGAGAAATTTACCGCGCTGGTTGATTCAGCCGCAGTCTATGTCAATGCCAGCACGCGTTTTACAGACGGTTCCCAGCTTGGGTTAGGCGCAGAAGTGGCGATCTCTACCCAGCGGCTGCATGCCCGCGGCCCGATGGCGCTCAGAGAATTAACAACATATAAGTGGGTAATCGAAGGGGATTATACAACCCGAGAATGATTATGTTCAGGATAAATAAGAGATGATCTTTTCGGAGGCCTTTCCATCGCCATAGGGGTTGGTAGAGTTTGCCATCGTTCGATGTAAGCCCTTATCCATCAGGATTTGTGATGCATTTTCTTCGATGGATTTAATTTCTGTTCCCACAAGCTTCAATGTACCCGCTTCCACACCTTCCGGGCGCTCAGTGACCGAACGTAACACCAGGCAGGGGATTCCCAGACCTGTTGCTTCTTCCTGTATCCCGCCCGAATCAGTCATGATCAGATACGCATTTTTTATCAAATGCACCAAGGATAGATATTCTAGAGGTGGCAATAAAGTAATGTTATCTATATTTCCCAACAAATTATGAACAGGTCCCTGCACATGCGGATTAAGATGCACAGGATAGACTATCTCAATATCATTCTTGAAATCCTGCGCGACAGTTCGCACAGCCATGCAGATATTTTCGATGGGTTTTCCAAAGTTTTCCCGCCGGTGGGCGGTAACCACAATCAGTTTTTTTTCGCCGGAAGAAATTTTTTTCGATGAGAGCAGGTCGATGATGATATTGGGCGCGGGTTGGTTTTTTACCTGGTTTAGCGCGTCTATGATCGTATTTCCAGTGACTTTGATGATCGATTCCGCAATACCTTCCCGCAATAAATTATCACGCGCCCACGTAGTTGGAGCAAAATGCAAGTCCGCGGTGACACCTGCAACACGCCGGTTGATCTCCTCGGGGAAGGGTTGCCATTTATTTCCTGTGCGCAGCCCTGCTTCCACATGTCCGACCTTAATGCGACGATAGTAAGCATTAAGCGCTGCCGCCATGACTGTTGTTGTATCGCCCTGGACGAGGAGCCAATCTGGCTGCAGATCAACCAGGACGGGATCTAAATGCGTAAAAATAGACGCGGAAAGAGAAGCAAGATCCTGGTTTTCTTTCATTAGATCCAGATCGATATTCGGTTGAATAGAAAAAATATCTAATACTTGATCGAGCATTTCGCGGTGCTGCGCGGTGACAACTATCAGCGGGTTGAAAGATGGGTTTTCCTTCAATTTTTGGATAACGGGAGCCAGTTTGATCGCCTCCGGCCGTGTGCCAAACACCGCCATGACGCGCAAAGGTTTCATCTTCAATCGTTTTTCCCGTCTCCCAGCCGATAATAATTAAAACCCGCCTTTTTCCACAAATCATTGTCCCATCCACGCACCGCATCAAAGATGATGGCTTTCCCTACACTGGATTTGATCTTGAAGGGATCGATTTCTGTAAGCTGTGTGTGCGGTACCAGCAGGAGGATGACCTCAGCCCCAGCGATAGCGTCTTCCAGTGATTTTGTACAAAGCGCACCTTCGATTTTGAAATTAGTATCAAAAGGTTCAAACGTGGAGACCTGACAGCCTGCGCTAACCAAGCTCTTAACCACATCAATGGCGGGCGATTCACGCAGATCATCCACATTTGCCTTATATGCCAAACCAAGTGCAGCTACTTTTTTACCGTCTAATGAACCCATCTTCTTTTTTAGTGAATCCACCACGAATTGCGGTTGCCCGTCATTGACCTCACGGGCGGTGCGAATCAGGTTTGACAGTTCTGGTGCTGCTTCCACAAAAAACCAGGGATCGACGCTGATGCAGTGCCCACCGACACCGGGTCCGGGGTTGAGAACCTTAACCCGCGGATGCCGATTCGCAAGATCAATTGCCTCCCAAATATCAACCTCGAAGCGGTCTGCCAGTCTAGAAAACTCATTGGCAGCGGCGATATT
>CAZDIS010000090.1:0-10146 GCA_964505585.1 uncultured Pelolinea sp. | reverse complement strand
GGAAATTAGCCGCAGCTATTGCTGGCGGGTGAGACGCACATAGTATTTGTAGCGATCTCCCCGGTAGAGAATGCGCACAAACTCAATCGCCTGACGATCCTGCGACCAGAGCGTGCGTTCATTTAATAGGAGCGGGCTGCCCTCAGCCACCTGAAGCAATTCAGCCTCCTGCCGCGTGGCGAGCGTCACCTCGAGGGTTTCATCGGCTTCAGCGGGATAGATCCCGAATTTTTCCTGCAGGATAGCATAAATCGAACCGCTCTCACCCATCTCGGCGCGGGTGATGGTTTGCTCTTCGCCAAGCGATAAATAAGAGTCCTGCAAGCCGATCGGGATATCATCTCCATAACGCAGGCGTTTGATGCGCAGCACCTTTTCCTTCGGATCCGTGATCTCCAGCTGGCGGCTGGTTTTTTTATCCGGCACAACATAGCCAAACTCAAGGATCTTATGGCCGGGTTTCAGCCCGCGTTTGCGCATGTCCTCAGAAAAAGAGGTCAGCTCGAGCATACCTTTCTGCAATTTGGGAGGAGAGACAAAGGTGCCCTTGCCGTGAACGCGGTATAGATAGCCCTGGCGGGCAAGCAGGTCAATGGATTGGCGGATGGTTGGGCGGCTGAGGTTATAGCGTTCCTCCAGCTGGCGCTCAGAAGGGATGGCGTCATGGGGTTGATAGTCGCCATTTTCGATCTGGAGCCGCAGAATATTGGCTAATTGATAATATTTTGGCATCGCGCCGGTTGGATCAATCATACTTGACATTCCCTTAAAATTATGCTATTATCCTGATAAGTTGTTAAGTGGTCTTTACCAGTTATGATACCATTGACCACCACACATTGTCAAGAAAAGGACCGGGTTCAATATGGATTATATATCTGAATCAGAAATCCGCAACATCGTCAGCAAGGTGCTGAACGCGACCGGCAATTCATCGCCGAGCGGCGCGGAAAGCGCACGACGGGCGGACAGCGCCACATCTGACCGCGGAAGCTCATCACGAAAGATCGTCGCGATCGGCAGCGATCATGGCGGCTATGCAATGAAAGGCGCCCTGCTGCAATACGTGAGAGAACTTGGGCATGAAGTGATCGATTGCGGGACACACAGCACGGAATCAGTCGACTACCCGGATTACGCGCTGGCCGTGGCAGAAAAACTGCTTGACAAGGCAGCATGCCGCGGGATCATCATTGACGGCGCCGGAATCGGCAGCTGCATGGCAGCAAACAAAGTGCCCGGCATCCGCACGGCGATGTGCTATGACTATGCCAGCGCCAATAATTCACGCGAACACAATAACGCCAATGTATTGACATTGGGCGCGGGTTTATTGGGCATGAATCAAGTCAAACTGATCGTAAAGACCTGGCTGGAAGTTCCTTACGCCGGCGGCCGGCACCAGAAGCGGATCGACAAGATCACCGCTATAGAAAAGAAATACATGAAAGAGGGCTAAGACAATGGCGACTGAAACCAAGAGCTTAGAAAAATTAGTAGAGATCGTCACCCGCGAGATCGTTTCCGCTTACGCGGAATCGGATATACAGCAAAAAAGCGTGAGCGGCGATTATTGCAAAGTTGAATGTGTGGACGATCTATGCGTGACGACCTGCTTTAATGAGATCGGGCAGGTGATCGACGCGGGCGCAGAGCGGATCACCTCTCTATTCGGATCACTACCGGATGACATGTCCGCGGCGCAATACATCGACCATACCCTACTGAAACCTGACGCCACGCGCGACCAGGTGACGCAATTATGCCGCGAAGCAGATGAGTATCATTTCGCGTCTGTTTGCGTTAATCCGACGCATGTCAAGTTGTGCGCGGAATTATTGAAGACCTCATCCGCCAAAGTATGCTCTGTGATCGGTTTTCCGCTGGGCGCAAGCCTGCCGGAAACGAAAGCGTTTGAAACTGAACAGGCCATTAAAGACGGCGCGGTTGAGATCGATATGGTGATCAATATCGGCGCGCTGAAAGACCGCAACCTGGACCTGGTGGCACGCGACATCCTCAGTGTGGTGAAAGCAGCGCACAGCGGCGGCGCGATCCTGAAAGTGATCATCGAAACCGCTCTGCTGACGGATGAAGAGAAACAGATCGCCTGCCTGCTGGCGAAGGAAGCCGGCGCAGATTTTGTAAAGACATCGACCGGTTTTTCAAAAGCCGGAGCAACCGCAGAAGATGTGGCATTGATGCGGCATACGGTTGGCCCGCTGATGGGCGTGAAAGCAGCCGGGGGCGTGCGTTCGAAAGAAGACCTGGACAAAATGGTCCGCGCGGGAGCAACCCGCATCGGCGCCAGCGCCGGGGTGCGCATCGTACAGGGTGAGACCGTTGAAGGATCCTATTAAAGCAAGGAGCAAACTATGCTGATCGCAAAAGTAATCGGCACGACCGTATCCACAATCAAAGATGAAAAACTGACGGGACGCAAACTGCTGCTATGCCAGCAGACTGATGAAGCGGGAAAACCGTTCGGCAAGCCGTATGTCGCCATTGATACCGTCTCTGCCGGTGTGGGTGACCTGGTGCTGACCGCCGCTGGTTCCAGCGCGCGGCAGACGACGATCACAAAAGACCGCCCTGTGGACGCGGTGATCATGGCGGTTATTGATTCGTTGGAAGTAGACGGAAAGACCACCTTCCGCAAGAGTTAGCAATTTAAGAAAGGAAACGCTATGGCAATTGACCACGATCTGCTCTCAATCCAGGAAGCGCGTGACAAAGCGGACGCCGCATATCAGGCGCAGTTGACCTGGAAGCACGCCACGCAAACAGAAGTGGACCGTGTTTGCGGTGCCATGGCAGATGCCGCCTATGCCGCTTCAGGACAGCTGGGGCAAATGGCGCATGATGAAACCGGATACGGCATCCCCGCGCACAAAAAGATGAAAAACGAGCTTGGGTCGCGCGTGGTATGGGAGAGCATCAAAGATATCAAGACTGTGGGCGTGATCCGGCATGACCCCATCCGAAAACTATATGATATCGCCTGGCCGGTCGGCGTGATCGCGGCCCTGGTGCCGAGCACCAATCCGACCTCTACCGCGATGTATAAGTGCATATCCGCAGTAAAAGCGCGGGACGCGATCGTGATCGCGCCCCACCCTTCCGCCGCACGGTGCACGTATGAAACCGTGCGTGTGATGGCGGCGGCAGCGGAAAAAGCGGGCGCACCAAAAAACCTGATGTCCTGCCTGCAGCAGATCTCCCTCGCGGGGACGCAAGAACTACTGAAACACAAACGCGTGCGCCTGATCCTGGCGACCGGGGGGAGCGCGATGGTGAAAGCCGCCCACTCGGTCGGCAAACCCGCGTATGGTGTCGGTCCGGGCAACGTGCCGGTGTACGTTGACCGCAGCGCGGACCTGGAAAAAGCAGCCAGTTACATTATCAACAGCAAGGCCTTTGACTGCTCAACGATCTGCGCGACCGAACAGGCCGTTATAGCAGACCAGCCGATCGCCAGCCAACTCAAACAGTTGATGATCAAACAGGGCGCGTATTTCGCGAATGAAGAACAGAGCGAACGGCTGCGCAAAGCACTGTTCCATCCCGACGGGGCGACGAACACAACCACCGTCGGCAAACCCGCGCAAACCGTGGCGGGGATGGCTGGATTCAGCATTCCCCAATCCGCGCGCATCATCGTGACACCGCTGAAAGGTGTTGGTAAAGAAGAACCGCTTTCGCGCGAGAAATTAACGACCGTGCTCGGATGGTATGAAGAAGCGGGCTGGGAAGCGGGATGTGAACGCTGTATTGAACTGATCATGTTCGGTGGGCGCGGACACTCACTCGTGATCCACGCAAGCAACGAAGATGTGATCATGGCATTTGGTTTGGAAAAACCTGTTTTCCGCGTGCTTGTGAACACCATGGGCACACTCGGCGCGGTTGGATTGACGACAGGCGTGATGCCTTCGATGACACTGGGAGCCGGCGGGGAAGGCGGCTCGATTACCGGAGATAATGTCAATGTGCATCATTTGTATAACGTCAAACGGTTAGCGTATGAAACCACACCTCCCCCACAGGCAGTCCTGCGCGGATCCCCAGTTCCCTCATCCGCTGCCATAACAAACACGCAGGATATCGAAACGCTTGTCCGGCAGGTCGTACAAGAGATCGCCAGGCAAAGCAAATAAAAAAAATAAAGAAAGGAAAACAAAATGGCAACAACAGAATTAATCGCATTAGGAATGGTTGAAACCAAGGGTCTGGTTGGCGCGATCGAAGCCGCGGACGCGATGGTGAAAGCCGCCAACGTGACACTGATCGGCTCTGAATACGTCGGAGGCGGTTACGTGAGCGTGATGGTGCGCGGTGATGTCGGTGCTGTGAAAGCAGCCACAGACGCAGGCGCAGCAGCTGCCAAACGGATCGGTGAACTGGTTTCCGTCCATGTCATCCCGAGACCGCACGCAGATGTCGAATTGATCCTGCCCCAGCAATCGAAGGGCACGATCAGCGGCCGCACAACCACAAAGAAATAGCCGCTTTCCTTTCCATTAAATGCCTGCCTGGCAGCCAAAACGCTCAGGCAGGCAAAATGAAAGAAACTGGCAAAAAAATAGAGAAGGTAGTTATTTATGGCTGACAATTTTCAATTACGCTGTTACTGTATGCTTGACCGCATGCAAGCGCAATACGCCGCGTTCATCGGCACGGTAACGCAGGGCGACCTGCCCACGGAAGGGATGGCATCTCTGTACATTGAGATGGCACCCGGCAATGAAGTATTCCGGACGGTGGATATCGCCGTTAAATCGACCGAAGCAAAGCCCGGCGCGCAGATCGTTGAACGTGAATTCGGGATGTTCGAGATCCACTCGCTCAACCAGGCGGCCGTGATCGAAGCCGGGGACATGGTGCTGGAGCGCCTCGGCTTAAAGGTAACGGACAGAATGAAACCGCAGATCGCCTCCACCCAGGTGATCACAAACGTTGATTCCTACCAGGCGCAATTATTGAACCGCTTCCGGCGCGGGAGCATGCTGGTCCCCGGCGAAACAATGCTGGTGATGGAAGTCGCCCCGGCGGCGTACATCAACTTTGCCTGCAACGAAGCAGAGAAAAAAGCGAGCATCAAGATCATCCACGTTTCAAGCGTTGGACGGTTCGGCCGCATGTGGCTGTCCGGAACAGAAGCGGACATCGTCACTGCCCGTGACGCCGCTGTGCGCGCGCTGGAAAGCCTGGAAGGCGTATAGAGAAACACGCGCAGGCATCAGCGATGAATCAATTTGAATGGAAATTACGGGAGGACCTGTGTGAGATCTCACGGCGCATGTATAACGCCGGCTATATGAGCGGTTCGGACGGGAATCTTTCGACCGTTCTGGGGCCAAACGAGATACTGGTTACGCCTTCGCGGCTGTGCAAGGGGTTTCTGACCCCGGACCAGATCGTGAAGATCGACAAGCAGGGCAACCAACTGGCCGGTGATTATCCACCCACCAGCGAAGTTTCGATGCACCTGGCAGCTTACCAGGAACGCCCGGATATCTGCGCGGTGGCGCACTGCCATCCGCCGATATTGATCGCGTTCACCGTCGCCGGACTGCGGCTGCCGCAAAACATCCTGCCGGAGATCGAGATGCTGTTTGGCGGGCATATCCCGCTGGCACCTTACGCGACACCGGGCGGCAGCGAACTTGCTGATTCGATCCGTGAGGGGATCAGACCGCGCGAGAACAGCGTGGTGCTGCTGGATCACCATGGATTCGTGGCTGTCGGCAACGACATTTATCAGGCGGCGATCCGGGTTGAACACGCCGAAGCGGCAGCGAAAGTGATCTACTACGCGCGCCAGCTGGGCGGCGAAAAACCATTGGAACAGGCAAAGGTGGATATCCTGCACCAAAAACACGAGAAAGTGATCGAAGTCGAATCCGGCGTTTTTTCAGGATACTGCAACGCGGATGCCTGCCTGGAGGAGAAATCTGAACCGGGAAGCACCATCAGTGAAAGTGAACTGGAGCAAATCGTGCGGCATGTCGTGCGGCAGACCCTGAACGACCTGAAATAGGACAGAAATTATGGCAAAAGAATTCTATACTGAACGTGATATCGAGGATATGGCCCAACGCGGTGAGCGAAAGATCATCATGCATGATGATGTCGTGCTGACCGATCTGGCATACGAAAAAGCGCGGCGCCTGGGCGTAGCGCTCGTCCAGCAAGATGAAACGCCCCCGGCGGCTCCCGTGCGCCCGTATATCAATCAAGTCAAAACCAAACCTCCCACCCGCGCCCCAATACGGCCGGCGACACGGTCTTCCAAACTGGAAATGATACGCGCGAACGTGAAAACCGCTGTGCGCGCCAAACTGGGCACACAGGTTGATGACGCGCTGCTGGACCGGGTGATCGACCGGGTCGCGGCAGAGCTGGGGCTGAAGTAAGATGCAATTCGCGCGCGTGCGTGGAACGGCCGTCTGTACGATCAAATATTCCGGCATGGAGGGTTTGAAGCTGCTGGTGGTCGAACCAGTGAATAAACACCTGGAAGCGACGGGGCCACTGCAGATCGCGGTCGACGTGGTGCAAGCCGGGCCGGGTGATGTGTGCGTGACCGTGCGTTCGCGGGAAGCGGCACTGGCGATGCCGGAGATCACCTTTGTGCCGGTTGACCTGGCACTGGTCGGAGTGATCGATGAACTGGCATTGCGCAGCGCGGATTTTGACCTGACACTCAAGAAAGGCTGGAACCAGTACACCTAAGATGATGCTAGGAAAAGTTACCGGCACCGTAGTTACCACCATCAGCCACGCGGATTACAAGCACCGGCGGCTGCTGGTCGTGGAACCGCTCTATCTAGAAGGCGACAGCAGCGGGAAAGATTTTGTCGCATTGGATAACACACAAGCTGGGATTGGCGATACCGTACTGGTATTGAACGAAGGCAGCGGCGCGCGGCAGGTGATGCAGAATAAGGGCGCGTGCGTGATCTCAGTGATCGTCGGCATCGTGGACGCGGTGCATATCAGCGGATAAGCCGCATTTATCTGCTATTCACGCCCATCTTTACCCCTTTTTATATTTGGCACAGTAATTGCAGTGATTGCTATGTACACTTATCAGACTGCCACCTGGCAGAAAGGATCAATTATGGCAAGCTATTATGAATTACCGGGCGGATTGAATTGGGTTAAACAGCATATTCACACCATCATCGGCAACAAACCGCTGGAAGAGATCATGGCATTTGGGGATACCTGGCGCGCGCGGGCACACCCCGCTGGTGCACGTGATCAGCCCCGCGATGGACAACGGAAAAATGTGGGACCAACACGCGGACCCGAGCGGACTGCTGGACAATATCGCGCAGCATATTGACATGTTCATCGTCGATTTTCACAACCGCTATGAACCGGAAGTGCCCCATATCTGGAAGAGCACCAAATCGCCGCCCACCTGGCTGCTGTGGGAATATAAGGCCGGGTACGTGAAATTCAACGGCACGCAGGGCGAATTTGTGCGCAAATTCGGGCTGGATCCGACCGACCTTTCCACGGGCAGCGGCGGGTCAACGACCACACCCGGCGAACCGGGAACGAGCCCGCTGGGGAACGACGTGACTATCCATATGGTGTGCCCGCACTGCGGAAAAAAGATCTTTTAACCTTTCTGTTCTCAAACACAGCCCCGCGATACGCGGGGCTTTTTTTTCTGCCGAGGCGCGCGGCATGATTTCACTGACAGGCCGTATCGGGATCCAGCAGCCGCAGCGTAAATGCGTGATCAAAAACATCCGTAAACGGCGCGGCAGGCGGCAAAGGCGAGGCATCGGTGATGGGAGTGACAAGGATCGCGGGGTGACGCGCATAGCCCGGCGGCTGAGCGGGCGCATAAGCAGAAATGAGGACCTCAGCTGAGAGATTGTGGACGCGGATTGCCCAATCGATTTCCGCACGGCGGGAGGCAGCGATCGTATCCGGCAGATAGACATGGTACTGGCGCCCGGCCGGTGACCCGCAGGCGCGTAGCAAAGCAACGACGCGGCTCCCCAGGCGCTGATCAACCTGGGCTGCCGTGATCAGATCGGCATAGTTCGGCAGGGCAAGGGTGTAAAAAACACCCAAAAGAAGCGCGATGATCTGACGGGTATATTTTGGTTTTGCGCCGCGCATGAGGAGGGACGGGATGAAATAGACCAGGAGCAGAAAAGGCCAGAACCACGGCCCCAGCAGCTTGAAGTAATAGACATCATAGGCCGCGAAAGGGCTGATGAACCCGGGCTTGAGAGGGATGATGGATTCGCTGATCAGAAGAAGATAACTGAAAATTACCAGGACGAGGGGCAGCAGAATGGCGCGCAGAAGAAAGGATAATCTGCAGGTCAGGGGCTCCCTGGGCCTGACCGTGAGCGGCAGGAAAGCCGTGATGAGGAAGAGGGGCGGCAGAAAGATGATGTAGCGCCCCATGATGCGCGCGGGCAGCTCGAGATTATAAGCGGCACGCCAGGAATGGCGCACGATGGCAAACAGGAACGCCAGCGAGATGACAACCACCACAGCGAGCCAGCGGCGCACGCGGGCGACGCGGAACTGCCGGCGGCCGAGCGAGAATATCAAACCTAATAAGGGTGAAAGCATGAGAACGAAATACGCCAGGTAAAGGAGCAGCCAGGTGAACAGATGGCGCCAGGTAAGCTGCTGCGGGTTGGGATGCGCCGCGATGCCAAAACCGAACGCGTCGCGCAGGGTGACCCCCGCCCGGCGGGCGAAAAGCAGCCAGGGCGCATACAGGGCAGCAACACAAAGGATGAGGAGCAGAAGGTGGAAGAGCTTGCGGGGCGGGAAACGCAGGACCTTGCGAATTTTGCCAAAGGGTTTGAGCCACCATAAGAGGAGGAAGAAAGGAATGGCTGCCAGGGTGATAAAACGCGTGAGGAAGAGCAGGCCGATGAAAATGCCGGTGAGGAGATCCCAGGCCAGGCGCGAACGGTTGCGGCGGGGGATGGCGAAAATGAAGAAGACCGTCCAGAGGAAGAGCGGAATATAGAGATTTTCGCTCAGGACCTGAAGCGGGATGAGGAACTGGAAAGGGAGGAACCCTGAAAGCGCAGCGATGAGAAGCGCCTTTTTTCGGCCCATCAGCTGGCGGGCGATGAGGAAGAGCGGAAAGAGCGCGCTGGCCGTGAAGACGGCGTTCATGAGGCGGATGGCCGTGAAGGCATGGTTTTGAAACGCCCAGGCAAAGGAAAGCGTGATGGGATAGAGGAAGGGATAATGAAAAATGGGCGGGTTGTTGTACGAAGCGAGGGTGACGCCCTCAGTGAAAACCCGCGCCATGAGAATGTATTTGCTTTCGCCAAAACGCTTGATGAGGCCGTAACTGTTGGGAAAGATAAACGCGGCCTTGATGAGGAGCAGGAGGAGGAAAAAAGCGATGAGGACAGCCAGACTGGATTGGCTGTTGCGCGGTTTTTTTGCCGCGCGCGCGTTGGTGAAGCGCAACCCGTACCACACGAGGAGAAAAATGAAAGTCTGGAGAGATAAGAGAAGCGCCCAAAAGAAGAACGGGCGCAGGCGGGCGTAGACAGGGTAGAGACCGCTAAAGAAAGGCGGCTCCTGGACGAGGATGAGAAAGAGGGCCAAAGCGCCGAAGAGGGACGCAAAGACAGCGCGCAAAACGCTGATATCGTTGTTGAGGAAGGCATTCAGGCGGACAGGGCGGCCGCGCGCGCGGCGCACAGCGCGGAGGAGGAAGCGGATGATGATGACGAGCACGAGGACGAGGAAGAGAATCAGGAACCAGCGCTCGCGGGAATAGCCCCAGAGGACGGCCTCGACCGGCGCGGACCTGACGCGCGCGACGCGGTACAAGAGATATGATGTTTCGAGCAGCGCGAGAACGAAATAAAAGATCAACCCCATATGGTTACCCTATTTGATTAACCTATTTTAACAACTTTTCAGGTTGTAAAAGGGCGTTAAGGAAAGCTTAATAGAGCGATAAGGGAAGGGATGAACAGGGGTTTGAATTGACGGGGGTGGGAGACAGTGTTAAAATAGATTTCCGTGTGGGCGCGTAGCTCAATGGTAGAGCAGTGGCCTTTTAAGCCATTGGTTGAGAGTTCGATCCTCTCCGCGCTCATTTTTGTGTTTAACAGTAGATAACAGGAGTAA
>CAZDIS010000089.1:0-10285 GCA_964505585.1 uncultured Pelolinea sp. | reverse complement strand
CTCTTATCCCGCGTCTTCAAATGGAACATTACCTTCAAATGGTACCTGATCGCCTTTGCCATCGCCCTGCTGATCGCGCTCATTCCCTTCCTGATCGGCATCTTCTCAGGCATGCTCACCCTTTCTCCCGCGCATGTCATCAGCGGACTCATCTTTATTATTCCAATTTTCCTGATGCAGTCCCTCACCAGCGGGCTGGGTGAAGAACCGGGCTGGCGCGGTTTCCTGCTGCCCGCTCTGCAGAAAGTCCTGGAAAAAGAGACTGCCATCTGGGTGCTCGGGCTCGCCTGGGCGGTCTGGCATTTTCCATTCACCATCTTCGAAGTGCTTTCTAACACCGGCGCTCTGGCTGGCCCCGCTCTGGCGGTCACCATCCTCTCCTCCCTCGTCGGCCAAACCATCTCCCTGATCGGTATGGCTTTCCTCTATACCTGGCTGGTTTCATCCACCGGCAGCGTTTTCCTGGCGGTCATCTTCCATGCCCTCACCAACACCCTGCCTGCAGTCCTGATCGGCAATATTCCGCCTGCCCTCAGTTTCATTGTTGGCTTCTCGCCCTGGGTGCTCGTCTTCATCCTGCAGCGCGTCCTCGGCAAAGAAAAGTTTCCTTATCCATTACCCGAAAAAACCGATTAAAATATTCTTACATTCATTAGAATTCCTGGAGTGATTTGATTTTCTCCTTATAAATACACAAACAATGAGCGATCGGAATTCCAGAAAGAAAAAAGGCTGTTGCTTCTTCAAGCAACAGCCTTTCTGATTATTCTTCCTGCCTAATTTATTACCAGGAGGTGTTTTTAAGATCGAAAATTCTTTGGTTAAGAATATTTTTTGATGATCTCATCAATTGTTTCATTGAGCGTAGATAGGTCAGTAATATCCTCAAGAACATTTCCGTTCTTGACCACAACCAGCGCAGGTGATGCTGAGTAATCCAGGCGGCACGCGATCCGATCTGATTTATAAATATCAACCCGGCGTAAGCGAAATTTATCTTTGTTATTCTTCTGGATTTCTTCAATTCGGGCAAGGAACTCCCGATCGACAGCGTTAACTGCATTGTAGATATACGCTACAACCAGGCCATTAGCATCGAAGATCTCTTTTTGGACATACTCTTCTTCTTCGATGTATTTCTCAACCATAAATCCGGCAACCGCCCCATCACCTACCGCCGTGGCAACCTGCCGTAATATCTTTTCCCGGCAGTCTCCAACAGCATAGATTCCGGGAAGTTTTGTTTCCATGCTTTCATTGGTGATGATATAACCTTGTTTATTGAGTTCAATTAAGTCTTTGAAGATGTCATTATTCGGAATATATCCAATGAACAAAAAGCAGGTATCAACCGGCACTTTGTTCAATTCCCCGGTTTTTATATTCTTCAACACCACATGGCTCAGAAGATCATCTCCTTCAAAAGAGTCAACGATAGTATTCCACATGAACTCCATTTTCGGATTCGCCAGCGCTTTTTCTTGCGCCACTTTATTCGCATCCATCTTTCCTTCTTCATGGATCACCAAAACAATAACCTTGGAAGCAAATTTGGTCAGGAACATACCTTCTTCAATAGCAGCATCGCCAGAACCGATCACCATCACTGTTTTGTCTGTATTGCGGGCGGCATCACAGGTAGCACAGAATGAAATACCTTTATCGTTCAGGAATTTTTCCTCATTCTTAGCGCCAGTCAGGCGCGATTTATTACCGGTAGCAATGATCACTGCTTTGGCATGATAATCTGTTCGGAATGTGCTGACGACCTTATCGGCGCAATCCAATTTCACTTCAGATACATTTGTCAATTTCACATCCACACCAAATCGGCGAAATTGTTTGTCAAATAACTTCATCAATTCCGTACCATCAATCGGGTCAATGAAACCGGGGTAATTCTCGATTTCACTGGTGTAAGTTGCCATCCCGCCGATCAAAGACTTTTCGATCAACAGGGTTTTCAAGCGCGCGCGGCCGGCATATAGGGCTGCGGTCATTCCGCTCGGCCCGCCGCCAATAACCACGACATCATAATATTCGTGCTTTTTTTCCATAATTAACTAACTTTCTTTGGCTTTTTTTCGGCCCCAGGCATCTGCTGCTAGATAAAGAACAAACAGCAAACCGAAGTGAATGATCGCCGCCGGCAGCCAACCACCTAAAACCTGCGGAAGGAAGACTTTCGGTGCCGATTCGCTGACAATCACTTTGGATGCAAATAAACCGAGAGTTGAGCCGGTAACAAAGAAAACAAATACCAGCCACTGCTGAACAAAACCTTCACCCATTCGCATCATAGTGCCCGAAGCGCACCCGCCTGCAATCACAGCGCCGATGCCGAATAAGAACGCGCCGATGACTGTGTGAACGCCGACCGATTTAACATTGCCCGCAACGATCGAGAGATCGAGATTCTCAAGCCCAATCCCAAACTTGGCCATGTTAAGAGCCATGAACAGCAAAGAAATCGCGGCCAACCCAATGATCACCGCTTTGGTAAGGTTCGTCCCTCCGGTTAATACCGGATCACGCAGAGCTGCAGTGAAGCAGAATCGGCTGCGCTGAAGAACATACCCAAACGCGGTCCCGATAAAGACAATGAACGCGCCCATCGGGTTCTGCTGTTGTGCGATATATGCGATGACGCACACCAGGATAAATACCAACACCCCGCCTGCAATCTGGGTCATTTTTTTCTTTTTTCGTTCTTCCGGAGACATACCCCGTCGTCGTGAACTCCTGGAAATTCCACTCGTTGTTTCACTCATTGTAATTTCCTCCAATCCTATAAGAAATATTTCTTGAGCATGTAGCTGCCCACCATTGCGCCAAAGAAGATGAACACCATAAATACCCAGCCGTGTAACGAAAATGCGGGGATGGCAGAGAAGAAACTGCCGATGTTGCATCCCAATGCCAGGCGAGCGCCAATCCCCATCAATAATCCGCCAAGGATTGCTGCGACAACCTGTCTTATGCTTTTGATCTTTTTAATCTTGAATGAAGCAGCCAGTAATACAGACAACAATGCGCCCAGAACAATACCTAGGTTTGTCATACTAGGGACGCTCTTCCAGAAATTATATTTTGCAAGAGAGCCGTTAAAAACTGTCCATGAATCGGCATTAATGCCGAACAATTCTAAGAATTTTCCACCCCAGGTAGCAAATGGCCCTGTTACGCCCCAGGCTTTGCCAGTGACCTCAACAAGCATGGTTCCCAGCACAGCCAGCAAGACAGCGCCAGTGGTATATGACCATTCACGTTTAAAAAGCCATTCCCACAAATCAAACTTCACTTCATTTTTCTCGTCCATGAATAGACCTCTTTTGCTTCATTTGACTTTCTCAATGACGATGTCCCACTCGCCTTCGCCGACTTCATCAATTTCAACATTATGGCCTGCGTCTCTCGCCCAATCAGGAACATTTTTCATCGCGCAGCTGTGGTCAATGTTAAGGATCAACACATCACCAACCGCCAGTTTTTCCATCTCCTTCTGTGCTTTCACCAATGGAATCGGGCAAGCCTCACCTAAACAATCTAACGAAAACTCTGCCATCTCTATTTTCCTTTCCTTTATATATAATTTTTTGTATAAGAAAACAGCCGATATTATACACTATACAGTTTATGCCTTTGATGAAAAGGGTATTTTTTCTTGATACACAACCCATTTCTTTTTCAGATTTTTGCGGAAAAAGCGATCAATCAAACAAACTTATCCTTTCGCAGCCCGATTCGCTATCTCTGCCTCCATGCACCTAGCTTGAGGATATAATGACTTTCAGAAAACTTAACCATTTATCTACACTGGAAATTAAATATGTCGCCTCTTTCCCTCAATCACCTCAAACCGCAGGAATTAGAAGCAATCATTCAGGAAAACCCCCTCATCCTGATTCCGCTCGGCACCACCGAATGGCACGCCGGCCATCTCCCATTGGGTGTCGATGCCCTTCTCAGCCAGGCCATCTGTGCCGATCTCTCCACCCGCACCGGCTGTGTCATCGCCCCGCCCCTCACGGCCGGCATCTGCCGCAACCTCACCGCGCAGGCCGGATATTACGGCACGCTCGAAACCATCCGCGATGACACCCTCACCAACCTCCTCATCGATCTCGCGCATGGATACGCCAAACTCGGCTTCAAGACAGCGGTCATCCTCACCGGCCACTTCGAGAACGACCACTGGGCTGCCATCAACAAAGCCATCGCTGCCCTCACAGGCATCCAAATGGTCATGCGCGGCGCCTACGATTTCATCGCCGACAAAGTCCAGCAGCTGGATTCCGTCGAGCAGACCTGGCCCTTCGCCACTGACCACGCCGCCGAATGGGAGACCTCCATCATGCTGCACTATTACCCCGATCTGGTCGATATGGATCAGGCGCCGGAAAAGATCGTCCTGGATATGGCAGATATCCCCGCCTACATCCACACCCGCTACCCGCGCCGCGCCACCGCAGAATATGGCCATCAATTGGCTGCGGCTACCATCGCCGGCGGCGTGCGCGTCATTAAAGAACTACTGGATGGGATCGAGTAAACCCTGCACCAGTAACACATCCCTCGGAAAACGCATGCACACCTATGTCGCGGCTGGTGCGCGCCTTTTCCCAACCGATTCCCAACCATCACCATCAACCACCCATCGTACGCTTTTTCCATCCGCTGTTATGATAAAGGTATGTCAATCGAAAAACCAACCTATCAAGTATTACACAAAGACGGCCCTTATGAGATCCGCCATTATGATCCCACCGTCACCGCGCAGGTAACCGTCAAAGCGAAGGATGCCCGCCAGGCAGCCAGCATCGGTTTCAGCCCGCTCGGCAATTACATCTTCGGCAACAACACCAGCCGCCAAAAAATTGCCATGACCGCGCCCGTCGCCGCCCAACCGCAATCAGAGAAGATCGCCATGACCGCGCCGGTATCCGTCACCGGCGATGGCGCTTACACCGTTTCCTTCACCATGCCCTCCAAATACACACTCGCGTCCCTCCCCATCCCGAATGATGAGCGCCTGCACTTTGTCGAGCACCCGCCCCAAACCTTCGCCGCCGTGCGCTTCTCCGGCCCCTTCCAGCAGCCCAACTTCGATAAACACATCCGCAAACTGCGCGCCTGGATGCAGGCCAATAATCTCCGGCCTCAGGCAGAACCGGTCATCGCGGGCTATAACGCCCCCATCACCCCCAATTTTCTCAAACATAACGAGATCCTGATCCAATTAAAAGAACAGGGCGCCAATTAGCGCCCTGTCTTCTAAATCAGATTCGTTGCTTAATGCAGATGACGGTTAATGTCTCCGTCCCCATCTGTATCATTACCGACCATGTAAGTATCATATGAATAGGTCAGCAAGGCACCAGGATACCACTGTACATCAATGCCATCTCCCAGATTGCCGATAAACGAGCTCGATTTGAGGGTTACGACCGCACCGTAAGAATTCAATTCAATATGCAGCCCATCTCCATCTTGCGGGAAGCCCATTCCATTCCAACCGTTGCTCAGTGAAACTACCTTTGTCAGCTTGATCGCATAGTTTCCTTGCAGGTCAATCCCGTGGAAACCATTGTGCACGCTGATCACATCGCTTAGCGTGATATTGCCGCTTGGGCTGAAAGAACTGACGGCAGCTGTGATGCCGCTGTAATAGTTGCCGTTCGCGATCACCTTATTCAAGGTGATGTGATTTCCGGAGAAGATATCTAATCCGCCCCGCTCCCAATCTTCCAGCGTATCATTCCAGCCATTGTGGCTGAAATAGGAATCGGTGCTGATTGCGACAGTGCCGCCGCCGGAAAGGTTGTTGATCGATGCGCCGTTGCCACCATTTTCCTGCGCGCTCAATTTCTTGGCAGTGACTTTTCCATTGGTTCTCACATACAGGCCGTTGAGCGTATTGTAATGGGCTTGCACATTATTCAGCATCACATTGTTACCGGTCGGGTCCCAATCATCACCCACATGCAAACCATCCAGCCCGTTCGCGTACACGAACAGGTTGTTGAGTGTCGTCTTCCCCACCGTGGAGATCTTGATGCCGTCCCAGCCATTCGAACTGACGCTCGACATCTGTGAAGCGCTCTGTCCCACCACGCTGATATTGCCATTGCTGTTCGCGTTATCCAGGCAAAGCCCTTCCGTGCCATTGCCAGTTACAAGCACATCTTTGATGCTGATATTGCCTTCAGTCCAGGCGAATAGCCCGGTGAGGGAGTTGTCACGCAGTTCGCTGCGCTGCCTGCCGCTCAGGGTCACATTCTTCCCCGCGATAACCGACACACCGTTGGTGTAGATTTCCTCCATATTGTTGAACGCCGGATCATTGATGCTCAGTTTGTAAAATCCGTCCATATCGTCCGGCGCGGATTCCACATGCAGGGAATAGTAACCTGTGCCGCCAAATGTATATTCGATGAAAGAGTTAAGCGTGCCGCCATGATGATCATCATTCTGCGCCAGTAATATCCCATCGTTATCACGCAGTGTCAGCAGCGGATCAAACCCGAATGGATCCAGGTCCACCTCCGCGTTCAGATGGAACCAATACGTGCCCGGTTCCGCTAAATAGAATCCCCACTCATCCACGCCGGCTGCTTCATTGTAGAATTCCTGCACAGCGACCGTTTCGCCGCTACTAAAGCTCCCCAGCCAGCCGCTGGTCTTGTAATTGCCCTGCGCGTGGATATTGCCCATCGCCACCGTTCCATTGGTCTCGATCGCCAGCCCGCTGCCGTTATTGTTGTCAAAGGTATTCATGCTGTCCTTGCTGAATTTCAAGGCCACATTGCCGGCATATCCGTCATAGTTGTTGACGATATACGCGCCTTTATCATTATTCCCGCTGGCCTCCACATTCATCAGGGTGATATTCCCGTTTGAATAGATCTCGATACCGGTCGCACCAAAATCATTATCGTTCGCTGTCGCGTTGCTCAATTTGACAGTTTTAGCTGCGCTGGCCGTCGAGTTATCCAGGTAAATCCCGTGGAAATCATTGTTGTTCGCGCTGGTGTTACTGACTGCGATCACGCCGTTGGATAGAACACCCAGCCCGCCGCCCTGGTTATCACTAAAATCATTTACCAGCGCGCCGGCCGTTTTCACCGTCACACCCGCCGATAAGCCGTCAAAAGCATTTTCAAGCCGCGCGCCCTCTGCCCAGTTGTCTGTTGCAGTGGCGTTCATCAGTGTGATCGCGCCGCTCGAATATGCCTGGATGCCAAAGGATTCGTTCTCAGTGAAATAGGACATCACATTGGCTTTATTCCCGATCAGGATGCTGCCCTTTCCGCCGCACACACCACCGTCATCCATGCAGTTATCCAGGTTGACGCCTTCATAGTTATTATTCGCCGAGACGCCGTACAGTTTGATGTTGGAAAGCGTGCGCGCGTAAATGCCGCTCCAGCCGTTCCCGTCGAAAGTGCTTGCTGGAACTTTGGCGGTATCCTGCACGGTCACCGCTTTGGCCGTTTCCACGCTCAGCCCGCTGCGGTAATTCCCGCTCGCCCCCATCCCGCTCAGGCTCACCGCGCCGTTGCTGGTGATTCTCACGCCCATATTATCGTTACCGTCCGCGACCATGAAGGGATTGGTCTTGGTTGGCTTGAAGGTCACCTTGGCTTTGCCGGCAGTATTGTCCAACGCCATCCCGCTGCCGGGGAAGAGGGTTTTATCCCCATCCACGCCGTTCAATGCCAGTTCATACGCGCCAAAGCTGGCTCCCCCCCCTGTATAAGTCACCTGCAGTTGGTACCAACCGTCAGCCGGAAGTGAATAACCATCGATATGCGCATCCGCACCACCCCAGCCGTTGTCATCCTCTGCCAGCAGCGTGCCGGAATTATCATACAATCTCAGATAGGCATCAAAGTCATCACTCTTCAGCACGGCATCAAAGGTATCCCATTGATTACCATTAAACCAGTACCAATCAGTGCTCATGCCATCATCATCCATTTGGTCAAATACGCGCACTGTCGTGCTATCAAGGGTCATTGATTGGGGTGAATAATTGTCCGATGCGCTGCTGCCCTGCACATTGATCGCGCCGGCTGTCAGCACATTTAAACCTGTGTTTTCGTTATAGTCAAAAACACCGTCGATCACGGTCACCGTGCGCGCTTTTGGTGTATTGAGCGTAGTGAGATACGCGCCATAGGACCCATTCCAGCTGGCGTTTGTGTTGGATAGGTAGACTGTGCCCAGTGAATCCACATGCACACCTTGGAAACCATTATTGTCTGCAAGAACTTTTTCGACCCGGGTATTGCCTGCCGATTGGATCTCCAGCCCGTTATATCCATTACCAGTGATCCCATTTAACCAGTGCGGGATGGTGACGTTAACTTTCACGCCGCCCGCTCCCAGGCACACCCCCGTTTCCCAATCTGCCAGACAGGTGTCCAGAAGTATCCCATCGCTTTGATTGTCGTTTGCGTCAATATTGGAAACCAGGATATTGCCTTTTGAGCGGATATTGACACCGATTCCCCCGTTGCCATTGGCCACATTGCCGGTGATTCCACCCGTCGCCTTCGGGCTGGTCAGTGTCACCGTGCCCGCTGCCCCATACCCCGTCAGTGTCTCTGTGTCATTATCCCATTGCGATTTAGTTTTATTTACGTAGATCCCATCCCCGCCGTTATCGGTCGCGGTGATACTGGAAAGGAAAACCGTATTGTTATTGGAGATAAATAACCCATCACCGGCATTGTGGTGGAACAAACCGTTCTCTAATTTGACTTTGCCTTTCCCGTCCCAATCCCTGAAGCTGAATCCGCCAGTGTCTAAATAAGCTTCTTCGTTATAATCCCCCGTCCAGTTCACGCTCAGGTCATAGCTGCCAGTCTCGCCCCCGTTATAGCTATACACGCGGATATAGTACGTGCCTGCGGCTAACGTTTCGCTCAACTGCGCGTACCCGCCAAATTCGACGTTATCCGCGCATGTTTCTGTGGAGCCATCCCACAGGCACACTTCCGGCGCGAAGCTATTGAATGATTCCAGCTCAACAACCACACTGGTTTCCGCGTCTAGCGTGAAGCGCCACTCGTCATAATCCACATCATCGCTCAGGAACTCGCTCACTTTTTTGATGGTGTTGGTGACTTCCGTGTAGTCATCAGGCCATACTTCACAATTACCGCTCTCACAGATCCAGTAGGTCTCGTCATACAGGATGCTGCCTTTGCGGATCGTGTTGTACTGCGCTTCTACATTCTTCGCTTTCAGGCTGCCCATGGTCGAAATATTGATCCCCTTCAACCCATTGTAATTGGCGTACACATTCTCCAGTGTCACCGGCGACGGCCTGCCCTGCGAATCAGCTTTGATGCCATAACCGCTTCGATTGTACGTACCCGGATCATATCCAGGATAATAAGTGTTATAGTTCGGGTCTTCATTGTGATTCGCCAGTGTGTTTTTGATCGTCAATGCAGAGAATCCAAATAAATCAATCCCATCCCCCAGGTTGCGGCTGGCGGAAACACCTTCCAGTGTGATCACTTTATTGGTCGAAATGGACAGTCCTTTTTCCGGCATATCATCGATCGTATTGCCATTACCATCAAAAGAACTGTTGACAATCTTGACGGTCCCATTCGAGGTATTAACATACGCCCCATCACCATCATTACCGCTGGAATCCACCTCGCGCATTTCAACATTGCCAGTATGGTTGCCGATAATAATTCCATTCCCAGATGGATTGGAGACATGCAAGTCGCTTAGTAATAGGTTGCCTGAATTATTCCAGAAGTTAACACCACCATTAACAGTAAATCCGCTCAGCGTGAATCCGCCTACATTTTCATTGATTGAAATATCTCCATTGATGGTTATTTGAGAAGCCCCATCAACACCGATCACGCCGTTCATCAACGCCAGGGTAGGGCTATTCAAACTGAACCCGTTGTAATCACCCGCCTCTACATATAACTTGCGGTCAGTGGGTAAAGTCCCATAAAAATCGATATATCCCAGGGCAGCCTCAATTGGATTCAGTGCACCGTCATAGCAGGTCACCCCTTCCTCTCCTGGATATGCGTCACAGGCGTTTACGTCCGCGAAAAAACGATAGGTCGTCTTACCGACATTAAAATAGGGGTCCGCGCTGCTGATCTTTTGCGCGCTTTCCACACTGGCCATATCCAGCGACTCGCCATCTTCATCACACAGCACTACTTCCACTTCCTCGCTGTCAGATGATTCATTGTCCGCTATCAGATCAGTCTCTTCCGTTACCGGTTCAGCTTCGCTT
>CAZDIS010000088.1:7298-10447 GCA_964505585.1 uncultured Pelolinea sp. | reverse complement strand
TGAAACCGAAGGAAGCTGGCCGTGGAACGCGAAGGAAAAGAAAAAGAAGAAATAAACCTTCTTCGGCCATCACAAAAACGACCTAATAATCAGCTGATAACCGCTGATTTTTTAAACCACTTGACAATCAGCCGATACCTGGTATACTGGGGGGGAGTATATAAAAAGGAGTGAATCATCCGATGCCATTATATGAATACCAATGCGCAACATGCGGTGAGGAATTTGAAAAAATCGTGAGTTTTTCACAGGCAGACTTGCGACCTCCCTGTCCGCATTGCGATGGAGTGGAAACACGCAAGAAGATCTCGATGGCTGCGTCGTTCGGGTCCACATCCAGCGAATCCGCCATTTCATCCGGCAGCAGCTGTGGATCGGGCGGTTTTTCCTGAGCGGGATAGAATCATTCCTGCCGTGCGCAGGAAACGCGAATGAACTGAAATGATGAAAATACAAGACGAGACATCCAAAAGCAAGTTGATCACGCGATTAAAGCGGATCGAAGGCCAGGTGCGGGGCGTGCAAGCGATGCTGGACGAAGAACGCGATTGCCGGGAAATCATGCAGCAATTGACCGCCATCCATTCGTCCATACAATCCACCAGCCGTGTATTCTTCCGTGATTACGCGGCGATGTGCCTGTCTGAAATGGAAGGAAAGTCAGAGGAAGGTGAATCGGTCTCGTTTGAAAAGAGAAACCGAATGGTGCAGGACATGATCGACCTGCTGGACAAGACACCTTAGAAAAATATGCAAACAGAGAATAAAACTTACGACATTGTGATCATCGGCGGCGGACCTGCCGGATCCACAGCCGCACTTTATACCGCGCGGTCAGGATTGAAAACAATTGTTATCGATAAAGGACTGACAACCGGCGCATTAGGGATTACCGGCCGGATCGCAAATTACCCGGGCGTGACCGAATTAAGCGGACTGGAACTTTTAAAGAAGATGCGCGACCAGGCAAAATCTTTTGGCGCTGAATATATTTCGGACCGAATCATCGGCGTGGACTTGCAATCAGAAAATAAATTCGCATTTGGAAACAACGGTGTATACCAGGGCCGGGCAATCATTATCGCGACCGGATCGATGGGGCGTGGAAAACAGATCAAAGGCGAATCTGAATTCCTTGGACGCGGTGTTTCTTATTGCGCAACATGCGACGGTGCGTTTTTTAATAATCAGGATGTATTGGTTGCAGGAAATAGTGACGAAGCGGTAGATGAAGCCCTTTACCTGACCAATTTCGCGCGCAAGATCCACTTCTTATCACCCACAAAAGAAATTAACGCGCCCAATGATCTATTGGATGCATTAGACGCGAAAGAAAACGTAGCTATTTACAAAGAAGTCAAGTTGCAAGAGATCACCGGGAATGGCAAAGTCGATGGCGCGGTATTTCTACACAATAGAGATGGTGAAATGTCGGTACAGATCGATGGCGCATTTATTTACCTGCAGGGCGGGAAACCAATCACCGATTTCCTGCAGGGGCAACTTGTGGTTAGTGATAGCGGCTGCCTGGTGGTTGACAGAAATTACCAGACCGCGATACCCCATGTATACGCAGTCGGTGATGTGATCTGCAATCATGTCAAGCAGGTGATCATCGCTGCCGGTGAGGGAGCTGTGGCCGCCATGTCAGCGGAAAAAGCGCTTCGCGGCCGGCGCAAAGCCATTGTTGATTGGGCAAAATAATTTAGTAGAAAAAGAAACGGAGAAATCATTATCATGAGTGAACCTATACACGTAACAGACGCAGCATTTGAAAAAACCGTATTGCAGTCAGAACTTCCCGTTGTAGTGGACTTCTGGGCGCCGTGGTGCGGCCCGTGCCGTATGGTCGCGCCGGTCCTTGACAAGATCGCCAAAGAATATGACGGCAAAGTTATCATCGCGAAGGTAAATACCGATGAGAACCCGCAGTGGGCACAGAAATTCGGCGTCCGCGGCATCCCAACCATGTTATTCGTGAATGACGGGGAAGTCGTGCATTCCCAGGTCGGCGCATTGCCAGAACCGATGCTGAAGAATGTGCTGAACGAGTTCCTAGAAGCCTTACCGGCAAAGAATTAATTTATACAATAATCAGAACGGCTAATATACTGTTCTGATTTTTTAATTTAATGATCAGGTAGCTATCTGCTCACTGAGAGGAAATCGACATTTCATTTTCCGTAATTTTCAACAATCTTTAACCAGCCCCAGCGGCAAGATAACATTCTGCTGCCAACTGGCCAAAATCAATAGACGCCTGAATATCATGCGCGAGATAATTGAAGTTCTCAGGTGAAAATGTCTCAAAGAGTTGCCTCCCTCGTATGAGAAAAACAATCAAAAAAGTTGGATAGCAATTATTGTGCGTTTCGATAGCCTGCAACCCGGAATCCCCACCCGGTCTGCCCCCTAAACCTACCGGTTTCTGCGGGAAAAAATGGATTTACGGATCTCTTCGATGAAGAAAATCGTGCTCGCAATCGGGATGATCAGCATCCATTCATTGGCACTGAGCGGCACCGTTTGCATGATCCGCTGCATGAAGGGGAGATAGACTGTTCCAATCAAGAGAAAAATAGACGCGGGGATGGCAATATTTAAATACTTGTTTGAGAAAAAGCCAAGCTTAAACACCGATTGCGTTCTTGATCGCACATTGAGAGCATTGAATATCTGGAACATGGCCAGCGTAATGAAGGCCAGGGTACGCGCGAGATCAATACCGCCCTGGGAGAATCCCCTGCCAAACATAAACAGTGTGCCCGCTGCCATCGCAGCTGCCACCAGGAGGGTGTTGAGCAGGATCTCTTTATTCACAATCTTGGCATTTACGGGACGGGGATTTTCACGCATGACATCACTTTCCTTCGGCTCCATCGCGATGGTGATATCGAGAATACCATCGGTAACCAGATTGACCCACAAGATTTGAACCGGAGTAAAAATTAGTGGCAATCCCGGGAAGATGAGCAGCGAGGCCAAAATCGCTATATCTTCGCCAAAATTGGTTGAAATAAGGAACTTAACGACTTTGCGGATATTTTTGAAAACCACACGGCCTTCCTCAATCGCGCTGACAATGCTAGCGAAGTTGTCATCAGTGAGGACCATATCGGAGGCCTCCTTGGCCACATCCGTCCCAGCGA
>CAZDIS010000088.1:0-7288 GCA_964505585.1 uncultured Pelolinea sp. | reverse complement strand
ATACCCATAGCAACCCCTACCTGACCAACCTTAAGGGCAGGCGCATCGTTCACCCCATCACCTGTCATGGCAACAATATGGCCTTTACGTTTTAAGGCCTCGACAAGGCGGTATTTATGTGCTGGGGACACCCGGGCAAAAACAAGTGTTTTCTCCACCACTTTATCGAGTTCGTTTTCGCTCATTTCTTCTACCTGCGGCCCAGTGAGGACTTCCCCCTTTTTCTTCAACATCTTCAGGTCACGCGCAATAGCTTTGGCAGTGATGGGATGATCTCCTGTGGCCATAATGACTTTGATGCCGGCCTGTTTACAGATCTTGATCGCCTCTTTTGCTTCCTCACGCGGCGGATCGATCATACCGATCAAACCAGCGAAAGCAAGGCAATGCTTCCCAGCGGTCACATCCCGTTTTAATTCCTTCAGGTTACTTTTCCCCTCATCACAATAGGCCACAGCAAGCACTCGCATCGCACTTTTAGCCATTTTTTCATTTTGTTTTAAGATCTTTTCGCGCCAGCGATCATCAAGCTTTTGTTTGCCATCAGCGGCCAATACACTGGAACAAAAACCAAGCACCTCTTCTGGCGCACCTTTGAGATAGGCAAAGTATTCCCCTTTTGAATTGCGATGAAAAGTACCCATAAATTTTCGATGCGAATCAAAGGGGATCTCATCCCAACGCTGATATTTATCTTCCATTTCATCTTTAGAAATGTGGGCTTTTTGCGCAGCCACAACCAATGCACCTTCGGTGGGATCACCGCGGATTGACCATGCATGGCCTGTGTGATCTTCGTTATACTGCAAGCGGGCATCATTACAAAGAACGCTGCCTACCAGTGTCCAGTACATGGGGGAACGTTTTTGAATTTTAAAAGGTTTACCCGATCTCGAGAAATCTCCTTCGGGCACAAAACCGATCCCACTTACATCAACCACTTTGTCATCCGAATAGATCTGTTGCACAGTCATCTGGTTTGTGGTCAGTGTGCCTGTTTTATCCGTGACAATGACTGTTGCTGCACCGAGGGTATCTACCGCCTGTAATTTACGAATGATGGCATTACGGTCTGCCATGCGTTTGACACCAACAGCCAGGGTGATTGTCATCACCACCGGCAGACCTTCTGGAATGGAAGAAATTGCTGATGCCAATGCGAACAAGAAAAGATCCTGCAATGTCGCATCATTCAAGGAAATGGAACCTACAAAGAAAACGATGGCGCTAAAGATAATGGCAAAGATTGCTAAAAATTTTCCGAGCTTATTGGCCTGCTCTTTGAGCGGGGTTTTAATATCCCCGGTATCCTGCAATAGAGAGGCGATCTTACCGATCTCGGTTCTTAGACCCGTCGCATAAACAACCGCTTTGCCGCGGCCATGGGTCACCACTGTCCCGCCGTAAGCAATATTGATGCGATCGCCAACGCCAACGTCTTTTTTGATCGGTTTGTCAATTTTCTGGACGGGGACTGATTCTCCGGTCAACATGGATTCATCTATTTCCAGATTATAGGAGGAGAGAATGCGAGCGTCAGCAGGGATTTTGTCACCTGTTTCGAGCAAGATGATATCACCGGGGACAATGTCAGCAGAATGGATAGTCTGTTCGACATGCTCGCCCGTCTGCGGGTTGACGCGCAGTACGGTTGCTTCCGGCGCCGCGCGGCTCTTGAGCGCCTCAAGGGTTTCTTCCGCTTTAGCTTCCTGTAAATAGCCGATAGCGGTATTGATGATGATAATGCCGCCAATGACAAGCGCGTCAATGGCATGATCGGCAATGATGGAAATGCCAGCAGCCAGGATCAGGATAAGTACGAGGGGATTGATGATCTGATCGAAAAGGATTTCCCATTTATTGATCTTGTGTGTTGATTCGATCAGATTCTGACCAAATTGATGCCAGCGTTCCTCGACCTCATCCCACGTGAGCCCAGAATGCCTGCTCTTAAGGTTTTTTAATGCTTTTTCTTCGTTTAACTGATAAATTTCATAGTTCTTATTTTTCATTTTTCCTCAATTTTGACAAATCATATGCTGGCATCCATTCCATGAAACATGATGGAAATCAATAATTTCCCAATCTTTTATTTCTTTTTGTTTATGTTCGATAGTAACGGTTCAACCTTAATAAATTATAAGATTATCTGATCGCGCCATATTGGAATATTGAACATTGATTTTTATTTGAAGAATGGGATATGATAATGAAAATGGCAGAATTAAGGAAAAAATGGCATCAGGAAAAACACGACTACCTATTGGCATATTTTTCGCTCTTTCGATCATTCTGGCGGGCTGTGGACGCGCAAATGAACTTGCCAGCGCGCGCATGCAATGGGCTTCTACCGGACCGGAAGATTACTCTCTGACGGTTCGCCATACCCAAAGCGTGTGGCATAGCCAATCAATTACAGTTACGGTAATTGACGGAAAAATCTCACATTCAGCCAAATGCACTCCCGCGCCAACAGAAGGAAAAACATGCGAGGTAATTCCCTACAATCCAGAAGTATTCACCGTGGAGGGGCTTTTTCAAACTGCTGACCGGCTTCTCGCTGGCGACCTCGCCAAACATGTCAATATTGAATATGAAAGCACCCTGGGGTATCCTACCTTTATCCGGCTGGATGACCCGGATGTGATTGATGAAGAGCAATTCTGGAAAATAGTTGCGTTTAAGGCGATCGAATAGGAGAAAATCTTATTCCGCCATTAATTAGGCGAAATCACTGACCAATTTTCTCGGGGACCAGGTTTGGGATGAGATCATCAAATCTGATTTGAATGTATTCTCCAATATGTACTCGATGGTCGAAAAGTATCGCATAAGCCGACCATTCTCTTTCTTGTGTCAACTCCGCAGGAAATTCCGCATAAAAATCAGCTCTTTGGAATGGATTTTCCGCATCCCAAATTCTCACAAAGAAATGATTTTCATCAACAATTGCTACCAAAGCATAATACCAGCGCCCAGGCATTAAATCTAAAATACCAGGAATCGGTAACTCATTATAATTTGGTCCTAAATAATATGTAAAATGAATGGAATTTTCCTCCGAAGTTCCGATTCCCCAAAGAAAATATGTATCCGTACCATGACGCCCACTTTGATATCCAACAGAAAATTCAGAAGGTTCATCGAGGTAAAATGAAATGATTGCCCCTACACCACCCTCTGCAACTATCTCTGAATCTCTCCATCGGCCAATAGGCGGAACCCCCAGCGTATGCATTCTAATCATGCCGCCCGAATAACTTGCGTTTCGTAATTCAAAGCGCGGATTCTCCTGATCGAACTCATCCTTCATATCTATTTGTGATTCAGATAATATCTCTGTCACTTCGAGTGGTAGGATTTCCATTGCAGGGTTTTCTTGAATAGGGAAAAAGGTTTCCTTTATCTGTGGCCAAGAACGGGAGATTGAAAACCCAAGCAATAATGCAGATATTCCCAACACAACCCATTTCCAGACCGGGATCTTTCTTCCGGTGGAATTCCTGAGCCGTCCTCGAAATTTTGGTGCTTTTCGAACAGAAGAACCATCCAAGACATTACCAAGGTCTGCAATCAAATCACCTGCGTTTTGATATCGATCTTCAGGGTCTTTGTCGGTTGCTTTAAAGATCACATTGATGATTGAATCTGGTAAACCCGGATTAAAGTCATGCGGGTCAGGCATTGGGTCTGTAATGTGCTGAATAATCGTGGAAGTGTGCGTTTCGGAGCGGAAAGGGACAATTCCTGTTACCATTTCAAAAAGGACGATACCAAGGGAGTAAATATCGCTTCTTGAATCGATCTGGGTTCCCCGCCCTTGCTCGGGGGACATATATGCCGGTGTGCCAACACCTGCCCCAGTACGTGTGATCTGATCTTCTCCAGAAACCATTCTCGCCAATCCGAAATCCATCAAGATAGGCCAATCATTGTTACCGAGTAATATATTAGACGGTTTAATATCCCTATGAACAATCCCTTTTTCATGTGCATATTGCAAAGCTCGGGCAATCTTTAAGGTTAAAACACAGGCTCTCCTTAGCGGCAAGGGTTCCCCAAGAATATCTTTGAGTGTTCCTTCTTCAACCAGCCGCATCGCAATATAAATCTTTCCGTCTTCCTCTCCATAACCAAATATAGGTATGATGGAAGGATGGTCTAAATGCGCAATAGAGCGCGCTTCGCGCCGGAACCGACTTAGAAAGTTCTTATCCTGCGCCAGATGGGTCGGCAATAATTTAATCGCAATATTCCGGTCAAGTGCTGGATCATAGGCTTTAAACACTTCAGCCATTCCACCCTGACCAATTTTTTCTTGAATTCGATAATTACCGATAGTATTTGTATCCTGTGACGGCTCAAACGACCCTCCAGCAATCGTTCTATCCTCTCCCGCACTCAACCCCTGGAATACTGCGGTGATGCCATCAATAACTTCCCTGGCAGATTGATATCGTTCAGATTGTTTTTGGGCTACACACCTGACAACAAGGTCATCAAGCTCCGGCGGTAATCCGGGTTTAATCGCACTCGGCCATTCATTCTGGCGTTCTTTTAGATCGTTCCCAGATAGAAATGTTTGTAATTCTTTTCCCGTTACCATCCAATACAGAATTCCGCCAAGGGCATATATATCTGTTTGGATATTGGGAGTGAAGTCGCCCATAAATTCCGGGGCGTGCAGATTCGAGCGTTCTAATTCACCAGAACTCAACAGGTGGCATAATTGCGCTGCCGCAGACGTTCCCCATCCAGTAATTTTTAATCCGCCTTCTTCACCCAGAATTATCTGCATAGGATTCAGGTTGGCATGCGGAATCCCCGTTTTAGCAATCGCGTCCAGTGCTTTGATCGTGCGATCCGTGATATTCAATGCTGTTTTTATCGGAAAACCCATTCGCGGCATGGCGTGAGCAATCAGATCACCGATGATATGCTCATAGACCAAACAAACGTTCTCTTTTTCAGCGCCAAAATCAACCAGCTTTTGCAGCGCCGGAGAAGGGGGGGAAATGAAATTATCAGCCATTTGTTTCATGATGGGAAGAGATTGGCGTGGATGCACGAGTGATGGATCCATAACATATACATCGTAGGCAACTGGGCCTTTATATGCAAGGTAAACCGCAAAAAAATTACCCTTGAAAAGAGACTCTTCAATTACAAATTTATTGAGAATTCGATCACCTTTTTTCATGGCACCTCCACACCCGTAAACTGTATCACATATACTGAGATATTATCTCGCCCTCCCCTGCCCTTGGCTAAATCAATAAACATTTCCGGTAGTAATTGGATATCCTTATCCGATGATCTTTCCAGCAATTCCTGTGCCTCGACATAGCGGGAAAGACCATCCGAACACAGAATGGCCATGTCACCAGCTATCGGATTTCGCTCAAATAAATCGATCTTGACAAACTCACGAACCCCTAAAGAACGGGTGATGACATTACGTTTTGGATGTGTCAGCGCCTCTTTTTCGGTAATCGCACCTTTTTTGATCAGATGATTCACGAGGGTGTGGTCGGCAGTTACCTGTTCAATAACATCATTATGGATGAAATAAGCACGGCTATCGCCAACTGCCGCAAAAAATACAGTTTTTCGATAGATCAATGCAGCGACAATCGTGGTCGCATGCGATCCTTCAAGCCCGGATTCTTTTGACATCTCATATAATTTAAGATTCGTATTATCAATCGCGGCTCGAAGATGAGCCTGTGGGTCAACAATGCTGTTCTCATAGTAGTTACTAAAAATATGATGAACAGCAATCTTCCCGGCTTTGCGGCCATCTTCAGCACTCCCTACCCCATCCGCGACAAGAAATAAACTACCAGCCGTCAATTCTTCGGCCGGGCTTGCTGGCAAAAAAGACCCTACGTAATCCGCGTTCGCATTTCGGACGCATCCCCGATCCGTCATACCAGCATGCTTGAAACATAAAATCTCATTCATATTGATCATCCAAGATATTTAAATTCGAATTCCGTTTCACCTATTAAGATGACATCATCCTGCTTTAACACCATTTGTTCAATCACAGCCGCACCATTCAGGAAGGTTCCGTTAATAGTGTGCAGGTCCTCCACTAAAAATTTTTCCTGGTCGCGGATTATACGCGCATGCCGCCTTGACATTTGCGGATCTCTGACGATGATATTGCCTTCTTTCCTACCAACTGTTGTATTCTCAACCAGTTGGAATACCCTGCCACGGTAACTGCCATTCTTAATGATGAGGTATCCAATCGGGTGTGATTTGTCTTCACCAACCGGAGCAGTTGAATCCTCGTCAATAAAATCTACAACTGTATGATCCTGTCCTTCCCCATTGCCCTTATCGACAATTGTTCGGTCATTTTTTTTTCCGCTATCAGTCATAATTCCCTGCTACTTCCTGTCCAGCAGGTTTAAAAGTTACCTGCTGGACATCCAATCCTACATAAACAGACCCGGACTATCCTTTATTAACCTGACCACGCGGGCGGATTATCTTTTGTTCCGCTAGTTGTTCCGGTTTACTTTCAGCTGGTTTTTCCGCTGCTTCATTTACTGGTTCAACTTTTTCCGGCGTTTTTTCTGCGCCATTTTCAACGGGCTGTTCAGCAACTTCTTTTTCCGGTTCAACTTTTTCTGGCGTTTTTTCCGCAACCTTTTCAGCCGGTTGTTCGGCGATTTCTTTTTCCGGCGGCTTTTCTGCGCCATTTTCAACGGGCTGTTCAGTAACTTCTTTTTCCGGTTCAACTTTTTCCGGCGTTTGCTCCGCGACTCCTTCGATTGCTTCTTCAAAAGGCACTTCCTGCGCAGCTACATCTCCCACTTCGTGGTAATTCCTGGCACCGCCTGTGGTAGCGACAAAACCAAATTTAACTGTTTCAGGGACTTCACCGGGAATTTCAACGCCTTCAAATAAACGTTCGGTTTCTCCCTCTTCTCCAAATTGCATATCCATGGTGAGGGACATGGTTTGTTGTTCGGTCTTATCTAAGGAAATTTTCACCTTTCTCACTTCTGATTCCGGGCGTTCTTTGACACCAGTTTTATCGATTCCATCTGATAATCTGTCAGTACCCGCCACATATTCATATCCTTCAAACCCATCCCCGCCCGCCCGAATGGAGACCGTATCACTTTTGCGACCAGGCCCACCCGTGCGACCTTCTGTGGGCGCTGAAAAATTCCCAAATTCATCCAATCCAACACCCAGATAGGCATTGGTCATCCCCTCATCTACTTTATACCTCGGCGCATAACCGAGAGAACCGCCGACGCCCCCCGGA
>CAZDIS010000087.1:0-10504 GCA_964505585.1 uncultured Pelolinea sp. | reverse complement strand
CTCACCTGACGGCCAGGCCACCCGGCCTCCCCCGTCCGCCCCCCGCACCTGACAGAACTTGACAGAATTGGACAGTTTGGCACGGGTGGGGTGAGAAAAGGGGGATAAACGGGGGATAAACGGGGGATAAAAGGTTTGTGCTTGTTTTGATAGATCACATGGGGAAGCCGTGGTGGCGCGCTGGCGGAAAGCATACGACGCAGAATTGATGGGTGCATATCTGGACTGGTAGGTCTGCAAGATTACAGGTAACCCGGATGATAATAAATATACCCGATGCCGATCATGGAAAACAAAATTGTTTTAAGCTATTCTCTTGGGCAGCTTAACCAAGATATTTCGGTCAAAAATTTGTTATACTAGCCATATTTAATTAGCCCAGTTTGCCGTTTTCGCCAGAAAAATTCCTAATTATCAAGAA
Source organism: uncultured Pelolinea sp. (assembly GCA_964505585.1). GTDB lineage: Bacteria > Chloroflexota > Anaerolineae > Anaerolineales > Anaerolineaceae > Pelolinea. Next base: position 10,083 of record CAZDIS010000087.1, on the reverse strand, counting down.
GTGAAAATATGAAACATGGCATTGAAAAGGTAAAGAAATCACACCACAATTGGAATGGGAATAATTTTGCGGTATGGTTACTATATCCGTTTTCTCTCTTTTTGTTTTTTTTCCTTCTTTTTAACGCCCGGTTAGCCATCATTCACACAGTCAGCCTGTACGCGCGATACAAACCGCACATTGCATTCCCCCTTTTTGCAATTCTCCTTTTTTCATGTTTGAATATTAAAAATTTCCGATTCCGGCATGTAACTGCTTTTTTCCTGGTAGTTATGGTATTCGCGCTTACGCTGAGGGGAATCTGGGCCAGCGAAAGAACTGAACAATACTTAATCTCAGGTTTGATCCCTTTCAGCGATGCGCGTTTTCAATTCAGCGGGTCACTGAAACTTCTTGAAACAGGAGAATTGAATGGAACGACCTCGCGCCGGCCGATTTCGGCGATATTGATCGCGTTGTTTTTCGCCCTGAGCCAATATAATTTGCAATTGACCCTGGCATTAATGACCCTGATCGCGGCGATAATGACCTGGTATGCGCTATTGGAGGTTGATGAGAAATTTGGCCAATTACCCGCTATATTGTTTCTCTTCCTTTGCGTCCTTTTCTTTGGCAAATTTGCGGGAACACCCCTGACAGAGAATCTGGGGTACTCGGTAGGTGTTCTTTCTCTGGCTTTCCTGGTGCGATCAATACCAGAAAAAGCAAATATTTTCGAACAAAAAGAAATGCCATTCCTGATCGGTGTATTTCTATTTTCACTGGCGCAGAACGTACGGCCAGGATCGATCATCACAATACCTTTGTTGGTTATCTTTGCTGGTGTATTGTTCAAAGCGGAGGACGCACTATTTAATTGGAAAGCTTTCATAAAAGCGTTCGCGGCCGCCGCGCTGCCATTTCTGATCAATGTGCTTCATTTCCAGATGGCCGGTATGGAGGGCGCTTTACCAATGTCGAACATGGGTTATGGCTTATATGGTTTTACCTCCGGCGGTAAATTATGGAGCCAGGTGTATGCCGATAATCCACAGTTTTTGCAATTATCGATTGCTGACAAGAACAGCTATCTGTTCTCGGGGATATTCAAGAATCTCATCCAGCACCCCGAGCACATCCTGACCGGTTATGGCAAGGAATTTCGGGTATTCTTCAGCCGGGGTGACCAGTCCGGATTCCTGTCTACTATCCATTTTGATTATCCGATACCTAATCATGTTTTTTCGATCGTTGTTCTGATCCTGCTCGTGATCGGAATAATTGCCGCGCTAATCAACGTCAAAAAAAGATCAAGCCAATTTATTTTGGCAGTGATTTTAGGATATGTATTCTCTGTACCTTTTGCCGCCAGCTATCAGGTCATTCTTATGCGCATATTTGCCGCGTCCATGCCTTTTTTCTATCTGATCCCAGCATACGGCCTATCACAAGGTTTAAATCGATTTCGTAAGCACCCAACCAATCAACGCATGGAAAACGACCCTGACAAGAGAAGGTTTTATCCTTCATACGCATTGATCGCAATCATTATTTTTTCGCCAGTGCTTTTATTGCCATTTATTGACAAAGATCTAGCTGCACCAAACGCTTGCCCGCCCGGGTCGCAAGAAGATATCCTTTTTTATCATCCGCGTTCTGCGCTGCTGATCCTCGAAGACGATGATGCTGCGCCCGCGAAAAACACCCCATTCACGCATCAATACAAATTCCATGTTGAGATCGGAAATATATGTTGTGTGAATGAACTGGCATTTTTCCGGTCTCTTAAAGCCCCGCTGGCTATGTTCAGCTCCATTGACTCCGATAATGATTTCAATTATGTGATCGTTGATCCAACGCTATTACCTGAAAAGCCCGGATGGATCCAAATGTGCGGTGTGACAACCAACATGCAGGGCGTGAAAGACAAGAAAGGTTTCTTCTACCCTGAATACGTTACGCCGTTTGAATGATGGATGATCAGAAAACCAATTACAGAACAGATAAAGCGTGAACATTGAGACGGCCAGCCTGACAGCACTTGCGACACTGACCGACGCGGAGGACAACCGGAAGAATGCGCGCGCGGCGAAAAGCTACCCTCCCTCCTTTGAAAGGAGGGCTTGAGACTATCCACTACATAGTCTCAAGGTCTTTTTCTTTCAAAAGGTGGGAGGTTGAGTTCGGAAATGGTTAACCAAAACATTAATCTATCCTCTCATTCCCAAATTCCTCTGTATAATAATTAAGTCGTCGAGGGCGAGGAAAGGGATTTTTTAGTGCCATCTGAAGCGCAAGCACGCATCAAGATCGATCAGCTCCTGCTATCAGCCGGCTGGCGTTTCTTCCCGGACGAGAACGGCCCCGCCACTATCCAGCTTGAAGGCGTCGCCACCATCACCCGCCACAACCTCGATCAGTTCGGCCGCGACTTCGAATCTACAGCCCACGGCTACGCCGATTACATCCTCCTCGATCAGAACGGCTTTCCCTTCATTATTCTCGAAGCCAAGCGCGAGGGTAAGAACCCCCTCGTCGGCAAGGAACAGGCCCGCGCCTACGCCTACGCCAAAAACGTGCGCTTCGTCATCCTCTCCAACGGCAACGTCCATTACTTCTGGGATCTCGAGTACGGCAGCCCCGAGCTCATCACCGAGTTCCCCACCTGCGAATCCATCCAACATCGCAGCACATTTCAGCCCGACCCAAACCGCCTCGCCGCCGAAACCGTCGGCGCGGATTTCATCGCCCTCAGCCAGGACCCCCATTACCTGCGCGACCCCCGTTGGATCGATGAATCCCAGCGCCCCCAATATCTGCGCGATAAGCAACTGCGCATCCTGCGTGAATACCAGCTCGAAGCGGTCAGGCATCTCCAATCCGCCGCTCGCGCGGGTTCCACCCGCTTCCTGTTTGAAATGGCCACCGGCACCGGCAAGACCCTCGTCTCCGCCGCAATTATTAAACTCTTCCTAAAAACCGGCAACGCCAAACGCGTCCTCTTTCTTGTCGATCGCATCGAGCTCGAGAACCAGGCCTACAAGAACTTCGTCAAATACCTCAGCAACGATTACACCACCATGGTTTTCAAAGAAAACCGTGATAATTGGCGCCACGCCGAGATCGTCGTCAGCACGGTGCAGTCCTTCGTCATCGATAACAAGTACATGGATTACTTCTCCCCTACCGACTTCGACCTCGTCATCTCCGATGAGGCCCACCGCTCGATCAACGGCAACAGCCGCGCGGTTTTTGAATATTTCGTCGGCTACAAGCTCGGCCTCACAGCCACCCCCAAAGATTATCTCAAACACATCAACCCTGAGGATCTCAGCCAGCGTGATCCGCGCGCCTGGGAACGCCGTCAGCTCCTCGATACCTACCGCACTTTCGGCTGCGAATCCGGCGAGCCCACCTACCGTTACAGTCTCTTGCAGGGGGTCAAGGATGGTTTCCTCATCAACCCCATCGTCGCCGACGCCCGCACCGAGATCACCACCCAGCTCCTCTCTGAGCAGGGCTACGCCGTCATGCTTGAAGACGAAGAAGGGCAGCAGGTCAAACACACCTATTTCCTCAGGGATTTCGAGCGCAAGTTCTTCTCTGAAAAGACCAACCACGTAATCTGTCACACCTTCCTCGATCATGCCCTTCTCGACCCCCTCACCGGCGAGATCGGCAAAACCATCATGTTCTGCGTCTCCCAGGATCACGCCGCCAAAATGGCCAACATCCTCAACCAGTTCGCTATGCAGCGTTTCCCCGGCAAATACAACTCCGACTTTGCCATCCAGATCACCTCCGATGTCCACGGCGCCCAGGGTTTCGCCATCAATTTCGCCAACAACAACCTCAAAGGCCAAACCCGCTTTCTCGATGCCTACACCAGCGCCAGAACCCGCGTCTGCGTCACCGTCGGCATGATGACCACCGGCTACGATTGCCAGGACATCCTCAATCTCTGCATGGTGCGCCCCATCTTCTCCCCCACCGACTTCATTCAGATCAAGGGCCGCGGCACCCGCACTTTCACCTTCAAACACGAGACCCATCTCGATGGCCGCCTGCGGCAGTTTCAGGTCGAAAAGGAACACTTCAAACTCTTTGATTTCTTCGCCAACTGCGAATACTTCGAAGAGAAGTTTGACTATGACGAAGTGCTCAAACTGCCGCGTGAAGCTTCTGCCGCTGGCGGCGATAGCGTTCCCATCACCGTCCTCGATGATGAGCTCACCATCTTCGACCACGATCCCCTCCAGGCCTATCATGAGCAGGCGGTCGGTCTCGAGGGTATGCGCGTCGATCGTGAGCTCTTCGAGCGTTTCACTGAGCCCATCCGTCAGGATCCCGATATCACCGCCGCTGTTCAGGGCGAGCAGTGGGACACCGCAGTGCGTATCCTCCGGGAGCGCTACGAGAACAAGCCCGAGGATTTTGTCACCCTCACCAAAATCATGTTTCACGAGAACCTGGATCGCCGCCTCACCTGGAAAGAAGTCCTCCAGCGTGCCTTCGGCCATATCGAAGCTTTTAAAAGCAAGGACCAGCTCCTTGAACAGGAATTCAAAAAATTTGTCGCCATCCATAAACCCGATAGCGATCAGATCCTCGCCCTCAAGAATTTCCTCAAGGCCTACATCACCAGCCCCGAGATTCAGGACATCGTCGATAAAAAAGAATACCCCCGCCTCGCCACCAACCCCATGCTGCCCCTGGCAGCGCTGGGTGAATTGAACGGCTGGCTCGAGGTCGTCCCCGAATACGTCAAAGATTACGTCACATTGAACACTTATAAACTCTAATGTAAAGGAAGAACACGATGGCAGACGGCCAAACCAGGCACAAAATAAAAAATTTGCGCGATATCCTCGTCGGCAAGATCCCCGACCCCAAAGCCCAGGTCGAGCAGATCACCACCGCCCTCATCTATAAATTCATGGACGACATGGACCAGCAGTCCATCGCCCTCGGCGGGGTGGCCACTTTCTTCAGCGGAGAGTTTGAAAAATACGCCTGGCCCCGTATCATGGACCGCGCCCTCGGTGGTTATGAACGCCTCAAGCTCTATGACGAAGCCCTCGCCAGCATGGGCACCAACCTCAACCTGCCCGCCCTTTTCGTCACCGTCTTCAAGGATGCCTTCCTTCCCTATCGTGACCCCGAAACCCTCAACCTCTTCCTCAAAGGGGTCGATCAATTTGATTATGATCATTCCGAGCGCATGGGCGACGCTTTCGAGGAATTGCTCGCCATCATGGGCGCCCAGGGTGATGCCGGCCAGTTCCGCACCCCCCGCCACATCATCGATTTCATCGTCAAAGCGGTCGATCCGGGAAAAGATGACCGCATCCTCGACCCCGCCTGCGGCACCGCCGGCTTTCTTATCTCCGCCTATAAACATATCAATCATAAGCACCAGGGCGAACATGCCCTCTCGCCACAGGAAAAGAAGCGCCTCGCCGCCAACATCGTCGGCTACGACATCTCACCCGAGATGGTCCGCCTCTCCCTCGTCAATATGTACCTGCACCAGTTCGCCGATCCCCATGTCATCGAATACGACACCCTCACCAACGATGCCCGCTGGGAAGACAGGTTCGATGTCATCCTTGCCAATCCCCCCTTCATGACCCCCCGCGGCGGCATCCGCCCCCACAACCGTTTCGCCGTCCAGGCCAACCGTGCCGAAGTCCTCTTCGTTGATTACATCATGGAACACCTCAGCCCCGAGGGCCGCGCCGGCATCATCGTCCCCGAGGGCATCATCTTTCAGTCTAACAATGCCTACAAACAGCTCCGTAAAATGATGGTGGAAGACAATTACCTCTACGCCGTCGTCTCCCTCCCCGCCGGTGTCTTTAATCCCTATGCCGGTGTCAAGACCTCCATCTTGCTCTTGGACCGCAAACTCGCCAAACAGTCCGACAACGTCCTCTTTGTCGAGGCCCAGCATGATGGGTTTGATCTTGGCGCGCAAAGAAACCCTATTCAGAAAAATGATTTGCCAAAAATTCTTGAATTAGTTATTGATTATAGAAATGATCCAAATTCAATTGATAAAGAATCTCATGTCTTGATAGTCAAAAAATCAAAAATAAATAAAGAAAATAATTTTAGTTTTTCAGCTAACCGATATGTTGATTTAGCCAGTTATCATGGAAACTGGAATTCTTTTTCAATTGGAGAAATTATTGACTTTGAATTTGGCACTCGAATAACAAAGAAAAATAACTCTGGTACAAAATATCCTGTATATGGTGGAGGTGGAAATAGTTTCTATACTGATGAATATAACCGGGAAAATGAATATGTAATTGCCAGATTTGCAATTTCCGAGAATTGTGTTCGTTATGTAGCTGAAAAATTCTTTTTATTAGACTCTGGATTCACATTTTCTATTAGCGAACAATATAAAGATAAAGCAAATTTTCATTATATTGGGAAATTATTAAAGGGTATGCAATCGCAAATTTATCAATGTGGGCGTGGCCATGCTCAACTAAATCTCGATATTGATAGGTTTGCTTCCTTAGAAATACCATTACCTCCTCTTGACGTACAGCAAGAAATCGCCGCCGAGATCGAGGGCTACGAGAAGGTCATCGCCGGCGCGCGCCAGGTCATCGAAAACTACCGCCCCCACATCCCCGTCGACCCCGCCTGGCCTTTCGTTGAGCTGGGTGAGGTTTTTGATCGTTCGAGAAATCATATCGACCCACAAATCAAAAATGGAGAAGTAAACTATGTTGGCTTAGAAAATATTGAATCAGGCACCGGAAATCTCAATGGAGAAATTGAAGTTGAGATATCTCAAATAAAATCTTCAAAAAACGAATTTTCCAAAGGTGATATTCTTTATGGGCGCTTGCGTCCTAACTTAAACAAAGTTCATTTAGCAAAGTTTAATGGCATTTGTTCGACAGATATTTTTGTTCTTGAGGGAAAAGTAAGTGATCTAGATTCTTTCTTCTACGCAACATATTTACGATCAAAGGTTTTCAACGACAATGTCTTATTAGGAATCAGCGGAGCACAACTACCACGTGTAAATTGGTCTTTCTTTTCTAAAATTAAAATTCCATTCCCGCATATTGATATCCAGAAAATAATAAGTGAAAAACTTAAAAAAGAAAATACGATCATCAATCATAATCAAGAATTAATTGGCATATTTGAGAAAAAAATTGAGGATCGCATCGCGCGTGTATGGGGTGAAGAGAAAAAAGCATGACAACTGATCAACAGTATCAGCAAATTTTTGGATTTGCCAGCGCATATCTTGCGCAGACAACACCCGAAGGCATCGATCTCCATCACTATCTGCATATCAAAAAATCCTTCACGGATTTAGCCCATGTCTTTGAGCATATGCTGGATTCTGCGCAAAACCGCAACATGTTGCCCGGTGTAATCCAATTTTGGGACCGAAGTGACGATTTTAGAGAAATACTATTCGACTTTAATCCTCTCCAGGTGCTCGCGCATTATGATGCCGATTCGTTATTTGCTGCTTTTAACCAGCATTTTCCTGTCAAGAATGCCACTAGCCCCCGCAACCTCTGGCGCATGTTCGCGCACTCTACCATTTCAATCGGTGAATTTCTTTCCAATTTTCAAGATGCCACTGCGTTTGATGCGTTTGTGATGAACTTTGCCCGCGATAAGATCACCCGCGCAGCTCTGCCCATGCTCATCGAAAAAGAGATTTATGGGTTTGGCTTTGCCCTTGCCTGTGATTTTCTCAAGGAATTGGGCTACACCCACTATCCCAAGCCGGACGATCATCTCATGGACGTTTTCAATGGGTTGGGTCTCTGCCCGCGCGACCAATACCAGGTCTACAAAGCCATTATCGAAATGGCGGATGCCGTCGACCAGACTGCCTACTATGTTGATAAGACGATCTGGTTGATCTGTTCCGGAAACTATTATTTGGATGGAATTGATCAGGGATCGAAATCCAGGAAGGAAGATTTTATAGAAGCTTCCAATCAGAATATCGATTTAAAGAGATTACTGGATTAAAAAACATGCCTATATCAAATATTTTTCGGGAAGACTACTGTAATTATTTTAAAATCGCTCAAGGTATCGATTTGACTCAACCTAAAGGGAATTCTGGCAATTTTTATTGAATTATAGTAGTTAACTATGGACCAAACCATAATACTCCAATCTATTGTGAGGTCATGTGACAAATATTGAAGAAATAAGACCACAATATTTGCAAACCGCATAAAGTAAAAGGGGCATCATTAAGGATTTTTTTATTTGGGAGAGAAGAATGATAGAGGATAAATCAGTACTACCAATAGTAAGAATTTGCATTTTGTTTTGTGCAGTATTAATAATATTATCGCTCGCCAGATTTTTTACAGGGAAATTTATCCCTGATGATCCTTTTGAAAATATGATATTTCAAGGGTTTCTATTTATGGTGGTTTTTGGTTCAACCGTGCAGGAATTCTTCTATACAACTCCTGCAGAATCGATGACTAACTCTTTTATGGGAATGATCACTCTTCTACCCGTATTTAGTATTGCAGATAAAACCCTATGGTGGATGTTCTTTATCTACTGCCTTTTAATTTTCATCCTTGGTGTTTTCTGTACTGGTTTGAGTAATAGCAAGAAACTATCAGAAAATCGAAAAAAAGCATTAGATGTTATCTATAAACCTGTTGTGCTTTTAGGCAGGGCAAGATTACTTTATTCTATTCTCTTCATATTTGGCCTCATTTCGTTTTATGAATTTCGCTCGGTCGAATTTATTTCATTACTATTATTTTGGGGTTTATTCGTTGTTATATGGCCTCTAGGTTTACCAGCCTGGTTTAGTGGATTAATTGGTAAAAAAAGGAGAAAATCCAATATTGGAGATATTATCAGAACAGATTGGCCAAATCTTATTCACATTGAACTTAATAAAGGTATTCGATGGAAACCGGATTCACCGAAACTATTCCAAGAAGCAAATGGAAGTCAATGTTTAACAGTTCCTCTATACGAGCAACATCAAGGTGAAAAAGTAATTGGAACAGGTATTTATGTTTCTTCGCCTGTTGGAAAAATTGACGGATTTGAAAGTGGTTATTTATATGAATTCCCTGAAGAAACTAAATTTAACGAAAGTGATATTAATCAAGCTTTAGGAGGCGAATCCACTTCGAAGCTAATAGGATTTGTAACATCCGACTCAGAGATTTCTCAAATAAAGTTTGAGGTATTGAATCCACAAATTTGTAATGAGGGTAATCTTGTATGGTGTCCAACATTTGGCAAGAAAGTTTATTATCAAATTTTGAGCGGGAATACAGCAGAGGAAACTTTTCACAATAATAGATATGGTTTTCAAATAGGTACTGCTAGACAGTTAGGATTATTGACCATCAATGGTTTTGAAAGTTATACCTGGCTGCCAACAATAAATACCCCGGTTTTTACTGAGGAGAAAAACTTCGGTGAAGATGCGAAGTTGATTGATAAAGAAAATGATTTTGTTTTTGGTAGTATTCCAAATACTAAAATTGAGGTTGGGGGAGGTTTTATCAAGAATATGGAATACCACACAGCCATCCTTGGTGTAACCGGATCAGGAAAAACCGAATTAGGATTGGATATTATTCGGCATACGGCTGATAAAGATCATAAAGTAATTTGTATTGATTTAACCATGAAATATGATGGTGCATTGTCAGACCATAAACCAATAAATCTAACGATTTCAGATGAGGCATCGAAAGAATTAGATGGCCTTCTATTTGATGTAGAAATAGGAGAATATTCTAAAAAAGATGAAAAGAAGGCATTAAAGAAATTTATTGAAAAAGCAAGAACCCATATTCAAGAAAAAATAAAATGCTTTATAGAAGGTAATGAATCAAATGTTGGAATAATATCTCTTAAGGAGCTTTCAAATACTCAAGCCACTTTATATATTACCGAGGTATATCTTACAGAATTATTAAACTATGCAAAAACTCATCCTGAAATGAAAAAGATTTTAGTTGTCGTTGAGGAGGCTCATACAGTAATGCCAGAACCTTCAACAATGGGATTAGGCGATTTTGATTCAAAAGGGTTAGTTGGGAAAATTGCCCAGCT
>CAZDIS010000086.1:0-10812 GCA_964505585.1 uncultured Pelolinea sp. | reverse complement strand
TTCTTTGATCTCCGGCTCCAACATACCCTTCATTGCTTTTTCGACGTCTTCCAGCAAGCGGTAGATGATGTCATATGTCCGGATGGAGATGCCTTCAGCTTCCGCTAATTTTGCAGCTGAATTCTCCACATTCACGTTGAACCCAAGCACGATTGCGCTGGAAGCTGCCGCGAGCATGATGTCATTTTCCGTGATGTTGCCTGTCTCTGTGTGCAAGACGTTGATATTAATCTCGCTTTGATCAATCTCATGCAATGAGTTTGTGATCGGCTCAAGTGAACCCTGAACATCCGCTTTGAGGATCAGGCGCAGTTCAGCCATTTCACCAGCTTTGAAGCGTTCAAATACGTCTTCGAGGCGTGCTTTCTTGCGAACAGATTTTGCTTCCGCCTCTTTCTGTTTGCGGTCATTGGCGATGGTTCGCGCTTCACGCTCCGAGTTGGCTACCTGGAATTGATCGCCAGCTTTAGGGAGGTCGCTGAGACCGAGAACGAGGACGGGTTGTGAAGGCCCAGCTTCTTCAACCGCGTTGTTGGTAAAATCAAACATCGCTTTGATCTTGCCGCTGACCGTTCCGACGACGATGGGGTCAGTCATTTTCAGCGTCCCATTTTGCACCAGGAGGGTGGTCGCGACGCCGCGGGATTTATCCAGTTCCGCTTCGATCACGGTACCGATCACGGTGCCATCGGGGTTGGCAAGGATCTTGCTGCTTTCAGAGACGATCAAGATCGCTTCGAGCAGATCTTCGATCCCTTTTTTCATTTTTGCTGAAACAGGAACGATGAGGGTATCACCATCCCATTCATGGGAAATCAACCCGACGTCCGCAAGCTGTTGTTTAACATAATCAGGATTTGCATCCTCCAGGTCGATCTTGTTCAACGCGACAACGATCGGCACTTTTGCCGCGCGGGCATGCGAAATTGCTTCGCGCGTCTGCGGCATGACACCGTCATTTGCCGCAACAACGAGCACAACGATATCCGCACCCTGCGCGCCGCGAGCGCGCATAGCTGTAAACGCTGCATGGCCTGGGGTGTCCAGGAATGTGATCTTATGGTCTTTATGGGTGATCTGGTACGCGCCAATATGCTGCGTTATCCCACCAGATTCACCACCAGCAACATCCGTATGCCGGATGGCGTCAAGCAGGGTGGTTTTTCCGTGGTCAACGTGGCCCAAAATAGTAACAACCGGCGGCCTGCTGGTAAGATTTTTGGGTTCTTCTTCATCGATCAGCCGTTTCCAGAGAGGGATTTCTCCAACCTCATCGTCTTTTACTTCGGGAATTTCAAGTGAGGCATCAAAACCCAACTCGGCCGCGACAACTGCCGCTGTATCAAAATCGATCTGCTGGTTGATGTTTGCCATAACCCCATTTGCCATCAGGATCTTGATCACATCGATCGGGCTTTTTTCGAGGATCTTTGCAAGATCCCTTACTGTTGTAATAGATGGTAATTCAATGTTTTTTGTTTCATTATCACTCATTTTTTCCTCCGATAAGTCCCCTTTTTTCATGATCAAGGTTTTTCCGCATTCTTGAATGAAAGTGACAATGAAATACATCTACATTGTTAGCACCCGCATTGCTTTATTGGTCAACCCCGGTCTACTCATTAAGATCTGCTTTTATGGCGTTCATCGTTTCACGCAAACTTGTGATGTTATCTTCACTAATTGTAGTATGTAATGCCTTTTCAAGACGCCCATTCAAAGCTTTTTCCCAGCATTCGCGTTTATTGTGGATATACGCGCCGCGCCCATTGGCTTTCCCACCGGGGTCATATTGCACCCCATCAGACGCGCGAACGATGCGCATCATTTCTCTTTTCGAAAGCACGTTGCGGCATCCCACGCAGGTCCGCTGCGGAACATGTTTAATCTTTTTTTTACGCTTTCCAGTCACTTCTGTCTGCCATTGTCTAAATATCTACCCAATCGCTCCAGTCTTCTTCATCATCAGCCCTTTTATGCTTCTTTTTGGAGATGGTCATACCCAGGTCCTCATCATATTCGATCTGCCTGGATTTCTTTGTCTTTCCAGATTTTTTGCCTTTGTTTTTCATGTTCTCGCCATCAAATCCTTCGGGTTCTGGTTCGAGATCCTGCAATTCAAGCTTGAAGAGTTCCTCAAATGACTTTACGCTTTCAACTTTCTTTTTCCCGGGTTGTTCTTTTTCTTCCTCATCATCTTGTGCGTCTTCGACAAGATCTTCAGGGGCTGCATCTTCATCGGCCTGCGCGGAACCTTCGGTTTCAACTTCTGCTTCTTCAACGGCTTCTTTTGCCTCAGTCTGTTCAGATCCAGGAGCTTGCTCAATGGTTTCCTCTTCAGCCGCCATTGGTTCCGTTTCTGGCTCTGGTTCTGGTTCCGGCGGAACGAGGTCGGGCAATCGTTCTGCAAATTCCTCGATCTTTTCCAGTGTTTTTGGCCCGATTCCCTGGATATCCAGGATCTTTTCGGGGTCCATCTGGGCAGTTAATGCCAGCTTACCGGCTGAATCAATCCCAGCCTCATTGATCGCTTCGATCAAAGAATCTGTTAGTTCGCTTTCAGTGAGGTCCATATTGAACGCCGCCTGCGGGATCGCATCAAGGACTTCTTCTTTTTTCTCTTTATAGGCAGCGCGTTTAGCGGCCAGTTTTTCGCCTGTATATTTCTCTAGCCGGTCAATGAATTCAGCCATAATGTCATATTCATCGTTAGAGATAATACGGCCTTCTTCTTTTCTTGCCATGGTCTCTTCGGCTTTAGCAATGGATTCTTGCTCCTGTTTGGCGAGGTCTTTCAGAATTTCATCATTCTTCAAGGCGAACAGCCAATCAGAAATAGATTCTGTTAAGCTCTTGATATCAATTCTCCATCCGGTCAGCTTGGCAGCCAGGCGGGCGTTTTGCCCATCTTTTCCGATGGCAAGACTGAGCTGGTCTTCAGGGACAATGACGAGCGCATTTTTCGCGCCTTCAATCGACTCGTGTAAATAAACACCAATCACCCGTGCCGGGCTGATCGCTTTCGCGATGAAGTTGGTGGGGGCTGGATTCCATTCGATGACATCGATCTTCTCGCCATGCAGCTCACGCACGATGGCTTGAATGCGGACACCACGCATACCGACACAAGCGCCGACTGGGTCAATGCCTTTTTGGGCGGCTGATACAGCGACTTTGGCGCGGAACCCCGGCTCACGGGCGATCGAACGGATCTCGACCACACCGTGGAAAATTTCCGGCACCTCATTTTCAAGCAGGCGCCGCAGGAAATCGCGGTGGGTGCGTGAGAGAATAATTTGCGGGCCCCGCCCTGTTTCTTTAACTTCCGCGACCAAGGCACGCACGCGGTCATGTACTCGGAAGTGCTCGTGCGGGATCATTTCTTTACGCGGCATGCTGCCTTCGGCTTTCAGTTCAAGCCCGATAGTGAGGCCGCGTGAATTGGCGGCCTGAACAATGCCGCTGACGATCTCACCGACCTGTTTTTCATAGAATTCATATTGGGCAGAGTTCTCTGCCATGCGGATACGCGTCTGGATCGCCTGGCGGGCGGTTTGCGCGGCAACACGACCGAAGTTTTCGGGTGTGCTATCGACCATTACGAGGTCACCCAGCTCCGCCTCCGGATCGAATTTCCTGGCGAATTCAAGGGTGGTTTCTGTCAGCGGGCTTTGCACGGATTCGACAACCTCTTTCTCGGCGAGGATGTTGAACTCCCCTTTTTCCAGGTTCATGATCGCTTTGATCTCCTGGGCGGCAGACGCGTTGACCGATTTTCGGTACGCGGAAACCATCGCCGCGGAGAGCGCTTCTAAGATCGTATCCTTCGGCAGCCCTTTTTCTTCTAAAACTTCGTTGAAGGCCAGCACAAATTCGTTTTTCATGCCAGTTTTACTCCATTCATAAACTATTTGTAATAAGCAGAAAAGTGGGGAGTTCCCACTTCTCGATGAAATCAATCAAGCTGTTTCTAACAATGACCATTCTAACACGCTTTGAATGCTGTTGCAAGAAGGCAAGTATGGATTAACAAATATTTAACAGGGATTGATCGCTACCCTGCCAGAAGAAATTGGATCCATTAACCTGGCTTAATCCATGCCCGGGAGCATGTTATTTGCGCCATTTTCTCCAAAGCGTTTTGTTTCCAAAAGCCCATATAAACGGTGCCAAAGTTTCATGAATTCAGGGGTTTCGGGAAGCCGCGGCCGGCCGATCTTAACTTCAACAATATCATTTATCCTTCCCGGCGCGGTAGACATGACCATCACGCGGTCACCCAGCAAAATCGCTTCCTGGATATTGTGTGTGATAAAAATGATCGTTGAGCCGACTTTTTCCCAGATTCGGACCAGTTCCGATTGGAGGATCGAACGCGTTTGCGCATCCAATGAACCAAATGGCTCGTCCATCAACAGAATCTCCGGGTTGAGCGCCAGGGAGCGCGCAATGGCCGCCCGCTGTTTCATTCCGCCCGACAACTGGTGGGGAAAAGCGCGCGCGAAGTCCTTTAGATTGACCATCTCGAGATAATGCATGGCCTTTTGATTGCGTTCTTTTTTCTTGATGCCGCTCACTTTCAGCGCGTAGGTGATGTTGCCGATCACCGTCCGCCAGGGAAAGAGTTGGTCAAATTCCTGAAATACCATGATCCGGTCGGGACCCGGTTTGGAAACATTTTTACCATCGAGGATGATATTTCCTTTTTCCAGGGATTGAAAGCCGGCAATCGCGCGGATGAGGGTGCTTTTTCCGCAGCCAGACGGGCCAAGAATGGTTAAAAATTCACCTTGATTAACCGCAAAAGATATATCTTTAAGGGCCTGCACATTTCCCTGTTCTCCTTCAAATTTCACAAATAAGTTCTTTACCGTAACTTTGTCTGCCATATTTACTCTTCTTTTCTGATGACCATACCCCAGCGCTGGACGGTCATGCGTTCAATCTGGGCGAAGATCACATTTTCTACTAAGATACCGATCAAAATGATCACGAATAATGCCGCAAATACATACGGCGTTTCAAGAAAGAAACGTTTCTGATAGATCAACCATCCTAAGCCGCCTTTTCCACCGGATGCGCCGAAAATCATTTCGGCGGCGACCAGTGAGCGCCAGGAATTGGACCAGGCAATCTTGAAACCGGTCAGGATATATGGAAAGGCCGAGGGCACCATCACCGATGAAACGAGCTTGAGGCCAGTGAGGCCGATATTTCTGCCAACTTCTAATTGGGTGCGCGAGACAGAGCGGAAGCCGGTGTATGTATTGAGGATGAGGGGCCAGATGATGGAATGGACAAGGATGAAAATGATGGATCTTTCGCCGATCCCGAACCACAAGAGGGCGATCGGGAGCAGGGCGACACCCGGCAGGGGATGGAAGATGGTTGTGATGGTTTTCATGAAGTCCGCAATCAGCGGCGAAACCATGGCGAGCGCGGTCAGTAAAAATGCCAGCACAACGCCGATGCCCAACGCCTGCCCGATGAGATAAAAGGAATAGGATGTGTGCTCACCCATCTCTCCAGACGCGATCGATTCGACCAAGGCGGACCAGATCGACCTGAGGTCGGGGAGGATCAGTTCCGAGTAATCACCGGTCAAAACGATGATCTGCCAGATGGCAAGCAAACCCAGAATGAACAGCAGCTGACGAATAATTTTGTTCTGAAAGAATTTTTTTATTGTATTCATGGTTTTTATTTTGATGTGAATCCTGGATGTTTTTGGGATGGCATACAGACGATCTCCAGAATCTGAAGTTTAAAGAACTGTGAAGAATTCACGGGGATCAAAACGACAGCGAGATCCGCCCCGCGGTGGGTGCCCGCAATCGCGATCAGCGGTTCCCGGGTTGATACATATCCCGCGTCTGCGGCCATCATTGTCGTCTCACAGACCACTTTCATGCCCTGGCCGAAGATGCGCAGAACGCTGGCGATGATCTCATCACTCTGGTAGCCCCCGAGCGACTTCCTGATCGCACGGTTCACGCCGGCAAATGCGTGCTGGGCGGTGAGGACTTTTCCACCTTTTTCTTCGACATAAGCACGGGTGGTTTGATCGAACTCCTGCGTATTCGCTTCGATATACCCGGCGGCATGGGTGACGATCGTTACATCGTTGCCCTGAAATTCATCGATCGCCAATCTGGCGGTATATCCTGTCGTGGAAGAAACCAGAAAGCGGCTGATGCCCAACTCCGCGGCGCGCTCCTTTGCCAGCTGTAATGCGCTTTGTGTGTTTTCTTTGCCCGGTTTTCTAAAATATGTGATCGTCCCGCTTAGAGATGTCATGCGTGCTCCATGTTGTATGCTGAAGTTTGTTATAACATAGAAAGAAGAGCTTCACCGATACGGGTCAGCTCTTCTTTTATTCACATACGACTCCGTACAATTATGGGCGTACCTGCAGGGTTTCCAGCACGCCTTGTTCGCCCTGGCCCATGCCAACAGCGGAGAGCATGTTGGGGAAAGCAATATCTGCCATGGATTCAGGCACTTTTTCAATATAACCCGCATCGACCATGAAATCGGAAAAGCCCATTAGCCCGAGCGGCGTGGTGACGTAATTCATACCAGGCCATGTCAGGTACTTGAGGGTTGTTTCCTCATCGAGTTTGAAGACGGGCGCGAGGATCTTTGCCGCTTCTTCCGGATTCTGATTGATGAAGTTCGCGGCATCCGCAACACCCATGATGTAGGCGGCGTAGGCCTTGGGGTTATTCTCATATAAATCCTGTGAGGCAACCGCGACCAGGAAGGTGAATTCCGTGCCGAACGCTTCGGTGCCATCGACAACCACCTTGATGCCCTCATTGCTCAACTCTTCGAAGTTATAGGGGGGCGAGGTGAAATGGGCGGTGATGTCTTTCTTGTTGATGAGGGCTGCCGCCGCGTCGGGATGGGCCATGGCCACGCCAATGTCATCGAGGGCGGTCGGGCTGCCGAGCTGTTTTTCCGCGGCCATCGAAAGCAGGATATGCTGGATGCTGCCGGGTGAGGGGTAGGCGACCTTGTCTTCTGCTGTGAGGTCAGCTAAGGAGTTGACCTCGTCTTTGTAGGTTTGGAGTGAAAGCGGCATAGCGCACATGCCCGAAGCGACCTTCCAGGGGATGCCTTTATCCCAGCCGATGAGGAATGGGGGGATGCCCATGACAGCGACATCGATCTCGCCCGCGATGAACGCTTCGCGGATCGCGCCGCCGGACCCGAGCTGGAGCCATTCGACTTCGAGGCCGGGCAGGTATTTTTCGAACAGGTCAAATTCATCCGCGATGGTATGCGCAGCATAACCAAGCCCGAATTGCTGCGCGATGCGCAGGGTGGTTGTTTCAACGCTGGGCGCAGCGCTATCCGCAGTATTATCTCCTGCCGGGCTGCCCGCACAGGCGCTGAGAACCAATGCCGATAGTATGAGTACAAATAACGATTTTTTCATGTAAACCTCCGTAAATTTTGTAATGATGGCATTATAAAGAAACCCACCGGATGAATGTAAATAAGATTTTCTTATACTATTAAGTGAATTTTGATAAAGAAAGACGTTCCTGGATGGGTGACGCGGGCCGGAGAAAGTTAATGGTTTCGGTTAAGGGAGATACTGGCGGATGAGATCGCGTTTTTTATCTTCCGCGAAGGCGAGGAAGCTGGAGGCGAGGTTGCTGAGGGGGACCATGTGGTTGAAACACAGGTACTGCGGGCGGGTGAGGTTGACATCGTCAATCGGCACTTCGATCAATTCACGGCTTTTCAATTCGCTGACACCGCCCAATTTTGATATGATGGCGCCGCCGAAGCCGGCCATCGCGGCCGCTTTGGCCGAATCCTGCAGCCCCAGTTCCATCACGATGTTCAAGTCTTTGAGACTGATGCCCTGCTGGTTAAGGAGCGCGATGAAACTTTCGGTGATGCCCGCGCCGCGCTGCTGGATGATGAGCGGGATCTCGATAAATTCTTCAAAAGTGATCGATTTTCGTTCGGCGAAGGGGTGACCGGGTGAGACCACCAGGATCATGTAATCTTCAAAGAATGGTTTGAAAGTGAGGTGGCTATCGCGCTGCTCCATGCCAACGAATCCGATCTCCAAGGATTGATGTAAAACGCGATCGATCACATCGGCAGAATCGGCCGCTTTGAGGGTGACTGTGATCCCGGGGTGGGCCTGCTTGTATAGACCCAGCAGGAGCGGCACCGGAAACTCGGCCGGGCCCGAACTGGCACCCACCAGCAGCTCACCATTGAGAATATTGCTTTTGGCATTGACTTCCTGCTTTGAGCGGCCATATAAGGCGATGATCTCCAGCGCGTAATTATTGATATGGCGCCCATCTTCGGTGGGCTTGATCTTTTTTCCCTTGCGGTGCAGAAGCCGGGTGCCATACTCGGCTTCCAGCGCTTTCATCTGCTGGCTGAGGGCGGATTGTGACACACCTAATTCTCTGGCAGCAGCGGAGAAGCTCTGCAATTCGATGATCTTACATAATGAGGATAGATGTTCAATACGCGGCATGGATCATATTCTAATATGATAAAAGCATTTAGCGCCAGAAAACCTTGACAACTACACTCGCACTGTATCAGAAATAAAGTGATTGCCGATCATGAATTCATTTCCGATAGTTTTATAAGCACGCTTTTATATACATTTCCCCAGGACGACCATTGACCGAAGAAGCTGGTATTATGCCATAAAAGAGTAAACTCTCCCTCTACATTGACACATCGTTGGGCAAGGCCCACAATGTGATTTCGTGCCTGATCCAAAGAGAGGTTCATGTAATCGTTGAGGGATGAATCCATCACGATCAGGGGCCGCTCTGTGATCTCCAGGACGGATTGGGTTTGAATATCAAAGGGATGATAAGGATGGCAAGTGCCGCAGCGAAATCCAACGATCTCGGCATAGGCCATGCTATTGTCAATTAAAAAGCCGGCACGCGTTTGTGCTTTCCAGGTATCAGGCACCTTGAACCGTAAGTAATGCTGCCGGCATTCGGTAACTTCCTGTCCGATCGCGGATTCAAGCGCTATCTTTTCCCGTTTCATTATTTTTCGATTCAGGAATGAATGGAAACTGGGATGCAACCCAATTGAAAAACCATTGTTTTTTATCGTTTGGAATAAAGGTTTTAGGGCAGGATGCCGTATGTTATATCCACTGTCATAGAAAGTGGGAGTGGATGCCTTGAAAAAGAATGTACTTTCCAACCCGGTTTTATTTGAGAGATCGCAAATCATTTTAACCGCTTTGAAGTAGTTTGAAGCGCCTGGATCTTTCCGCTCGTTGTTCCAGTGCCTGATAACATCCTGAACGGATGTCAATAAGGAAGATGATTTTCTTTTTTTCCATATCAAGCGGGCCGCTTTGCGCATGTTGGGAAGCGTGCGAATGAAATCGATATCATGGGATAACATTATTTTGCCGGTATGTAATTCCGGTTCCCATCCCGGGGAAAGATATTTCATCCAGCTACGCAGGATCAACGCATATTCATCGACAATAGGCTGATCAAGGAAGCCTTGAATGGATGCTACGCTTTTACTGGCGGGAAACCTGCCATATTTGTCTTTCGCGGTTGATCGATATTCTTCATAGCGTGAGAGCATGAAAAACGCAGCAGCTACTGGATCAAAATGTATGTGGACCGCATGCTCTGTGTGCGTGATACACCTTTTATTCCTTGCTGCCCCAGCCGAAGGGAAAAGGATTGGGATTCTTTCTGATATGGGTATTTCACGGGCGGGCGGAAAAAGATTTTTTCGCTCAACCCAATCCAATTGGCTTTCTTTTAGACCGATCAATTTTTCAAATTCTCCATGCTGGGCCGCGTGAATGATGAGCGACCTCCCGCCATTGCTGCTAACCACCTGATCTTTAGCGGGCGCATAGATTATCCTAACAGGAGCAGATCGCAATGAATCTGGGCCACGCGCGGACATGCGGACCCCAGCCCGGTGGAGGAGCTGTGACAGCGCGTATTTGGCTTCAATTTCGTTCAGCTGATTCAAAATAAGCTCCTATCCATAATACCCATTCAAAGATACCATAATTTTCGATGCCATTTTCTCAACGCATTGTGCGTTATGATTGTCCCTATGGGTTTGAAAAAGATAGGAATAATCAAAGATCGTCTCCAAGAAATAGAATATCCAGTTCCGTTCGTCATGGACGCGAATTGGGTCAATGGATTGGGTGTTATTCAAAGCCTGGGTAGGGTTGGACTGCAATGTGTGGCAATTAATTATGCGCATACCGGCGTTGGCCTCTATTCAAAACATGCCATGGGCCTTGTTGGCCCAGACCCATGGATCGACCCGCAGGGGTTGATCGCATTATTGGTTGACCTGGGCGAATCGTTAACCCAAAAAGGCGTATTGTTTGTGACGGATGATAAATACCTGGAAGTGTTGTCTGCGGCAAAAAAAGAATTGGAACCGTATTATCTTTTCTCTTTCCCAGATATCGATGTTCTGAGGCGACTTTTGGATAAAAATGAACAATACTGTGCCGCAGAAAAAGCCGGCCTTTCACATCCGCGCTCGATGGCTGTGAAATCTGCCGCAGACCTGGAACGCTGGGGAAAGGACATCTTTCCGACTGTGATCAAAGGGGTGAGCGGTAAGGATTTCTTCCACCACTTCGGCCGCCAGGCGGTGGAAGCGGGCAGTTTTGATGAAGCGAATGAGACCATCAGCAATGGCAAGGGTATTGAATTCCTATTTCAGGAAATTATTCCGGGTGGAGAAGAGAATTTATATACTCTGGGGTGTTATATGAATCCGCGGGGAGAGGTGATCGGCACTTTTACG
>CAZDIS010000085.1:0-10864 GCA_964505585.1 uncultured Pelolinea sp. | reverse complement strand
ATCTGCGGGGAAAAATGGATTCATATGGGCATGAGTTGAAGATAACCCGGGTAGGTGCGGCTGATGAATTAGCTGGTGCCGCTTCATTGGTCATGGGACAAGCAAATGAATTTATACCGGTCGTAATCGCCAGGGGATTCCCATATGCATTACGCGAAGCGCAAATAAGTGAATTATTGCGTTCTGAAGATAAGGATCTTTTTAGATAAATGAAAATTGTTGCATTAGCCGGTGGCGTCGGGGGCGCGAAACTTGCCCATGGTTTTTCCAGGATACTCAGTTCAAAACAGTTCACTGTTATTGTAAATACTGGTGATGATTTTACGCATTTTGGTTTGTCTATTTCACCGGATATTGATACGGTTTGTTACACCTTGGCGGATTTATCAAACCCGGCAACTGGATGGGGGCGGGCTGAAGAAACATCAAATGTTTTTCGGGCCCTTGAAAATTTCGGTGCACCTGATTGGTTCTTTCTAGGCGATAAAGATATTGCGCTGCATTTAGAAAGAACACGGTTGCTGCGGGAAGGATTATCACTGACAGAAGTAACCGCTGTCCTCAGTCATAAACTGGAGATTGAGCATCCCATTTTACCCATGTCCGACCAAGTTGTAAGAACTATGGTTAAAACATCTGAACTAGGCGTCATACCGTTCCAGGAATATTTTGTTAAGCATCGATTTGCTTTAAAGACGGAAAATTTTATATTCGCAGGTATAGAAAAAGCAAAACCTTCGGTTGAAGTTTTATCTAGCCTTAAAGAAGCTGACATGGTTGTTATTTGTCCATCTAATCCTTTTGTCAGCATTGATCCCATCCTGAGACTACCGGGCGTTCGAGATCTGATACGGACTAAATTTGTAGTTGCTGTCTCACCTATTATTAACGAAAAAGCCGTTAAAGGTCCGTTGGGGCAAATGTTGAGAGATCAGGATCTTCCAGTTCACCCAATTTCTGTAATGAAAATGTACCGAGATTTTTTGAATGTATTTATTATCGATTCACGCGACAATATTTTATTAAATGATAGATGGGCATCAAGTATAATGATTCTTAAAGAGAATATTCTACTGAAAGACATCGAAATTAAAATACAACTAGCAAGAACAATTATCAATTTATATAAAGAAATTAACTAACTATGTCGCTTTGCGCGATTATCCCCGTAAAACCTTTGCGTCGAGGAAAATCCCGGCTATCAGATATCCTTTCATCAAGCCAGCGGGAAATTCTAAATTCATACCTATTGGGTTCAATACTGAAGTGCCTTGAACCAATAAAAGCAATTAATCATAAGATTGTAATTAGTTACGACCCAACGGCACTGGCTCTTTCACGCAAGTTTGGCGCGAACACCGTTTTGGAAAACCGTAATACAAATATTAACCGTGCGTTGAGAAAAGCCACCATCGCAGCAAAAGCCTATGGCGCAACCAAACTCTTGATCCTTCCCGCTGATTTACCATTAATCACGATGGATGACCTGATGGGAATATTAGAATTGGAGGGCGCCCCCCCGCAAATGATCATCTCTCCCGATAGAAAATTAAATGGCACAAATGCAATGTATATGAACCCGATTGGTGCGATAAAATATGACTTCGGAGAGTGGTCTTTCCGGAAACATATTGAGCAAGCTGAAAGGAAAAAAATAAAAGTTAAGATTTATAAAAATGACAATATTTCTTTTGATTTAGATGTTCCGGAAGATTGGGAGCAGCTTAAAGAATTGAATTTTGAGAAGGAAAACCATATCAACCAATTATTTCAGGAGGTGACAGCATGATGGATCGAGTAGCTTTATATCTGCAGGACGCGCATGATCTCAGAGATGGTTTAGATTATGTGCAATACGCAGAGCAGAAAGGATTTGAGGCTGTTTGGCAGGCAGAAAGCCGATTAGTGCGTGATGCGATTGTACCCATGGCTGCATACGCTGCTGTGACAGAAAAAATTCACGTTGGCTCAGGAGTTATTAATAACTGGACACGAAATATTGGTTTGCTTGCTTCGACTTACCTGACGCTTGATGATCTGGCTCCGAACCGCATTATATGCGGTATTGGTGCGTGGTGGGACCCGCTTGCTAAAAATGTCGGCATTGATAGAAAAAAACCTTTGACCGCGATGAAAGAAACTGTTGAGGTCTTAAAACGATTGCTGGCAATGGAAAGAGTCACGTTCCACGGTGAATTTATTCATGTTGATGGCATTGAATTGGATGTTGTTCACGGGCGCACGGAACCACGGAATGTTCCTGTTTTCATTGGCGCAACCGGACCAAAAATGATGGAAATGACGGGTGAGATCGCAGATGGTGTTGTTCTCAACTACTGCGTGCCTCCAGAATATAATCATCGCGCCTTGGAGCTTCTAGCTAAGGGAGCAGCAAAATCGAATCGAACGATTGAGGATATTGATCGCCCCCAATTGATTGTTTGTTCGGTTGATGAGGACCATGATAAAGCAATTGATACAACCAGAGAATTGCTGACCCAATATTTAGCCCAGCAGCCGCATATCGCAAAAGCATCTGGAGTTTCTATGGATGTGGTCGAAGAAATCCAAGCCATCCTTGGTTGGCCTGCCACACACGAAGAAATTCAAAAAGCAAAGCATCTCGTTCCTGAAGACCTCATCCTCCGTATCACCGCTTCAGGCACGCCAGACGAAGCGCGCGAGAAGGTAAATGAGTATATTAAAAATGGCGCTACCTGCCCGATTCTTTATCCAGTCGGCGGAGATGTAAAAGTCCTCATAGATACTTTTGCGGTGAAATAGAACAAATGAGGGAACCAGTATATGTCGTCGGGCATGTTAACCCGGACACAGATTCGATATCATCCGCCATTGGATATGCGTGGCTAATACGCGAAAGAGATGATCTGGATGCTATAGCTGCGCGATCAGGCGTTATTAACAAACAAACTTCTTGGGTTTTAGATTATTTGGGAATTGATATCCCATACCTGCTGACAGACGCGTCTCCCAGGTTTGAAGCGATCGCGCGGAGTTATGATACTGCGACACCTGATCGTCCGCTGCAGGATGCCTGGGAAATTTTCAGTAAAACTAACGGCATCGCGCCTATTGTTGAAGAGGATGGGACACCGTATGGATTGGTTACTGGTGAGAGCCTATTTCGGTTGATCAATGAATTGGTTGGCCCTAAACTCAATAACAAGACCATGAATCTAAATGAGATCATGGAACTACCATGTAGAGAAGCCGCGGATACAACCATTGAGACATTTAACGGATCAACCCGGATCAGGGATCTTATAAAAAAAGTCCTTCGGGAGGAACAAAATGAATTCTGGGTGGTAGATGATGAAGGCCATTATATCGGCGTCGTCAGCCAGCGTGATGTTTTAAACCCGCCGCGAGTTAAGTTGATTTTGGTGGACCATAATGAAGCCCAGCAATCTGTCTCCGCGCTTGAAGAAGCTGAACTTCTTGAGATATTGGATCATCATCGTCTCGGAAATATGCCAACCAATGCCCCAATAAAGTTCTCCGTTGAACCAGTTGGAAGCACTTCAACACTTGTTACTGAAAAAATCAGCGATGCAGGACTGGCACCTCCGGCAAAAATTGCCGGACTTTTGATAGCGGGAATTGTTTCAGATACACTCAACCTAATATCTCCTACGACAACCGTGCGAGATCATGAAGCATTGAAAAGATTGTCTAGGTGGGCGTTTTCGGCGAAATCAGTATTAGCAAATGAATCGCTTGAATCATACGCGGAAAAAGTCCTTGGCGCCGGTACAGGTTTAGGCAGCCAACCTGCTTCAGAAGTAATCAATCGTGATTTAAAAACATATTCATCCGGCGGTTATAAATTCGCTATTTCGCAGGCGGAAGTCAGCGATCTTTACGAATTAAACAATCATAAAGAAGAACTAAAGGCGGCACTAAAGGATTTTAGGGAAAGCCGAGCTTTTGACTTTGCTGTTTTGATGGTCACGGACGTCGTGCGGGGATCAAGCCAGGTCATGGTAGAAAATACTCCAGCGATCCTTGAAGATTTACCATTCGAAAAAAATAATGATGGCACATTGATTGCTAAAGGTATGGTTTCAAGAAAAAAGCAATTAGTGCCAGCGATTCTGAGCTTATTAGAAGGATAACCCCATTTTACGGAGGCGTTTGCATGTGGAAGCATTATTACACTGTCAGCAGTTTTGATGACGCGCTAGATATTCTTGCCAGGGAGAGAGAACACGCACGGATCATTGCAGGTGGAACTGATTTAGTCCTCGAGCGTAAAAATGGAATGCATCAAGGAGTTCAAACGCTGATCGATATCACTCGAATCAAAGGCGCTGATCAAGTTAAGGTTGAAGATGGTCGCGTTAGATTTGGCCCAACCGTTACCCATAACCAATGCCTTATCTCAGATGAACTGAAAGAATTTGGTTTTCCGCTTGTACGTGCCGCATATTCTGTAGGAGCGCCGCAGATAAGAAATGTGGGAACCGTTGTTGGAAATCTTGTTACCGCATCGCCAGCAAACGATACGATCACACCCTTGATCGCATTAGGCGCTTCAGTAAAAATTAGGTCAAGCGTTAAAGAATACGAAGTAAAACTCACGGATTTTTATAAAGGTGTCAGAAAAACTATTCTGCAGCCTGATGAAATGGTTGTTGAAGTCAGTTTCCCCTTGATGTCAGAAACTTCAAAGGGAGAATTCACAAAATACCTTCTGCGGGAAACACATGCGATTTCCGTTGCAAATGTTTGTGCGCTACTCACATTCGATGGAGATCTTATTGAAAGAGCTGTTGTCACATTGGGTGCGGTTGCACCGACGATAATTCGTTCACCTCAGGCAGAAAAAGTTCTATCTGGTTCAAAATTATCTGAAGAGGTGATTGCCGCTGCTTCAAAAGCATCCGAAATTGATGCAAAACCTATCAATGATATTAGAGCGTCAGAGAAATATCGCAGCCATCTAATACCGGTGCTATTAAAAAAAGCCCTTACATCGATAATAAATGGAAATTGGAACCAATTTGATAATCCGCCTGTACTTTTATGGGGCAAGAAAACTTCATTTTTCACACCTATCAAGAAAACAATAGATCATCACCAAGACCAGGAAATTCAATCAACGATCAATTCTGAAAAAAGATCTTTCAAAAAGGGGCAAAATCATACGTTGCTGAATTTAATTCGCGAACACGCCCAGCTTACAGGTACAAAGTTGGGCTGTGGTGAGGGTGAGTGCGGCGCATGCACAATGCATCTTAATGGACTGCCAGTTTTAGCCTGCTTGCTGCCCGCGCCAAAAGCACATTTGAGTGAAATCACGACGATCGAAGGTCTTGCCAGCGAGGGAAAACTCGCACCAATGCAACAAGCATTCGTTGATGCGGGGGCTGTGCAATGTGGTTATTGTACGCCAGGATTCATCATGTCAGCAGTCACCCTGCTCGAAGAAAAACCGGAACCCACTGAAATGGATATAAAACAAGGGTTGGCAGGTAATATCTGCCGCTGTACTGGATATTACAACATCATCAAGGCAGTAGATCTAGCCGCTAAGAAAAGCAATTTGTAGTTGGAGATCAATATGGATACGCATATTATTGGAAAGTCTGTCAAACGAATCGACGCAGTTGATAAAGTTACTGGTAAAGCAATGTACCCTGGTGATTTTTCCTCAGCAGACCAGTTATACGCTTGTATTCTCTTTTCGAAATTCCCTCACGCGATTGTCAAGAATATTGATACACGCAAAGCACTGGCTTTAGATGGTGTTACAGCCATTCTTACGGCCAAAGATGTTCCAAATAATGAGTATGGTTTGATGATAGCCGACCAACCCGTTTTATGCGGTCCCGGTTCGAATACAGAATATGGTGACCGCGTACGCAGCGTTTGCGATCAGATCGCGCTGATCATCGCGGAAGATTTGGCTACCGCACAAAAAGCTCGACAACTGATCGAGGTCGAATATGAAATTTTGGAAGCCGTAACTGATGTGGATCAAGCGATTCAGCCAGATGCGCCTTTAATCCATCCTGAAAATGGCACTAATATCATCAGCCCACTAAAAATTAGGGATGGGGATATTAAATTTGGAGAATCCGAAGCTGATGTTGTTATTTCAGATATTTATGAAACACCCGCGCAAGAGCATGCATATTTACAGCCTGAAGCTGGGTTTGCTTATGAAGATGAAAAAGGGCGGATCACGATTGTTGTTTCCGGCCAGTGGATACATGAGGATCGGGAACAGGTTGCTCATGCATTAAACATCCCGGAAGAACAAGTTCGCATTATTTATCCAGCGATCGGCGGCGCATTTGGCGGGCGGGAAGATATGTCCGTGCAGATCGTTTTAGGATTGGCAGTGATGAGATTACGTGAAAAAGGTATCCGAAGGCCTGTCAAGATTGTTTGGTCACGGAAAGAGTCCATAATCGGACACCATAAACGCCATCCATATAAAATCGCTTTGACAGTAGGTGCAAAAAAGAACGGAAAACTTTCTTTTCTCAAAGCGGACATTACAGCAGATGGTGGTGCTTATGTATACACGTCGAATAAAGTACTTGCTAATGCAACACTGATGATCGTGGGCCCATACCATGTTCCGCATGTATGGGTGGATTCGCGAGCTGTTTATACGAATAATCTCCCTAATGGAGCGTTTAGAGGATTCGGCGCACCGCAAGCTTGTTTTGCAATAGAAATGCATATTAACAAACTGGCTAAAAAGTTGGGTATCGACCCGGTAGAGTTCAGATTGATGAATACAATACAAGAAGGTCAACCAACAGCGGTAAAAAGCCCGCTTCCTGCTGGTATTACCATTGATAAAGTGATTCGTGAATGCGCTAAGCAATCAGATTGGCGGGATAAGAACAAGGAAGATAATTCAAAGCGCGGTGTTCAGGGCGCACACCTAGTATATGGTCATGGGTTTGCAGCCGGTTATAAAAATGTCGGTTTTTCCTATGGCGCACCGGAAAGCTGCTGGGCTGAGGTCGAAATAATTGGAAAGGGCGATATTGAACGGTTGATCTTACGGCACGCAGGAGCAGATGTTGGTCAGGGAGCACATACCGCTTTTTCACAAATTGCAGCTGAAATTGCCGGAATACCTTTTGACAAAGTGCATCTGGTTGCATCCGATACCTCTACGACAGGAAATTCCGGTTCCGCATCCGCTTCCCGCATGACCTTCATGGCTGGGAACGCGATCATTGGCGCAACAAAAGAAGCGCTTGAAAAATGGGAGGAGAATCACAATCCTGCCAAGGCAACTTATGTATACAAGCCGCCAAAAACTTCTCCCTTAGATCCCGAGGATGGTTCCTGTGTGCCAAACTTTGCTTATGGATATGTCGCTGAAGAAATTGACGTCGAAGTAAATCTGGAAACCGGCAAAGTGCGCATCATAAATGCCTATTGTGCTGATGATGTCGGCAAAGCGATCAACCCCGACCAGGTCAGAGGCCAAATTGAGGGTGCTATTGTCCAAGCGGCAGGATATACATTGCTTGAGCGATTTGTTCAGGAAAATGGGTATGTTAAAACCGATAGTCTTGCGACATACCTAATCCCAACCATTATGGATATTCCCGAGAAGACAAAATCGATCATTATTGAAGAGGCTGATCCAATTGGCCCCTCTGGGGCGAGGGGAATGGCGGAAATGCCTTATCTTCCTTTAGCCCCTGCAATAGCATCTGCTGTACACGACGCAACGGGCATCTGGTATAACCGTTTTCCATTGAATGAAGAAATCATTTTAGAGGGTTTAGGGCGAATTTAGACCTTGAAGACTGCCGGGATCGTTCTTGCATCTGGTGCCTCGCGGCGCCTGGGACAGCCAAAACAACTTTTACCATGGCAGGGCGGTTATTTAATCAATAAGGTCATAGAGACCATTAATTTATCAAAGCTTATGGACGTTATTGTCGTTCTTGGAGCTGACAGGCAGAAAATTGAGAAAAAGATCGTAAAAGGGACACGCCTGGTAATAAATAATAATTGGCCAATTGGGAAGAGTGCGTCAATAAAAGCAGGTTTATCAGCAATAGCCAATGAAATTGAAACAGTGATTTTTTTCACTGTTGACCAACCTTTCTTATCCTATCCTCTTGTTGATCAGTTACTTGAGGAAGCTGGAAAATCGGATGCGCAAATGATTACCACACAGGTCGGAAAAATTGAAACAACTCCGATGCTATTTAAAAAAGCCTGCTTTCAGGATTTGATGAAGCTAAAAGACGACGAAGGCGGGAAGAAATTACTAAGCGAACATAAATACACATATAGCGCAATAAATTGGCCGGATGCAAGATTATTAATAGATGTTGACACCTGGTCCGATTATGAAAAAGCCAAAGAATTAGATCGGAAAACTAACTAATTTCCCTTAATGCAAGGATTGCGGCATCATAATCTTCGTTTTTCACGTAGATCTCAACTTCACCAAGTGGTGTGTTCGTCAAACCATACAATGTGCCGAGGCTCTCTTCGTATAAAACTGCTTCTATCCCCTTGGAAAGCAGGTACCCTTTTTTGAGGTGCGCATCCATTTCCCCCCGCGCTTTGTCAACCAATTTCATGTGTTTACTTTTCATCTTTTTCGCTTTCGATTGATCCGTGATAATCTATGGTCAATACGAACCAAATATTTTTGATTATTTAAATAAAAATCTTGATTTATAGACATAAGGGCTTTTGCTTTTTTTGCCCATTTGTGAGCTATATTATATTTCTTTTCAACGTGTTCATAATATTTGGATAATTCAATGCAAGTATGAATATCAGGATTTGGTTTACTATTTTCCCAAATTTTCACTGCTTCTTCGATGCGTCCAAGCTTTTTCAAAAGCAAGCCGTAATTCAGAAAAAGTTTATCGGGTATGAATTGGTTATAAGCCATATCCACACATTTTTTATAATATTCAAGTGCTTTTTCATAATCACTGCGTATAAAATAAAGCTTTGCCAGTGAAAAATTGTCTCTAATATCTGGAACTTTTTCTTCTGTACTTTCAAAAAGCAGCACCGAAATGTGTTGGAATAGCGCAGCCAATGAAAGAACATCGGCTTTGTTGTGGTACAGAATACCCTCCAGCATGCGAGCATCTTTTTGTGATAGATAATCAAAGTACACTTGCGGAACAAGCCAACCAGGTATTTCGGCTGATTCGCGCTCAAAATTTAGAATATCTTTTTCAATATCCGATAATTTGCATCCGTCCAGTCTTAATTTCCAGAGTCTCCTGGCGTATGTAAGCAGGTCAAGATGGTATTTTCCCTGAGTATGTGGTTTGTCGTGATAGAATGCCAGGCGGTTTCTAATAAAAGGATCATCGAATGATTTTCCATTATAACTGCCAAGTATCTCAAACCGCGAGATTTCCATATTGAATTTTTCTAATAACCCTAATTCGGCGCCGGGATGATCTATAAAAAGCAATTCGGTCTCTACGCCATCTTTGGAAAAATAACAAAGGCCTATTAAAAATACAAACGAACCTGCTCCCAGACTTAAATTACTCGTTTCGATATCAAAAAATGCGATGGAATCAAGGTTATTGGCAAGCCCTTCATCGATCTCATCCATTTCATAGAGAACTAAAGGGGAAATATTTTTTGTAAAAGATATATTCCCGTGATGACTCCCATATGGTATTAGGTCTCGCACAATGTAAACATCTCCATTTTTACGATAATGCCATGAGCCGGTAAATACATCTTCGATTTTTCCTGGCTTACGCTTTGGATTTGATGCCAGATTTTCTGAAGATTTTATCAAACCCGAATCTTTAAGTTTACGGATAAGGTCATTCATAATGACAATTTTCTAGCACCAGCTTCAATAATTCCTTGACGCCTTCATTTGCGCCAAATCCATTTTCTCCCCCCGGCCCAACACAAGATGGGCACCCATTTTTGCACGGGCAAGTGGCAAGATGGTTTTGTAAGGCTATTAATATAGTTTCATGTTTAGCAAAAATCGCCTGTGCTAGACCAATTCCACCCGGATGCTGATCAAAAATGATGATCCCGGGTAAATTTTGACTTGCTTTGATCGATTGATCAGTTGCATAACCAATATCATTCGTGCTGCATTTGACAAAGATGGGTGTAATATTCTGAAGCCCAAACCCAAGCCCTGAAAGCGTACTTCGAATTCTCAGGTTTTTTTCCGCAATCCTGTGGCATGACGGACATAATGTGACCATATTTGTTTGAGTGTGTGCCTGGGTAACCTGTGGGAATGTGCGTACTGGAATTTTGTGGTGGATGTGGAGCGAATTTTTATCTCCGCGTATACCACAATACTTGCAGGTAAAATTATCGCGCAATAAAATATTTTCACGAATAGTTGGCCACTTTTTTCCATAGTCAATCGGCAGGAGAGAAATGCGGGCATTATTCTTTAAATTATCAGAAATCTTTTTGGGGAATTGAAGCCAAACACCTTTGGTGTCAAGAACATCCGGTTCAAGCATTAAGGATTCATGAGAGATGATGATGGAGGAATCCCATAAAACGCGTTGAAATCCCTTGATATGTTCAGTCACTTTTACATCACCAAAGCCACACACCAATTCATCTTTATTTATTTCTTCAGCGATAATCTCGATTTCTGTCCTGATGTCTGAAACAGGTTTTGTGTAGTATTCACTGTCTGTAGCACTATCCAGCAATGCAACTTTTTTTGAGAGGTCAAGTTCTTTTACAAGAAATGGCAAACCCTGATGAATGTAAATTGCACCTTCATGAACGAACTTTTTTGCACTTTGAACATCAATTTCTCCGATACGCGTGTGTTGAGTGCCATTTTCAACAAATAAATATATGGGACCGCCGCCTGCGCTCC
>CAZDIS010000084.1:0-10885 GCA_964505585.1 uncultured Pelolinea sp. | reverse complement strand
AAGCGCTCCGATGCAATGGAAGCTTCAAATGCGCTGTAGGCATGCAAGCCATTCTGGATGGCGATTTTCCCGAGTGCATTCCTGGCATCCTTTGCTATTACACGACCGGATTTTTCCAATTCGCTGATCCGATCCTCGATCATCACATCCATTCGTGAAATGAAAAATGATGCCACAGAGTGAATATGATGGATTGGAAGTTTCTTTTGGATCCTTTCCTCTAAACCATCATAATACGCATCAATCACCTTCAGGTATCTTTCTGTTGAAAAGATCAGCGTAACGTTCACATTGATTCCAGCTGAAATAGCTTCTTGTATTGCGGAAATCCCTGCTTTTGTCGCGGGGATTTTTATCATGAGATTTTCTCTATTCACTTCCTTCCAAAGTCTTTTCGCTTCGCTGATCGTTTCAGAAGTCTTGTTAGCTAACAAAGGGTTGACTTCTAAACTAACATACCCATCTTTTTTGGATGTGGATTCATAAATTGGATGTAAAAGATCGGCAACTGCCCGGATATCTTCAATAACCAGCTTTTCATAGATCGTATCTGTATCAAAGCCGGACCAACTCATTGTTTGAATATCAAGGGTATAGGAGTTTCCATGGGCAATCGCCTTTTGGAATATTGATGGATTGGAAGTAACACCTACAAATTTTCCTTTTTCTATCTGTTCTGCGAACCAACCGTTATTCAATAAAGTACGATCCACATTATCGAACCATATTGATTGTCCTAGTTTAAAAAGAGCCTGGCTTTTGTTCATTTAAAAAACTCGCTTTCAATTTTTTTAATCTTCTCTATCCGCTTTTTATAACGGTCAACGTCCATGGGTTCAGCATTCAGGAAACTGTAAACCATTTCCTTTGCTTTTGTGGGGCCAACAATCTGCCCCGCAAGGCACATGACATTCATCGCATCATGTTCAACACCTTGATGCGCGGAATAGATATCGCTGATCAAGCCCGCGTAAATGCCCTTGATCTTATTGATGGCAATACATACACCTACACCGGATCCGCAAATCACAACACCGCGATCTGCTTCACCATTGATGATCGCTTTTCCTGCTTTTTCCGCAAAATCAGGAAAATCGACACGATCAGCAGTATAAGTTCCCAGGTCAATTGCTTCATGGCCTGATGATTTAATTGCTTCGACCACCACATCTTTGATAATGAAACCCGCATGATCACTAGCTACAACTACACGCATATTGTTATCCTTTATTAAGTAAGCTTTTTACCAGGTTAACAACGTTTTCAGTTGTAAACCCATATTCTTTGAAAATCGTTGAAGCAGGAGCGGATGCGCCATATCGGTCAACAGCAAGGATATTGCCATTATCTCCCACCCACTTTCTCCAACCGAGCGAGACACCAGCTTCAACTGCCAAACGCACGGAAATTTCTGGTGAAAGGACTTCTTGCCGGTAGGCTTCTGATTGTTTTTCAAACAGATCCCAGGATGGGAATGAAACCACGCGAGTTGAAACTCCTTCTTTTGCCAGGACTTCCGCCGCATCAAGGATCAGGCTGACTTCCGATCCGCTCGCCATTAATATCGCGTCCGGTTTTTTATTCCCAACATCTGCCAGCACGTATGCGCCTTTATGCAAATTATTCGCTTTGCTGAATTGCGTACGGTCAAATGTAGGTAGATTCTGGCGGCTGAGTACCAACGCGGTCGGACCATGTGTATTTTCAATCGCTGCAATCCACGCTTCACGCGCCTCGTTCGCATCTGCAGGTCTAATAACTGATAAATGAGGAATTGCGCGCAGCGCAGCCAGATGTTCGACAGGTTGATGTGTCGGACCATCTTCGCCAACACCGATGCTGTCATGGGTATACACCCAGACGACATGCAGGTCCGATAACACGGATAGGCGAACCGCGGGCCGCATGTAATCTGAGAAAACGAGGAAAGTAGCCCCAAAGGGTAATAAGCCACCGTGATAGGCCATTCCGTTTACGATTGATCCCATCGCATTCTCTCTCACACCAAAATGGATATTCCTGCCGTCATGAGAATCTGATTGGAAAGCATCACTATTCTTGATCCATGTTTTATTGGAAGGGGCGAGATCAGCAGATCCGCCCATAAGCTCCGGCAGTACTTTACTGATTGCATTCAGAACAGTACCGGATGAACTCCTGCTGGCAACCCCTTTCTCATCCGGGGCAAAAGTCGGCAGATCACTCTTCCAGCCATCCGGTAATTGACCGCCATTCATTCGGCGCGTGAATTCGGCCGCCTGCTCTGGGTATTGTTCCTGGTATTTCTCGAATAATACAGACCATTCCTTCTGGAGTTCCTCCCCAGAAAGAAGAATTTCTTTAAAATGTTCCGCGACCTCATCTGCGATATAAAATTTCTTCGCGGGATCCCAACCGGCCAGTTCTTTAGCTTTGGCTAATTCTTCCTCTCCGGGAGGAGCGCCATGCGCTGCTTCCGTACCCTGTTTGGTCGGCAATCCAAATCCAATTGTTGTCTTACAATCAATAAGAGACGGGCGCGGGTCCGCTTTTGCGGCTTCTATTGCCTTATTTATCGCATCAAAATCATTTCCATCATTAACTGTCTGAACATGCCACCCATAGGCCTTAAAACGCGCTGCACGGTCTTCTGTAAAGGCTAACTCTGTTGAACCCTCAATGGAGATGTGATTATCATCATAGAAATAGATCAATTTTCCCAATTTAAGATGCCCAGCGAGCGAGGCTGCTTCTGCGCTGACGCCTTCCATCAAATCGCCATCCGTAACGATGGCATAGATATAATGATCGATAATTTTCAGGGCACTCTTGTTAAACTCCGCCGCCAATTTTGCTTCCGCAATTGCCATTCCAACGCCGTTGGCAAACCCCTGCCCCAGCGGCCCCGTTGTTGTCTCAACCCCAACAGTAAACCCGTATTCTGGATGGCCTGGTGTCTTACTTTGCCATTGGCGAAAGTTTTTGAGTTCTTCCAGAGGCAAATCAAAACCGGATAAATGCAATAATGAATAAAGAAGCATCGAGCCATGCCCACCGGATAAAACAAATCGGTCGCGGTCCGGCCAATTTGGATCAGTTGGATTAATTTTTAGATGGTTTTTCCAAATCGTGTAGGCAATCGCTGCCGTGCCCATCGGTAAGCCGGGATGGCCCGAATTTGCAGCCTGAACGCCATCCGCAGAAAGAAACCGGATTGTTTCTATTGCTTTTTCTTGCAGTGTTTTTTCTGATTTCATACCCTACCTCATCGTAAATTTTAAGTTAAGGCAATTCTACCATGTAGGTTTTTTTTGCTTGTGCGGGGAAAAAGACCTTATTTCAGTTTTTTATTCGCCAAACGGAGACTGTTTGTCACAACGAACACACTACTGAATGCCATCGCACCGGCAGCAAGCATAGGATTTAATAAACCCATCATCGCCACAGGAATGAGAATAATGTTATAGATAAACGCCCAGAAGAGATTTTGTCTGATGGTTTTCAGCGTCATTTTTGACAATTTAAATGCCTTCATCACACTTGCCAGATTGCCGCCTAATAAAGTTACAGGCGCAGACGCAACTGCTACATCTGATCCGGTGCCAAGAGCGATTCCAAGGTCGGATTGCGCCAGTGCAGGCGCGTCATTCACGCCATCACCCACCATTGCAACAACAGAACCATTTTTTTGTAATTCTTTAACTTTATTGGCTTTTTGTCCAGGAAGCACCTCGGAAATGACCTGATCGATCCCGGTGCGCTTTGCAATCGCTTTTGCAGTTCGGTCATTATCGCCAGTGAGCATCAAAACCGCTCTCCCTGAGGATTTTATTGCCTTGATCGCTTCTTGGGATCCAGCTTTGATCTGATCAGCAATCGCAAATACTGCGACAACTTTTGAATCGATCGCAGCCAAAATAGGCGTCTCCGCATTGTTTTGCGATTCAATTAATTGTTCTTCAACAGCCAGTTCGATCTGGATGTTACGCTCAGATAAAAATTTCAAGTTTCCGGCAAGAATTTCTGTATCGTCAACCACACCAACAACCCCTTTTCCCGGAAATGATTTGAAATTTGAGACCTCAACCAAATCCAAGTTTTTATTACCTGCCGCCGCGACGATTGCTTCTCCAAGCGGATGTTCGCTTGCTGATTCTAAGCTGGCAACGATTTGAAGGATAGTGTCCTCGTTGCTGTTTTTGGATAGTAGTGTGATACGCGAAAGTTCAGGATGCCCCCGAGTAATCGTCCCTGTTTTATCAAGGACAACTGTATCAACCTTTCCCGCCAGCTCCAGTGCTTCGGCCGTTCTAAATAAAATTCCCGATTTGGCTGATTTTCCAGTCCCAACCATCACAGCCGTGGGTGTTGCCAATCCCATCGCGCAGGGACAGGCAATGACCAGCACGGAAACGGCATTGATTAAAGCCCGCGAAAATAATTCTGTGTTCCCGTTATTGAACCAGGTGGGGGAAATAAAATACCAAAAAACAAAGGTTAACACAGCGATCACTAAAACAATAGGAACAAATATGGCAGAGATCTTATCAGCCAGTCCCTGGATAGGTGCTTTGCTGCCCTGTGCGGTTTCTACCATCTTAACAATTTGCGCCAAGGTGGTATCTTTGCCAACACGTGTCGCTTCAATTTCCAGAACACCGTTGCGATTTTGTGTGCTACCGATAGCGTTGTCGCCAATTGCCTTGGAAACCGGTTTAGACTCGCCAGTAATCATAGATTCGTCCACCTGAGATTTCCCTTTGACGACAATTCCATCAACAGGTATCTTGTCACCGGGACGAATAACCAAAATGTCTCCAACAACCACATTTTCAGCTTTGATCTCGACAATGTCATCTCCACGGCGGACATGTGCTTTTTCGGGTTGCAAATTAAGAAGTTTTCGTATCGCATCTCCAGTTTTGCCTTTTGCCCTGGCTTCAAGAAACTTACCTAAACGTATGAGCGTAATGATCACCGCCGCCGTTTCAAGGTAAACATGCCCTTGAAAAACGCCGATTAATATCAAAAAAGAATAAAAATACGCGACCGACGAGCCCATCGCGATGAGCACATCCATATTCGCGCTGCCGTTTCTAAGTGACTTATACGCGCCGATATAATACTGGGCGCCAACATAAAACTGAACAGGTGTAGCTAAGGCGAAAAGAAGCCAATCAAACCACCGCTGCGAGCCAATTGATTCTGGAACAATGCCAAAATCCCTTCCCATTGACAGGAAGAAGAGCGGAATGGTAAACATCAATCCAATAATTAATAATTTCCGCTGGTTTCGTATTTCTCTTTTCCGAATTAATTCTTCTTGATCGATAGACTGGTCTCCGAGGATCAATGCTGGAAATCCCATTCGTTTTAATTGGGCCCGGATCTCTAATTGGGAAACAATAGTCGGAATATATCTAACGATGATCTTATTCGACGCGAGATTAAAATTGACGTCTCTAACCCCAATTAGGGACATTAATTTCTTGGAAATCCGTTCCGCATCAAGGGCATCCGGGCTGTTCTCAATAACCAACTCCCCTTTCGCAACTGCGACATCATACCCTGCACGTTGGATCCTTTCAACAATCTCATCTAACTTTATGTCAGCTTCATTGAAACTGACTGCTGCCCGTTCTGAGGACAGATTTACTGTAACATTTTCAATCCCATCTAACTTATTAATATTGCGTTCCACTGTCGAAACGCAATTTGCACATGTCATGCCTTGTATTGGAAGGATCAGATTTTGTTGTTTTCCCATATTATCTTTCAGCTGGATAATTGATTTCCTTTAATAAATCCAGTATTTTTGTTTCAGAAGCTGGTGACTCGAAATGTACAACGACACTATTATTATCAAGATTTACTGCCACTTCATCAACCCCATCTATCTCAGAAAGCTCCATTTTGATAGTATGGACACAATGGTTGCAATGCATTGCAGGTACATTTAAATTTAATTCAGCCATCATATATCTCCGTTTTTGATAAATATAAGCAAAATCTTAAACAATTATTCTTAACAATTTATCTAATCGATTTGACGGTTTAATTGGATTTTTAGTATGATGGTATAACATAGAAGGATGTATATGATCAAAGGTAAAAAGATATTAATCACCGGCGCAGCCAGGCGTATTGGACGAGAGTTCGCCCTCGCTGCCGCGAAAAATGGGGCACATACTATCATTCATCATGCCCACTCACAAGAAGAAGCAGAAAGCCTTGTTAAAAAAATCAACGCTGAAGGTTCTACGGCAGATATCTTACAGGCGGATTTCTCTGATCCAGCAGCCGCTATTCATAAATTTGCCCCCCTATTTTCTGCAAAAGGAAATATTTACGCTTTAGTGAATAACGCAGCTATTTTCAAGCCAATAAAACTTGAAGAAACTTCACTTAAGGAATGGCAAAGGCATATCGATATCAATTTAACAATGCCATTTTTGTTGAGCCAGGCGTTTGCAGCGGCAAATAAGGAAACAGGCGGACGGATCATAAACATTTTGGATTGGCGCGCGCTAAGGCCCGGGAGAGATCATTTCCCGTACACTATTTCCAAATCCGCGCTGGTTGGATTGACCCAATCTTTGGCTCGCGCGTTAGCACCAAATTTTCAGGTAAATGGAATAGCGCTTGGCGCGATATTGCCGCCGGCCGATGGTGGGGACAACGCCGATATTATTTCAAATGTGCCCGCAAATCGCTGGTCAACCATGCGAGAGTTAACAGATACATTGTTATTCCTTTTAAACGGGCCTGAATATATTACTGGTGAGATTATCCACCTGGATGGTGGCCGGCATTTAGTATAGAAAATGGAGATAAAAATGGACAAGGTGTTAATCAAAGATTTAATGGTTCGCGGAGTGATTGGGATCAGCGAGAGAGAACGGTCCCAACCGCAGGATATTGTCACCAACGTCATTCTATACACTGATATTGCGAAGGGTGGCAAATCAGACAATATTGAGGATTGTGTCAATTACCGCACTGTTGCCAAGGCGATTATTAAACACATTCAAGAAGTCCCGCGCTACACGGTTGAGGCACTGGCTGAGGACATAGCATCTTTATGCCTGTCAACCAAAAATGTTTACAAAGTTCAAGTACGTGTTGAAAAACCCGGCGCAGTCCGTTTTTCGCGTACCGTTGGAGTGGAAATTGAAAGAGAAAACACAAAATAACGCGATCCTTCTCTTTGGATCGAACATCAATCCGGAAGAAAACATCATTCATGCTTTAGATCTGCTCGGAGAGGTTAAGAGAAAATCAAGGGTTTGGAAAACTGAAGCATATGGCACAAAAGGACCGGATTTTTTAAATATGGCAGTTGAAATGGATACATCGCTAGACCATGCCCAGCTTAAGGAATTGGTCATATCCTGTATAGAAAAATCCCTGCATCGGATCAGAACGGAAAATAAATACGCACCAAGGACGATCGATATCGATATCATCGTTTTTAATGACAACGTTGTTGATCAGGATGTATGGACTAAACCATTTGTCGCGATACCAGTATCCGAATTAGCTCCCAATCTCAAAAAGAAGGACTCTGCCGAACACCTTGCTTCTTTAGCAGAAAAAATGAAAAGCTCAGCCCTGGCTGAGCCTTATAATTCTTTATTTAATAACCAAATTTAAAATTCGAGCGGCTTTGCACCCCGCGAAATATTATCCAGGAATTCGTTGCGCGTGCTCTCATTATTGC
Source organism: uncultured Pelolinea sp. (assembly GCA_964505585.1). GTDB lineage: Bacteria > Chloroflexota > Anaerolineae > Anaerolineales > Anaerolineaceae > Pelolinea. Next base: position 3,186 of record CAZDIS010000084.1, on the reverse strand, counting down.
GGAAAGCGCCCTTCATACTGGACGTCGTCATTCTTGCATCATGCTTGCGTACTCCACGGATCATTCCACACAGATGCACCGCTTCCATCACAACAGCAACGCCTATTGGTTCCAGCAGAGTATCAAGAAAAGTGGCAATCTGCGCTGTCATTTTCTCCTGGATTTGCAAGCGTCTGGAAAACATATCAACAATTCGGGGAATCTTTGACAACCCGATCACCTGCCCTTTAGGTATATAAGCGACATGCGCGCGCCCTAGAAACGGGAGCATGTGATGCTCACACATACTGTAAAACTCAATATCACGCACAATGACCATGTCATCATAATCTGCCGTGAAAGTTGCGTTGTTCACCAGTTTAATAGGGTCGATGCGGTATCCCTCGAGCAGTTCACCATACGCCCTCGCAACCCGATCTGGCGTACCTAGCAGGCCTTCCCGTTCAGGGTCCTCCCCGATAGCGGAAAGAATTTTGACTACAGATTTTTCGATTGATTGATAATCTATTTCTGAATCACAAAATAAATCCGCTGCGTCATAGATCGGATCATCCTTACATTCATTTATTAATCTATCATTCATTATTTTTTCCTTATTAATTCTCCTAATTATATTACTGCGCTAACGTGATCGTATTAATAGTTTATTAGCAATGTCTATCAACATTTTTTTCTGGTCAGAATAACATTTCATTTGATCCAATGTAAATATAGCGCGCTGTGTCCATAACGCGCACGCTTCTTTGACCTTCTTTTCCACGCCAATTTCAGACAGAATGCTTGCGGAATTGCGCGCGATTTCCTGTGTCATTGTTTCATCAAAAAATAATTCTTTAAATTTTACGCTTTGTTCTAAGCCCATCAATATTGGAAAAGTTCTTTTGTGCTCCAATAAATCTCCAATTGAAGATTTTCCGGTTTGCTGTTCACTCCCCCATATCCCCAACCAATCATCATAAATTTGAAATGCTATCCCAATGCTTTCTCCAAACGATCTGAACAATTCACGATCTTCAGGTAAAAGTCCACCTAACAGCGCGCCCATTTCAGTTGAACAGGCAATCAATGCAGCGGTTTTGCCCGTAATCATCCGGAAATATGTCTCCTCAGAAACCACAGCATCGGTCGCAAACCGTATATCCAGATACTGACCCTTGGTTAATGCGTTGCATGTCCGAAACAACAATTGATACGCGTCATATACAGTTTCTTGAGGATACATTCCGGACAAATCATTTAGAGCAAGAAATGCCGCGTTGAACATAGCATCGCCATAATTGAGGCCTTGTGCTAAACCCCATTTTTTCCACACAGTTGGCTTCCCTCTCCTTTGCATCCCGCCATCCTCGATATCATCATGGATTAATGAAAAATTATGGATCAACTCAATGGCGCTTGCTGCAGGAAGGGCGTTTTTTACATCCGCTCCTGCGCCTTCCGCGCAGATAAGCACAAGCAAAGGCCGAATACGTTTTCCTTGTTTTTCTAACGGAGCGTCTAATCCAATGTGATAGTAAAAAACCTCACGCATTTCATCATACAACTCAGTATATATAGAATCAATAAATGTCTTCATATGATCTTGAATCGCGATAAGGTATTGTTTCTGAAGCTGAGATGAATTAAGAGTCATTGAATTTGTCTGGTTGGTTAGTAATTAAATCCTGGTTAATTTCAGATACATTTTTGGCGCCGATCGCAAACATTGCTACTTTTATTTCCGCTTTTAGAACTGTGATGTGTTCATCCAGAATTTCACTGGATTTTTCTGCAAGTTTAAGGAAAGGTCGTGCGATTCCGCATAAATCCGCTCCCAGCGCAAGACTTTTTACTATGTCAATACCACTAATTAAACCGCCCGAAGCAAAGATCAATTGACCGGGGTTTCGCTTTTTTACATCGATGAGCGCATCGGCAGTTGGAATACCCCAGCCTTTAAATTTTTCGGCAACTTTTTTTAATACCGTGTTGTTTGTGCGGTGCATTTCAACCTCGGACCAGGAAGTACCCCCAGACCCGGCGATATCGACCGCTGAAACACCGGCATTGTATAGTTGATGTGCGATTTCTCCGCTGATACCCCAACCGACTTCTTTCACAATTAACGGAACGTCAAGCAGGTTAGCAACACTTTCAATTTTCCTTAGCAGGCCTGAAAAATCTGAATTTCCATGTTCCATCAGAGCTTCCTGAAGCGGATTGAGGTGCAAGATCAATGCGTTTGCTTCGATAGCATCAACTGCTTTTCGGCAATCTGTGATTGTAAATCCGTAATTGAATTGCACTGCCCCCAAATTGGAGAAAATTAGTGCGGTTGGTGCAAACCTTCGAATCGGATCAATTTTTATTTTCTCGGGCAATTCAATATGGATACGTTGCGAACCTACACCAAAGGCGATCTGATGTTTTTCAGCTACCGTTGCGAAAATGCGATTGTATTTCTCGGCTGTTTTTGTGCCGCCAGTCATGGAAGAGATTAGCAAAGGAATAGCGAGTTTTTTTCCAAAAATATTTAAAGAGGTATCAACATCTGAAAAATCCAATTCAGGCAAGGCAGAATGCCGTAATCGAAACTTTTCTAACCCGGTTGTGTTTGATGAGTTAACATCACGTGTAAGATTGATACTAATATGGTCATTTTTCCTATCGGATATGAATGAAGGATTGTCCATTTTCTAAGTATACTCTTTCCGTAAATAATTTAATAATATAATTGGCGAGATAAAAATAGGAGAAAATATGAGTGCAACTTTAGACGGTGTAAAAGAAGTTATTGTTGATGTGCTAAAGATCGACCCCGAAGAAGTCAGTCTTGAAACGCGGTTTATTGAAGACCTTAAAGCGGATTCAATGGATCAGTTTTTCTTGATCGATGGATTATGCGAAAAATTCGACATTTCGATTTCCGATGAAGACGCGAGACAGATCCAATCCGTTGGAGATGCGGTCAAATACGTTGACAGCAAAAATTAAGTTTCGAGGTCCCTTAAATAATCAATAATTTCAATCAGGTTATTAGCTGTAGAAATTCCTGCATTTTGAAATGTCTCAGTTTTATGTTGATACTGTAGGAATTTTTCCCGCTCAATTATTCCCGTAAATGAATCCAAGCCATTTACGGGTTCTATTATCCCAGGCAGGTATGAAACAATTGGCTTGGACCGAATTTGTGAAAAATAACTCATT
>CAZDIS010000083.1:0-10890 GCA_964505585.1 uncultured Pelolinea sp. | reverse complement strand
CCTGCAGGCATTGTTTGCTCTCAACGAAAATGCGCGTATCGCCGCGGGCTACACGGATAAGCCGCGCGCCGACCTTGTGGCCAAACTGATCGCATCCGTTTATCAAGCTGATCCTGCCGCCGATCTCAGTGGAATAACTGATGCCGATATTTTTTCCAGGATTCTCGCGCCGGGCGAACGCTCCAGTATTTTTCAGCTGTATTCTCCATCCAGCAGCGCATATCAGGGACAGATCGCCCTGCATTTCTTTTATTTAAATGTCGGGACGGAAAAACACCCCTCGATCGTACGGGTTGAGATTACCGCAAAAATTGCAGGCGAATCAAGCGCGGTAGGGATATTGCAATCTGCACTTTTAGATCAGTGCGCCCTGATGGGTGCCCGCCCTTATCCCTATATCCTGCACCGCGCGCACGAAGAGGCCGTTGTTCATTTCAGTGAACGCGGACAGGTGACCGAAATGCTCTCTCAGGCATTGAGAAAAATGGGGATTGAACCGGCTTTAGGGTCAAACAAACAGGATGCGAAAGAATTGGGAAAACGAACGAGGTTAATCTAAGAAATGAATGAAATAACTGCTGGACGTCTGCTGCGCGCGAACACACGCGGTTGTGTTGTTGGATGTAATGTCCGCCAATCTCCGCCCGATTTTGGCGCGATGGTCAATATCCCCATCGAAAATGGGCGTATTTTTGGACTGATTTATGATATCCATATTGATGATGACGGCTTGGTCAGGCAGTTAGCAGCTGCCGAAAACATATCTGAAGAGATCATCCTCGATAATCGCTTGAACCGCAATACACCGGTTGAAATGAGTATCTTGTTTATCGGCTACGAACAAAACGGAAGAATTACGCATCGCCTTCCCCCCAAACCGCCCCTATCGCTTGATAATATGCTCATCTGCATTCCCGAAGATGTGTGCCTTTTTTCAAGCACGGGCAATTTTGGTTATTTCCGCCATATTTTAACCGACCCCGATCTTCCGATCGCAGACCTCGCCGCGGCACACCTTCTTACCGCTTTTTCCGCGCAGCCTGCCCAAAAACAGCAGGTCTGGAAATCCGCCGCGCTGGACATGATCATTACCCTGCTGCGTGATGATCACGATTTACTTAATCAGGTGCTGTTCGCTATCAGTGACGCGTTCGCAACCCGCGCAGCTGATCTGGAGGAAAATTAAATGGCGCAAGAATTAGATTTCAACATCCATACACCCATTGGTTATGTCATCGATGGCGGATTAAAAGCCAACCTCCGCGTCCGGCTGACCGTACCGCCCACATCCGCGCAGGAAGGCTCTTTTATTGTCATTAAAAGTGGAAATTGGCAGTTTTATGGCATCGCTACCGACCTGCAGCTGGGCGCGGTGGATCCGCGCTTCGCCGAGAACAGCAGCGCCCAGTTCCTTCCCGCTGATATCATACAACAATTGAATCAGAAGACCCTGTTCACAAACATGGTCGTCATGCCCGCGTTGATGCTCGAATCCGGTCCACAACCTGGAACTTCCGCTTACAGGACATGGCAGGCAGACATCGACAGCGGGGCAAGAGAAGAGCCAGGGCTGCTCCCGGTGAAAACGATCCCATCCCACCAATCCGACGCGTTCCTGGCGAATGCCGGCGATATCGCTGAAATTTTTGGGAAACCGGAAGAAAAAGGGAATTTTGTGATCGGCAGTACCCGCGAGCAGGATCATCCGGTTTGTGTCAACCTGGATAAACTCATTCAGCGTTCCTCAGGTATATTCGGGGCAACCGGCACAGGTAAATCATTTTTGACGCGTATCGTCCTTTCGGGCCTTATCAAACATGACCGCGCTTCCGTGCTGGTCTACGATATGCACAATGAATACGGCCTGGATGATACTGCATCGGATACGGGAAATACGGTCAAAGGGCTGCGCACTTTGTTTGGAAAATCCAAAGTGCAAATCGTTGGGCTTGGGGCTGGTGCGGATATTCGCGGCGTTTCACCAGACTTTAACCTGACCCTGGCTAGCAGCGATATCATGCCCGAAGATATTGAAATGCTTTCCCGTGAGTTAAATTTGCGCGATACCACATCCACCACATTAGATGCACTTGTGCAGAGTTTTGGGCGTGATGCGTGGTTCCAATCCTTCAAAGAAATGAGCCACGATGGCATGCAACACGACGGTGAGAAGTTGGTGCCCTCTGAGGACAGCGTCACATTCTGGGCAAACGCGCACGGTGTCCACCCCTATGCCGCCAAAGGGCTGCATAGCAAATTACAGCGGTTATTTAATAAAAAATATATTATGGACAATCCGCCGGCAGACAGCATCAAAGCGGTCGTTGAAGCGCTGAAGAAAGGACGCCATATCGTGCTCTCATTTGGAAGATATGAATCCGATCTGGATTACCTGCTGATTTCCAACCTGCTGACGCGGCGTATTCGCGAAGAGTGGGAAAAAGCCACCAACAAGTTTCGCAACGGAAATGGATCGGAGCCGCGTCAATTGGTAATCGCGGTGGAAGAAGCGCATAAACTTCTCAATCGTGAACTGGCATCGCAGACCACATTTAGCACGATTGCCCGTGAGATGCGAAAATATTATGTCACCCTGCTGGTAATTGACCAGCGCCCATCGCAGATCTACGATGAAGTCATGTCACAGCTCGGTACGCGCGTGTGCGGGTGGTTGGGAGACGATGATGATATTCATGCGGTATTATCCGGGCTTGCCGGACGTGAAGCGCTGCGCGGAATGCTAGCACGGTTACAGCCAAAACAAGAAGTTCTTCTGCTCGGCTGGGGTGTTCCCATGCCGATCCTCATACGCTCACGCAGGTACGACGAGGCATTCTTTGCGGATATGAAAAACAAGGGAAAAAAGGGGCTGGATCAGGGGCGCGCGATAGACGCGCTCTACCCGGATTAGAACGAAATTAAATAAACCACACTCAGGCTGATCAATATTCCCAGCAGTAAGCCGCTGAATACTTCAAATGGCGTATGGCCAAGCATTTCTTTAAGATCATTTTCCATAAAATGACCGCTTTCAAAAAAATCGCGCATGATCTGGTTTATGCGCTGCGCGTGAAACCCTGCCTGCCGCCGTACGCCGGTTGCGTCATAAATGACGATCAAGCCAGTTGCCGCGGACAGAGCGAAAAGCGAGGTATCAAACCCTTCAATCAGTCCAATTGAAAGTGAGACTGCTGTGACCACGGCGGAATGGGAGCTGGGCAGGCCGCCGGTACTGAACATGATCGTCCAATCCCAGCGCTTATTGAGTAAATACTCAAATGGGAATTTCAACCCCTGGCCCAGCAGCCACGCGAGCAGGGCAGCGATCATAACTTTGTTTTTCAACAATGCGTTGAACATCGGCTAAGCATCCATCGGTACAGCACGCCCGTCCTCTTCGAGCTGCCGCACTTTCAATTCAGCGCTATCGAGCAGGGATTGGCAGCGATCAAGCAGCGCTTTTCCGCGCTCAAATAACGCGACAGATTCTTCCAAATTGACCTGGTCTTCCTCTAACTTGCTGATAATTTTTGTAAGCGCCAGCTGCGCTTCTTCAAAACTCATGTTTTCAATTGGATCACTCTTATTTGCCATAATTTTTTTCCTTGAGCAGTTTCTTACCGGTTACCTTGCTCTCGATCACGCCATCAAGAATACGCGCGTGGATTTCTTCACCTAATTGTACCTGTTTGACTGATGAGATGATTTCTCCGTCATGGTTTGTGATGATCGTGTAGCCGCGCTTGAGCACACTGAGTGGATTGATCATTGCTATTTTTTCAGCAGCAAGATCGACGAAGCGTTTCCTTTCCTGAAAGAAGTTTTCTCTTCTATGGTTTAACACAAACGCCATCTGATCAAGATCCTGCATCCGCTGGCGGATCAGCCCCCGTGGAGAGACCAATGAAAGCCGCATGCGGTCGGATTGCAGTGCTGCTTGCAATGCAACTAAATTATCAAGTATCCGGGATACCAGAACAGATCGCATCCCCTGCACAACTTCAGATAACTCCGCGATATCAGGTACGGCAGAGACAGCAGCGCCGGTAGGGGTTGGCGCGCGCAGGTCTGCCGCAAAATCCGTCAGCGTGAAATCCGTTTCGTGTCCAACACCGGAAATGATCGGTGTGGGTGAATTAGCAACCGCCCGCGCCACGCGCTCATCATTGAATGCCCACAGGTCCTCCAGCGAACCGCCGCCGCGCCCAATCAGGATCACATCGGGTTTGACGTGCCGATGTAGCAATTCCAGCGCGCTTACGATCTCTGCTGGCGCAGCGTCACCCTGCACAGATGTTGGCGAAAGGATGACCGAGGCCAGCGGATACCTGCCGCGTAACGTATTGAGCATATCCTGCAGCGCGGCAGCTGTTGGAGATGTCACAATGCCAATCGTCATCGGAAACTTCGGGATCGGGCGTTTCTTAGCTTCATCAAACAGCCCTTCTGTTTCCAATGTGTCCTTTAATCGCAGGAACTCCTGATACAATCGCCCTTCACCCGCTGCACGGATGCCATCGATATACAGCTGGTATTGACCGCCCCCTTCGTATACACCAATTGCGCCATGCGCTTCTACCTGCATACCATCTCGAAGCCTGTCAGCCATTCGCATCGCGTGGTTGCGCCACACAACACACCGCACCTGTGCGTTTTCATCCTTCAACGTAAAATACAAGTGGCCGGAACGCGGCTGTGAGATATTCGAGATTTCGCCCGCCACCCAGATATCGATAAGATTTTCGTTGCTTTCCAATAACGCGCGGATGTAAGCATTAAGATCGCTGACGCTGTAAACAGGAATGGGCAATGTAGACTGGTTTTCCACCATAGAAAAAGGATACCTGCTTGCGCGGCGGATGTCAAACACGCAATTTGTTATGCGTTAGAATTAGTTTGAAACGGGAAAAGGAAGCAAACATGGACCATCTCTGGTCGCCCTGGCGAATGAAATATATCCGCAGCAACCGTGCCCCGAAAGGGTGTGTTTTTTGCAACGCATTGAAAAGCAAGGATGATGAGAAGCGCCTGATCGTACACCGCGGCCAGCATGCCTTTGTGATCCTCAATAAATATCCTTATACCAGCGGGCATGTCATGGTAGTGCCAAATTCGCATATTGCTGCATTCGACAAGATGGACACCGAAACCTGCGCCGAAGTGATGCTGCTTATTCGCCACAGTATCGACGCGATCGATCAGGTCTACCAGCCTGATGGATATAACATGGGCGCGAACCTGGGTGCTTCGGCTGGGGCCGGAATCGCTGATCATATCCACTTTCACATCGTACCGCGCTGGGAAGGTGATACAAACTACATGACTGCCATCGGACAAACACGTGTCCTGCCAGAGGATCTGTGCGAGACATTCACAAGATTGCGTGAGGCATGGCCAAAGCACAAACCGAAAGCGTGAGAGCAAGCCCCAGCGCGATCCGCGTTCGGCCTGCAACCGCAGCAGATAAACCCTTCATTCGCGCTGAATTGCGGAAGTGGTGGGGGGATGAGACAGTCGTCTTGCGCGGAGAGATATATCATCCGGCTGAGTACGAAGGTTTTATCGCAGAATACGATAGCGCAGAAGCCGGTTTGATCCTGCTCAGGTTTGAGGGCAAGCGAAGTGAGATCATGAGTTTATCCGCTTCCGATGAGTCCCCGCCGATCAGCAGTAAATTGGTGGCAGCAGCAATAAATAGGGCGCGTGAAAAAGGCGCGCAGAAAATGATCGTTGTCACTACCAATGATAATATCAGTGCGCTGCGTTTTTACCAGCAGTTAGGTTTCACGATCCGCGACTGGCGCATGAACGCGGTCGAACGATCACGCGCAATTAAACCAAAAATCCCGCGCGAAGGAAATTATCATATCCCCATCCGGGATGAGATTGAATTGGAATTAATAATATGACATCACGACCAAACACATTAATGAAAACAGCCGCCTGGTTTGCGGGCATCCTGCCAGATGGCGTTAAACGCCTGCTTTACCGTCTGCCTTTTCTGGCAAAACCAATCCGCACAGCGTTGAACGCCGCTGCACCAAAAGGGTTCACCCAGGTTGAGATCGCGTCTGGGCCGGCAAAAGATTTAAGCATGACGCTTGACCTGCATGCTGAAAAAGATTACTGGCTGGGCACCTATGAGCCTGATCTGCGTGACATAGCACAAAAACTGATCAAACCGGGTGATGTCATTTATGATGTTGGAGCCAACATCGGCTACATATCACTCCTGTGTGCCAGCTTGGTCGGCCCGCAGGGTCGCGTCTTTGCCTTTGAAGCTCTGCCCGCTAATATCGAGCGTCTCACCGCCAATGTGGAAATTAATCATCTCTCCTCTAGAATTGCGATCATTCATGCCGCTGTCACCAACCACAATGGGCCGGTCACTTTTTACACCCACCATTCAGGCGCGATGGGAAAAGCGGACGGCTCAGCGGGACGCGATGAGGACTACGCAGGTAGCATCACTGTAGGCGGGATCACATTGGACCACTACGTTCGAAAAGATAAAATACTGTATCCACATCTCATCAAAATGGATATCGAAGGCGGCGAAGGCAATGCGCTCCTGGGGGCACAGGACATTCTGATCAATGCAAAACCAGTCTTGTTGGTGGAATTGCATGGAGAGGTGGCTGCTGGACAGGTTTGGGATCTCCTAATAAAGAATAAATATCAAATACACGCGCTTAAGCGCGGATTTCCAAAGATAGAAAATCTTGCTTCGTTAGACTGGAAAGCTTACATTGTAGCTGTCCATGCGTCCAAAGCTGCCCTGTTAACATAAAAACCGGCAGCAGTGCCGGTTATTTATGCAAACAGCGTGTTTGATTACCTGGTTTATGCCTCTTCAGGTACGACCAGCATCATGATGATATAGGCCCAGAACGTCGCGCCGCCGGCAGCTGCGCCAAGCACAAATAATAAGCGCACGATCGTCGGGTCAATATCAATATATTCCGCCAGGCCCGCGCAAACGCCGGAGATCATCCGGTCATCTTTCGAACGGTAAAGCCGTTTTACATTATTGTCAGACATATTGTTTCTCCTGTTTCTTTATTCTATCTAATATACGGATTTTGTGAAAATATAGTTTCGCCGCTCGCAGCCAATAATAAGGAACGCGTAAACAAAATGGATCACAAAGAGATCTGATCAACATCTCAAAAACCACAAAAACATGCCCTTCTGCTTTGATAGCCGTCAACATTGATCCGAGATCTATAGGTATGGATATTCAAACGCACCGGCCGGCTGGCAGTCTCGGTCCTCGGCCTTATGGTATCAGTTGTCAGTTTGCTATGGACACTTATTGCATTCGCCGCCCCAATTGGCATCCACATCATAATTTTCTAGTTCCGCTTGATCGTGCACGGGGGATTCTATGAACCTGCGCAGTAACGGAAATGATATAATCAATTATTATGCATTATGGAGGAAAAAATGAAGGGCAATAAAGAAATACTGGAAAAATTAAATGGGTTGCTCGCCGAAGAACTGACTGCGATCAATCAATATGTCGTTCACGGTGAAATGGACGGAGATTGGGGTTATGAAAGGCTGCATGAATTTGTTGAAAAACGGGGAATAGCAGAAATGAAGCACGCGGAGATGCTGATCGAGCGCATTTTGTTTCTGGAAGGTATGCCCATTGTCAGCGATTTGAATAAACTCTATATCGGCGACAGCGTTGAAAAACAGTTTCTAAATGATGCCAAAGCCGAACAAGACGCGATCAACTCCTACAATGAAGGCATCAAGTTAGCACGCAATGTTGGCGACAATGGCACCGAACAGCTAATGAAAAAGATCCTTCTCGATGAAGAAGAACATTTGGATTGGTTGGAAGCCCAACAGGAACAGATCAAGCAAATGGGAATCCAAAACTACCTTGCCATGCAGGTAGTGGACGAAGATTAAACAGATAAATAAATAGGTAAAAAGTGATAAACGCCGGCGCTGCCGGCGTTTTTATTATTTTTTCAGCAGCCCGCTCAGGATTTCCTTTGCCGCTTTTGCGTCCGCTTTCCCGCGCGAAGTCCGCATCACCTGCCCCACAAACCAGCCTATCAATGATTCTTTGCCATTCTGATACGCGGTTACTTCATCGGGGTTATCAATTAAGACCTGCTCGCAGATCGCACGGATAGCGCCATCATCCGTCACCTGCGCCAGACCTTTTTCCGCGACGATCATGGACGGAGCTTTGCCGCTTTCCTGCACCATTTCAAGCAGGGATTTTCCCGTCGTGATGTTGATCGTTCCGCCATCCACCATCGTCAGGATCTCTGCCAGGTAAGCGGGGGTTAGTTGCATATGCATTGGCGCCAGATTGTTTTCATTGATCAAGCGCAAAACGTCATTCATCAGCCAATTGGACACTTTCTTGACATCATCGCCATAAGATGAAACCGTCTCTTCAAAATAATCGGATAATTCGCGGTCCATGGTTAGAATATCGGCATCATACAGCGGCAAACCATACGTTGCAGTAAATCGCTGCCGGCGTTCAAGCGGACGTTCAGGAAAATCAGAGAGGATCTCCCTTTTCCACGCATCGCTCACTCGCAGCGGTAGTAGATCAGGTTCCCGGAAATATCGGTAATCCGCTTCGGTTTCTTTCGAGCGCATTTTTTTCAAGACGCCTCGTTCATCATCCCAATCCAAAGTCCATGGTTTGATCACATTGCCTTTTTCTACCGTCTGGATCTGCCGTTCAATTTCTTTTCTGATGGCATCCCGGAGCGCGTCAATGGAATTGACATTCTTGATCTCCGTTTTAACATTCAGCACGCTGCTGCCTGCTTCGCGGATAGAGACATTGCCGTCACAGCGCAGATTTCCCCGCTCCATATCCGCTTCGGAGATGCCCAGCCATCGCAGTAGCTGGCGCAGGCGGATCAAATATTGTGCTGCCTCGTCTGCTGTTCGCAGATCCGGTTCGGTTACCATCTCTACCAGCGGTACGCCGCAGCGGTTGAAGTCTACCAGGCGCTTTTTACCAGCATTTTTCGTTTTTCCAGCATCCTCTTCCAGATGCAATTTATGGATGCGGACTTTACGCGTATAACCTTTTCCCTCTGGGTCAGCAGTATCCGGGACAGGAAGATCCATATACCCGCCTATCGCGATCGGCTGATCAAACTGTGATATCTGATACCCTTTAGGCAGGTCCGGATAGAAATAATTTTTGCGGTCAAAATAGGATATCGGTTGGGTCTCAGCATGCATCGCCTGCGCGAGAATAACCGCTTTTTTAACCACTTCGTCATTAAGCACCGGCAACACACCCGGCAAACCGGTGCATACCGGGCAAATGTTCGTATTGGGTGCATCATCCCATGAATCCGCTTTGCAGGTACAGAATATTTTGCTTTCCGTATTCAGTTGGATATGTGTCTCAAGGCCGATCACCGCTTCGTATTTTGTCATTTTAGGCCTCCCTCAAAACCGCGGGCTTTACGCTTCGCCATGCCGCGTCTGCCGTAGCTGTTTCATACGCTTGCGTCAGCTGAAGAAGTGTTCCTTCAGAAAAATCCGGACCTAATAACTGTAATCCCAGCGGCAGGCTTTCCGCATCCAGTCCGCCCGGAAAGGAGATGCCGGGGATGCCCGCGTGATTGGCTGGCACAGTCAGTTGATCTGCATACTGCATCATCACGGAATCACCGTATACATTTTCCATGGGAAAAGCGGATGTCGGCGTAGTTGGGGTCAGCATCGCGTCCAGCCGGTATTTGCCACCTCGATCAAACGCGGCATCAAAATCCTGGCGGATAAGCGTGCGCACTTTCAGTGCCTTTTGATAATATTGTTCGCTGTATTGTGCCGCGCTGACATACATCCCCATCAAAATGCGCAGTTTTGGCTGCGGTCCAAATCCCTCACCACGTGATTTACGGTACAGGTCATTCAACCCCGAAATATCAGAATCCGTCCGGTATCCATATTTCACACCGTCAAAACGATGCAGATTGGATGCCGCCTCAACGCGGCTGATGACAAAATACACCGGGATACCATAGCGGGTGTTTGGCATCGGAACATCTTCAATGATTTCAGCCCCCATAGCGCGATATATCTCCGCGGCCTGCAATACAGCCTGCTTAAACGAATCCGGTACCTGCCGCATTTCGTATTCGCCGCTTTCAGGATCAGGATAGGTGATATTAAAATAATCAAGGGAAAGCCCAATACGTTTCCCTTTGATATCCCTTTCAAGTATCCCCAGATAATCATCAACCGGAAGGTTGGCAGTGGTCGCGTCTTTGGGATCAACACCAGCGATCGCGTGCAGCATCAACGCGGCATCCTTCGCGTTTCGTGCAATAGGCCCCGGGCAGTCCAGCGAAGAACCAAACGCGATCAAGCCATAGCGAGAAACGCGCCCATATGTCGGTTTTAACCCAACGACACCACAAAACGCGGCCGGCTGGCGGATAGAACCCGCGGTGTCCGTCCCCAATGAAAGCGCGGCTTCACCAGCAGCAACGGATGCCGTGCTGCCGCCAGAAGATCCCCCCGGCACGCGGCTGGTATCCCAGGGGTTTCGGGTTGAAGGTTGAAAAGCGGAGGACTCTGTGGAAGAGCCATAGGTAAATTCATCCAGGTTGACCTTTCCAAGCATCACTGCGCCCGCCTGATGCATCCGTGCTGCTGGCGTAGCAGTATAAGGCGCCGTGAAATTTGCCAGGATGCGTGAGCCGATCGTTGAAAGGGTATCCTTTACGCAAAACACATCCTTTATAGTGACGGGGATTCCAGCAAGGATTCCAACGTCTTCCCCCGCCGCGATACGCCTGTCGACTTCCTGCGCCTGGCTTCTGGCCATCTCTTCCGTCAGCGTTATAAACGCATGGACATATTTTTTATCATCATCCGATATCT
>CAZDIS010000082.1:0-10926 GCA_964505585.1 uncultured Pelolinea sp. | reverse complement strand
TGGACATTTAGAAAATCTTCAACCCTGATCCCATTCCCGATTACGGTTATCTTTTCAGCGGGGCAGCCAAGGTCTTGCTGGATTACCGCCGCACGCTGAAAGAGGGAGGTGACACAATCTGCTTTGCGGTAGGCAAAGCGCGAGAACATGTAGAACATCGATATCCATAATTCTTTGAAGATTGGCGCTACCCAATCCGCGCGCAGGATCTCCTCTTCCCTTTCACGGGTGTATATGCCATGTTCTGTTACCACGTAAGGTTTGTTATAGGCGATAGAAGCAAATGAACCCAGAGCACCCGCATACCCGGTCGAGCAGCTGTGGTAAATATCGGCTTCAGGCATCGGCTGGCTGATCAGATACAAAAGCGGGAGAAACATGGAGCGAACTGTCCAAAAAAGATCGGTAAACCCGGCAAACGGAAATTGATCCGAGCAAAACTCTTTGATGATCTCTAAAAAATGTTCACTCATGAAAAGAGCAACCGGGTTGACGCCTTTGGTTTGGAAAAGGTCAAACAATACCTGGAGATCGGGATCGCCGCAATAAACTATTTCCCGCACTGCTTCATATTCCTGATCGGTTAATCGCACATTCTGATTTCTGGGAACGCGCTCATTTAAAGCTGTATCCATAAATGCTTCAAATACTTCGGTCACGTTTTTTGGCAGATCCACCACATATTTTCCCCGTTTTTCTTCTTTATCACCAATACCCCAGATCACAAATTCATCTTCCGGCATCGAGCGGATCATGTCATTGACCCATTTAGAAACACCGCCGCGCACAAAGGGATAACTGCCTTCGAGGATCAGACAGGCTTTCATTTTCCCCCCGCGAAAATGATCTGGAAGGAATCCGTATCTGCTTCAATCAGGTACAGATCATCAATCACCTTGGTAATGCTCCCGGAATCTATGGAATCCGGTGTTTTTTTCGTGCGCATCATCAACCAGGCTTCATCATAAAATCCATCCAATTTCACGGTACATTGATCCTCATCGCAAATGTAAGAAGGCACTATGCGGGCGTAACGCTGCACTGCCATTCCGCCTTCGCTGGCAGTCAGATTTCGGGCATTCGGCATTGCGCTGTATAACCATAGCAAATATTCATCCAATGTCTCACGCATCTCCAGCCAGGTATTGCCTTTGCTGCGGTAGCTATCCAGCACATCGTCAGGGTGCACAAAGTGTCCCGCCGTGTAATGCAACCAGAGTTCATTCGCCTGAACCCAGCGCATGAAATTATCCGGATGGTATCCTGATGTTAGGCGCGGATATTCGATGATGCCATCTTCGCTTTCTTCAAACTCCTGAACGTAAGCGGGTATATCGCTGTCGGGGAGGTAAACACTTGCGATCACTTTCAAATCAGGAAACACATCTGGAAGCCAATCGCGCGCGTCTTCGCAAAGCATGTTGGAAGGGGGGACATAGGCACTGAATGGCTGTCCGCTGAGCATACTGCTGCTGAATTGCAGTAATTCCTGCGCTGCCAATTTCATGGTTTTTTGTGACTGCCAACCTGGATAATCGAGTGTCTGGTTCTTGCCATCCGATTCTAAGCAAAGCGGAATGTGATTATAGCCATGCAGTCCCACTTCTCCGCCATCACGCAGAACCAGGCCGCCAAAGTATTGAAAGATATCCTCTTGATTTACATCATATCTAAATGGCGGATCAATTTTAAAGTTATAGGTTTCGATCACAAACGCGGAATACACTAAATGATATTTTTCCTTAATTGCCTGCATATCCGGCCACCAGACATTCAAATAGAAACTTTTGATATCGCGTGTAAATTGTGAAAAAACATCCTCATCAATACCTTCTGGTATCGGCGCGGGAAAGTCGTCGATGTGAAAGGTTGCGGCATTAATGACCGGATAAATGACGACATCCTGCAGCAGGCTGTATGATGCTCCGATCAAACCCCGACTGCTTTTTTCAATATACTGATCCGAATTGATGACCAGGATTTTGCCATTTCCAAATTTTGATTCCCAAATCAGTGGAACGCCCTGATCATCAGCGGATATGGCGTGAAGTGTCGTTGTTTCTTCCAGGTTAACTGGCAGACTGGAATGGACCATGAAATCCAGACCATACCGGACACCACTGCTGCCGGGAAGCATCTGGGTCAGAAATTCGATTCCATCTGATTCAATATATCCCTGATCAAGATGGGTAATACCTAATTGTGATTGAATATTATTTAATACCTGTGAGTTATCTGGACGGATCGCAAACATGAGATTTCCGCCTTTTCGAACCCACTGCAGCAGTGGATCAATAGATTCTGATAGCCGGGAAAACTCAACGAATGAGATGACAACAGTATCATATTGAGAAAAATCCAATTCCGAATTATTATTTTCAATATCTAATTGGTCGAAGGGGGTTTTCATGCTCTTGAGAACAGCTTTAAGGGTATTGAAAGATCGATCTTTCACAATACCATCGGCATAAGAGAGCACCAGGGTTTTGCTGGCAGGATTATTTTGTGGTGCAGCGGAGTTTTCTTCAATAGTAGTAATGGGTTCCAGAAATTCTATGGGTTTTCGGCTGACCGTATAAGATATACCGCTCCGCTCGACAAAAAGCGCAAATGCCAGGAAAATCAGTACAGAAAGGGGAACATAAAGCCAGGAGAATGTTGCTTGTTTTTTCATCCTATAACCCCAATCCAAATACCTACCTGCTGTTTCCCGGACGGAGACCAATTGATATCTTTTTGTGTGATTTTGCGGATCGTTTCGTCCAGGCGCTGTGCATCATGGCTCGCAACGCTGATCTGCAATTCATTGATCCATGTCTGTTCGTCTGTGGGAAAATGCGCATGCATGATCTGATTGCTTTCAATCGCCGCGGTAATATCTTTCAGTGCGAGCGCGTTCTCAATCTTCATTTGAAGCAAATTCTTTGACCAGCCATCCAATTCTATTTTATTATCCAGCAATGCATCCAGAATAAGGCGCTGTCTGTGAAGCAGATATGCCTCAGAGAGGCCACTTTCTATGAATTGGCTGAGTGTTTGGATGTACTTATCCAATATGGCAGAGTTTTCGGGTTCCAATTTGTGTGCTGCTGCCAGCTTTTGGACCTGAAGCTGAAAATCGCGCTGGATCTTTGCGATCGTGGTATTGGCGTAATGTGCCGTATCCACATCGTTATTCTCGCGGGCGAGGAGCAAGATATCGATGTTCTTCATCGGGTCGTCCAGCAGCATTTCGAGAACTAATTTTTTTCTGGTCTGGCGGTCGTTTATGATCAGTGCCTCTTCCAGCGGAACGATGTTTTCTGATTGGGCTTGCTTACGAATGGTTTTCCAATAAATATCCTTTTCAAGTTTAACGGTCTCAATCTCTCCCGGATCCCCCATCTTATCTTTAAAGCGGTTAGTCAGGTCTGCAACAAGCGCGGAAAACAGCCCGAAAACAGGGATAAAAACTATGATGGCAATAAAGGCGGGAATTAGAGAGGATCGTTTTGTAAGTATTGCAAAGGCATACAAAATAGAAAAAATGAGATGGAGGATAATTAATGTCTGCATCGTGGATGAGAGCATGGGTTATTCGATCTCCAGGTCATTGATATGTTCACTTTTTAGGCCGTTTTTTTCGATACGCGCACGGATCATGCCAATATTTTCAATTTCAGCATTCGCAAGAATGATATAACACGTATTCGTATTTTCATCTAAGATACCAACGATGTCTTCGCTACGAATTCCTTTTGCGATTTTCTCATATAGCTCATCCCAGGCCTGGGCATCGCGTTGGATGCCCAAAATCTGAAAAGCCGAAACTTTGCTTCGCCTCATCTTCTTACGGATCGCAAGCGTTTGTTTGAATGATTCCGGCCGCATGATGCGTGTTCCAGGCAGGTACAGCTTCTCGTACTGCGCGTTTTCAAAAGTTGCTGCCCTCACCAACGCGGATTGGATGAGCCCCGTGATGACCTTGAACAGGTTGTAATAATACATATTGAATTGGTCAAACTGTGCCTCCCAAATAATAACCAATCCGATCAGCTGATCGGAGTTCATAATCGGTGCGATGTAAGCAGGATAATTGGCAACCAAATCTTTATTCTGGAAAACATCACCTGATTTCAGTACAGGCAGTGCTTCCGCATAGTCAGCCAAGCGCATGGATTTCGGGATATCTTTTGTGAGCGTTTTTGAAGAAACCTGCAGGCGTCCATAATGGCCGGTTGATTCAATGGAATAGATTGCGATCTGTTCGTTCTTCATCAGATCTTCGAGAATTTCCAGGGCTTTGAAGAAAATATTATCCTCATCGAATTCATTCAATTCATTTGCGATTCGGAAAAAGCGCCCGAAACTATCCCTGTAGCCAACAAGCTGCTCACGCAGGCGATTTTTAATTGTGCTGATTTCATTATAAAGAGAATAGAGAAATGTGTATTTCTCGTGGATCAATTCAGTTTGATGCTTTTCAAATTGCAGGTCGTTTTCCTGCTTATCATGTACGTATCCAGTCACCGCCCCGGCGAGAAAGTAGACAGCGAACGGGATCCAATTCTCAACATTATAGATCAGCAGGGCAAAGTCCAGCCCGATGGTATTCCACGAGAAAGCAGCGGACGCGGCGGCAAGGATAGCCGCGATAATGCCGAACAGCAAGCCATGGATCGAACCGATCAACACAACGTAGATCAAGCGGTAATCCACGACCCTGAATTCAACGATGGTGCTGGTCCATACTGTAAACATGTGCATCAGAAATGCACCCACGGTCACTTCTATCCAGACTAAAAATGGACGCAGCTTTAACGCGGCATTCCTTATTCGTTCAGTAAATAGTTTTTTTCTCTTCGACCCAACTGACGGCGATTCCGCGAGCAGCGGGAGATCATTGGCCAAGTTATGTTCTGGATTCCAGTTGTAGTTGTTTTTTGCGTTTTTACCGATGATCTTCCTGGGAGACGCGGTACTATCTGTGTCTTCTGGAAATGAATAATTCACTTCAGGGAAAGTAATATTTAGTTGCTGTGATAAGAAGAAATAGTTGATATCCTCCGTGCCAAGATTAAAGGTTTGGCAGGGTCCCGGGGCGTCATCTTCCAGTATGGCGGAGATGAGTTTTGCCAGATCATCGCTATGCAGGAAGTTGCAATGAGCCAGTTTGGCGAATGGGATCCGGACAGTTTTTTGCTTGATAGACTGCCTGATCAAACCTCCAAGAATAGAATAATCTTCTTCAAAGCCATATACAGACGGAACGCGGATGATGCTGACCCTGAAATCATCCGAAGCGTAGAATTGACATAGGCTTTCGGCATTAACAGCAATTTTTCCGGATGGCGTTACGGGAATTGGCTCCTCACTTTCTATAATCATCTCTGATTCTCCATACACTTCCAAATTAGAAATGAGGATGAATCTCTCGGTTCCGGTTTGATGCCCTAAATCCAGGGCGGTTTCCAGCAGGGCGTGATTGATCGGTTTCCCCGATTCGAAGACTTTTTGATTATTAATTGGCTTTTGCCAAAGAATATGAATGACCGCGTCAAATGCATGCGAAGTGAATATTTCCGGATAGAGATCATCATCAATCGACATGTCATAGGCCACATAATTTTTATGCTGGATTTCGTTGATGCAACCCTCAATGGAGGACGTGATCACTGTATGCCCGTTTGCCAGCAACGCTTTTGTAATGGTTGGGGCGAAAGTGTTTAGATCTCCAGAAATAAAAATATCCACTTTTTATCCTTTAATTAAATACATACCTCATTTGATATGTATTCTATAATGCAATTAGTATGCCACTATATTAAAATCCCTGGGGGGCAGGCATACCGAATCAATTTTGATTGTTATTCGCGCAGCCAGGTATCGAGGACGAGCTTTGCGTATTTTTCCTGATACCCGCGCAACGCCACGCGCACCTTTTTTATATTCGGTTTTTCTTCAATGCGGTAATAGACGCGGCGGTCAATCACAGTCATTCCACGTGTAAATTCACCATGGGTTTCTAAATTCACATAATATTCACGAATTTTAGTCACAGATGGGTCAATCGCCACGGCTACAGCGAGCAGGTCGGGTGGTGAGACTGTGCCAGGTCCATTTACAGGATGGCGGCCCAATTCACCAACTAACTTGACGGTACGTTGAAAGATCTTTGAAGCCATATCGCACCAGGGTAAGTCATTCTTTGCGGTGATAGCGGCGATATTTTCTGTTGTGAGAAATCCGCCGTCCCAAAGCGGGTCAAGCGGGACCATTGTTTTATTTATATCGCTTTCAAATACGACCCTGGCAGCTTCCGGGTCGGCGAAGACATTGAATTCAGCAGACGGGGTGACATTACCGGCGTTAACACCGCCTGCCATCATGGTCAGCATGCGAACACGGCTTGTGATGCGCGGTTCTTTCAGGATAGCCAACGCCGCGTTGGTTAAAGGGCCCAGGGTAATCCAATCGATCGGCGTTTCCGCGCCCATAATGGTCTCGATAGTAAAGTCAACGGCATGCTGTTCCTGGATGTTTGTTTTTGGGTCAGGGAAATCAATGCCGCCAAGCCCATCCTTGCCGTGCACACCGGACGCGTCTTCCCGCGAACGGTTAGGCACTAATGCGGTGCGTGCCCCAGCGTAAACAGGGATGTCTTTGCCGGAATGCTCTACCACACGCAATGTATTGTTGATGACATGGTCCAGGCCAACATTCCCATTGACGCAGGTGATTCCCCTAATGTTAAATTCGGGTGAGCGGATCGCCAATAAAAGGGCGACCGCATCATCTAATCCGGTATCACAATCAATTATTACATCTCTTCTCATTGAAACCTCGTGTTTTTTTAATGGAGTGATTATACTTGAACAGATTAATAAAATAGAAAAATCAGCAGCTCATATAGAATAAATAGAATAACCAAAAAAGGAATCGCATGGATAACGTAAAAATAGACCGCATTCTTTCTGCTGCCTCGTCTTATCAGAGCGAGCTCACTGCATTTTTACAGGACCTGGTTCGTATACCATCCGTAAACGGCAGGGAAAGCGAGAAGGCGGTTGCGGAAAGAATCGTTGCCGAAGGTAAATTTCTGGGTTTCAAGAGCGAGCTTATTGCCAAAGATCCCGAGCGGCCAAACGCGGTGATCCAATACGGGCAGGGCGAAAAGGCCTTTGCGATCATTGCGCATATCGATACCGTTGCCGAAGGCAGTCATGCAGATTGGGCTGCCCCGCCTTTTTCCGCCACGATCTCAAACGGGCGGTTGATCGGGCGCGGCAGCGCGGACAATAAAGCGGGCATTGCGGTGGGTTTATATACGTTGAAGGTCCTGCGTGAACTGGAATTGATCGAACCATCGGACGCGCGCATCATCCTGGCTGGTGTGGTTGATGAAGAGTCGGGGGCCAGCAGTCCGCTGGGTGTGCGATATCTGTTAGACAGGAATATCTTAAAAGCAAAAGGTGCAATTTACGCGTATGCCAGCGATATTGTATGCATTGGCCACCGCGGACTGCTGCGTATTGAAATCACTACCTACGGTCAATCTGTGCATGCGGGCCTGGCACCCTGGCATAATCGCCAGATCGGAGAGAACGCCGTGATGGGTTTAGCGGATATCCTGATGCGTCTTGAGAGCATGCATGTAGAAGCAGACCCAGTACCGGGTTTTGAACACCTCGGATTTACGATCACGCCTGGCACGATGTTTAATGGCGGCCACTACGCGAGCATTGTCCCCAATAAAGCAAAAGCGATGGTTGATGTTCGCCTGCTGCCCGGACAGACAAAAGAAGAAACGATGAACAAAATACATACGGTGATAAAAGACGTCCAAACGGTTCGCAAAGGATTGAGAGTGGAGGCGGATTTGCGGGTTGATATGCCCGGTGCCGCCATCCCAATTGACCATCCGCTGGCTTTGGTAGCGCAGGCGTATACAGAACAGGTGCACGGCCGGCGCTGGGACATTCGGGGCGCAGGCCCGGGCAACGAGGGGTATATGTTGATCGGGGAAGGCATCCCAACATTATGCGGATTTGGTCCAACAGGCGGAAACGCGCATGCCCCGAATGAATGGGTGGGGGTGGAGAGTCTCCCGAAGACGACGGCTGTCTATGCGGGGATCATTATTGATTATTTAAATGCAAAACAACGATAATTAATCTGGTAGTGATATTGAAGCGCAAAAAATTGTCAGTCCACTAATTGTATTGATGAGGGATAGAGGAATCCGCTGTCAGAGCGTTCTTTGAGAACATTCTCGATCTGTCCACAAACAGCTAAATGACCAAACTCTCCCGGCAGCATCGCTTTATCAACGACCATATACATTAGTTTTTCAGTTAACAGATTCACGGTCGGTATCATGACGTTGGGAGCTGGAATGTTCTCGAAATATAGGATCTCATCATCGCAGCAGATGTTATGGATACTGCCTTTATAATCCAACTGGGTAATGATCGGGACCCAGGTAGTAATCGAAGGATCATTGCGGAAGATTTCAATACTTGACCCCGGATAGTAGGCGATGACTGCTGGTTGATCATCTTCATCGCAACTATGGGCGGCAGGTAGGTCACTGGTGGAGACGAGCCGTGTGAGAATCGGGCTGATGAGAACCACGGCTGCCAACCCAAAAGAGAGATGACTGGGGCAGGGCGGGGGTGTGTTTTTTTCGTTGTGCGCAAGAACCACTGATCTCTTGATCTTTGTTGGCAGTAACTCTGTCAAGAAAAATACACCTGCCGCAGGCAAAAATCCAAAAAATGGCAGGCTGGCGGCGTAAACCCGCATATGGCGTGTCTGATAGGCGGGTGCGACAAACAGGGATACGAGAAATCCCAAACTAAATAATAATAGGATGATGCGAATCGGTTTATTTTTTTTAATAATTGAAATAAAAATTCCAGTGAGCGATAAGATGAAAGAAACCGCGATCAGGGCATAACTAAAAATTCGGTTCTTTGACCACATAAAAGAGAAAAAACTATTGGCGGTTGCGAACGAAAAAAGTGTGCGAACCTGGACCCACATGCCCTTCACGAAGTTGAACGGATTCGCGCTGATCTCATCCCAGATAAAACGGAAAACAGCCTGTTCATATTGTTTCCCTGAGAACTGGTCAAGTTCAGGATGATCAACGAAGATCTGCTCCCAACCCTTTCCGCCTACCGCTAACCCATAGATGCCAAACCCAATGTTATTGGCCTGTGAACCGCCCGGCACGGTTGTCAGATAAAACACCCCTGAATTTAATAAAAAACCAGCGAGAATAACCGCAGTGGTAAATGCAGTCCAATGCCAGGACCATTTCTTTTCCTCACGAAAAGCCCAACCCGCAAAAAGGACAAAAAATGGCAAAGTACCGATGGCTCCCGGCCGAGCGGCTTGCGCGAGAGTAAACAGAAAAACACTTCCAAGGAAAAGGGTTTTCTGTTTTTTGCTGTCATCTCTGTTTGTTTGCAGGAATTGTAGAAATAAAGTGAATGATGAAATTCCCAACAGTAAGCCCATGTTCTCAGACATTGTGATACCGATATAGCGCCTTATAAAAAGGAATAGAACAATAAAATATAGGACTGCGGCGGGGGGATTCAACAATCGCCGCATTTCCAGGATGGAAAATAATGTTACTGCAGCAAGCAGAAAAGTTAATAGCGCAAGGGAGAATTGGAGATTGCCGCCGCTGATCCACAATAAAAATGCCAAAAAACTGCCGAACAACGGCCTGCGTTTTGTGTAACTGATCAGGTAGCCAACTTCTTTAAGCGAAACTGCGCTGGCATAAAAGCTCAGCGCGTCTGTGCGCGGCAGCAAGCCTGCGATGACGTTGTTT
This sequence comes from uncultured Pelolinea sp., assembly GCA_964505585.1. GTDB lineage: Bacteria > Chloroflexota > Anaerolineae > Anaerolineales > Anaerolineaceae > Pelolinea. The sequence goes on along the minus strand of CAZDIS010000082.1, from coordinate 1,100 downwards.
TCTGAGTAAGCACCTGCCCAGAGCCCGTTCAGTGCCAGGGCAAACACAGGGAAGATGACGAGAGTTGTGGCTGCCGTGGATAAGCGCTGATTTTTGATCGAGAGCGCTCCCAGGAGGAACAGGCCGGCTACTGGCAGGAAACGGGTATTGTTGTAACGAGTGAGGACGCTGATCGTCTTTATAAAAGCATGATTACGGGGGAGAAAAATTGGAAAAAATATAAGTGCAGAAAATATCAATAATATGAGTAAGAATAAACCATTGGATCTCAACAAATGTTTAGGTGAATCTTGCATAGCCACTCCCATAAAAAAATAGAATTTAGTAATTACATCACCTAATTATAAATAAAAGCCCCAATAAATTAGGGCTTATGTATCCATGAAAAATGTAGAACTTCTAAGTTGCCTAATTCGCGCAATCTTTTTTAGTCGACACCGAAAAAACGCATGCGCAAGCCAATGTATATAAAATACATGGCGGTTAAATAGATGGCGGTCTTTTTCCCAGCGTGTCCATTTCTGAACCATAAAATTGCCCAAAGGAAAGCTCCGGTGACTGTTTCCCATGGCAAATCCCAATGAACCAACGGGCCTGGCACCCAATATGTGGAGATAATAGCGCCGCCGCCAATGGCCACTAATGGATTGGTGACGTTACTGCCGATCAATGTCCCCAGTGGAATGCCCTGGTCTCCATTCTTGATACCGGTTATTGCCGTTGTAAGTTCTGGAAGCGCTGAGGCCACGCCCAGAGTCATAACACCGATCAAAGAGCCGCCTAAACCCGTGTTACTGACGATATTCTCAGTTAATCGCAGAACAATGATCGAGGTAAGAACGGTAATAATAATTGTTGAAAGGGAAATCAATGCGTCAATAACAGCTTGCCTGGCGGTTTGTGGGACATTTTCCGGTATTTCCCCGTCTTTTGTAAAACCATGGTCTTCCTCGTTGTAATGCTTGCGTTCATCGTAATAGAGAAAAGCCATGTAAAGTAAAAATGATCCAAATAAGATCATACCGTCTATCCTGGAATATGTGCCATCTACCCCGAGAGCGATGCACATGATCGTACTGATGATCATTGGGCCCATGCTT
>CAZDIS010000081.1:0-10990 GCA_964505585.1 uncultured Pelolinea sp. | reverse complement strand
AGCGTTCCAGGCACGCGTTCGCTCAACATGCGCGGATGTTTGCCGCTACTTTTTGCCCGCTGCATCGCTGGCGAACGTTGGCGTCTCGATTAATGCCCGCGCGTTGGAACACGCTCTCGTAAAAATGCTCTCGCATCCTCTACACGAAGTGCGCGCGATCGGTGAGGAAATTAAGAAAGAAGCGCTTAAGCATGTCCCTACATTGGTTAAATACGCCAATCCAAACCAGTTCCTCGCGCGTTTGAAGGAATTTGGATCTCAGGATGCCTTGCGCGGCCCACAACGCATACATCAACCGCATGATTGGTGTCAGTGCGTTGACTGTGACGGGGATGGAGAGAACAGAATCCTTGCCGCCTTGCTCTATCGATTTGGTGATTTTTCGATGGGAACTGCGTTGAAATATGTGAATAACTTAAACAATTCCGGCAGGCATCAACTGGCAAGATCATTACTCAGCAGCATGGCGGATCGCGACCAACCTCCGAGAGAGTTTGAATATGGCAGTGCCGTATTTGATGTCATCTTGGACCAGGGTGCGTATTTTGAGTTAAAACGCCACAGAATGATGACACAGACAGTGCAGGCGTTTACGCCGCATTATGGCTACGCGATTCCCAAACTGATCGTGAAAAACAACCTCGCTGAAAGGTATGCGTCCGCGATGCGTAAGGCCGGCGAAGCGTATGAAAAATTGGCGGAGATCAACCGCCCCGCAGCGGCTTATATCCTGCCGAACGCCTACAATCGCCGTGTCCTTCTGAACATGAATCTACGCTCGGCCGTTCATCTCGTTAAACTGCGGTGCGCTCAAAACGCGCATTTTGCCATCCGGCGCCCAACACTGCGTATCGCACACATCCTCACAGGTCAATACCCGTTGTTCCAGGACCTGCTCACGCCATGCACCGCTGAAACATGGGAATCTGTCGAGCGGGATTTCTTTGCGGAATTGCATGCCCGCTAAACCCCGTTCTCATTGCTATAATAAATAGCAACGATAAGAGGTGCATTATGGTCCGTTTTAAACATGTCATCAAACGAACCGGGGTTGAGGTTCCTTTTACCCCCAATCGCATTTCAAACGCCATCTACCGGGCGGCAGTTGCGGTCGGCGGAAGGGATAAGGAAACTGCGGAAAAATTAGGGCGGGAGGTGATTGCGTATCTTGAGAAAACGATCCCTGAAGGCGATGTACCCCATATCGAGCAGATTCAGGACGCCACGGAGAAGATCCTGATCGAGAACGGCCATGCGAAAGTCGCCAAGGCCTATATCCTTTACCGGGATGAACGTACAAGAATGCGCAAAGCGCGGGCGGATGAATCTATCCGGCAGTCGGTCAATATCCCATGGGAGAAAATTTGGCAGGCGCTGGACTGGGCAGCTGCGCATAATCTTCACACAACAGCCCATTATGAAGAACGCCTGAAACGCGGGGAATTACAGCAGATCGTTTCTGAATCCGAGATGTTTTATGAAGAAGATATCAAAATTGCGGCATCTGAGATTTGTAAGCGCAGGGATAATTTGCGGATTGTGTTGATCTCCGGCCCTTCATCATCCGGCAAGACAACCTCCACCATCAAAATTGGGCAGATCCTGCAGCAAATGGGTTTAAGTCTCGTCGCGCTGAATGTTGATAACTACTTCCACGATCTGGAAAAACACCCAAAAGATGAGTTTGGTGATTATGATTTTGAAACCCCGCAGGCGCTCGATCTCACGCTCATTAATCAGCATCTATCGCAATTAGTTGCCGGAAAAGAGATCCGCATACCATTTTATGACTTTAAGCAGGGAAAGCGTTTCGACAACCGCACTCCGATGAAAATTGGCAAGAACGACATCATCCTCATCGACTCCCTGCATGGTCTCTTTCCCCCCATGACCCTCGACATCCCGCCTGAGATGAAATTCAAACTATACCTCGAACCCCTGCTGCAGATGAAGGAAAGTAATGGACAATACATTCGCTGGACTGATATTCGCCTGATGCGCAGAATGCTGCGCGATGCGGCATACCGCGGATATGATCCCGAGCGCACTCTCACCCACTGGCATTACGTGCGTACCGGTGAAATGCGCCATATCATCCCGAATAATATCTACGCCGATTTCATCATCAATAGCGCCATGCCCTATGAATTATCTATCTATAAATCGAAGCTTTTTGATGATTTCAAGAAATGGACAAAGAAATACAAAGATGATCCGGTCCGAGAGGACGCGTATACCCGCGCGAGCCGGGCCGCGAAAACCCTGCAAGAAATTCCCGTACTGAAATCGGATGATTTCGTCCCGGGCGATTCTGTCATCCGTGAATTCATCGGCGGAAGCACATTAAAGTACCACTAATCCAAAGACCATCTATGGCCTTCGCAGTCAATTTATATTTTGATGAAAACACTGAATCACAAATTTTTCGCTATTGGGAAAAATTTGATGCGGCACACCTCCCCAATAAAAAACAGCGGTCTTTCCGCCCGCATATCACATTATGCATTTTCGATCACATCAACTGCGCGGATTGTGAATGCAGAATTAGCGCGATCTCTTCAAACTTTTCGCTCCACGTTGTCACGCTCGACCATCTTGGGATTTTCAATGATGAAGACAATGTCCTCTTCTTAGCCCCAATGCCTGACGCGCGCCTTCTTGCCATGCAGGAACATGTTTATAAAGAATTATTGTCTTTTTCCACCCGGCCCTGGGATCTGTATAGGCCCCATACCTGGGTGCCGCACTGTACTCTGGCTAACGACCTCGATCATCAACAACTATTGAAAGCGGTGGGGATTGCCCTCGCTATCCCACTCCCGATTAAAGCCCGCGTGTCTCAAATTGGGATCATTGAATTTGACCCTATCCAGCCCATTTTCCAAGTAAATATCAGCGAATAACCATTTTCATAATCATTTCTTTCTTGTATACTGAAATCAAACACTCATGCGTGTGAATGATTTTCCGTATATTGCTGGTGAAGGTCAGGGGCCTGTTTTCCCTTTGCGGAATTTTCTGCCGCCGCTTCCGAATCATGTTTTTAAGGCCTGGATCAGCGAGAACCAGCTCGAACACCATTATCTGATCGACCCGATCAGCGCCAACCCGCTCCTACCCATTACATTGGCTGCAAACGGATACAAGGTTATTTCTTCTCGAAGTAACCCGATCAACTGGCTCATCACTGAGGTCTTAAGCGACAAAGATTGTCAAACGAAGATCAACAGGGTGGTTAATAAACTCCTTATTCGCAGAAAAGATGGGAAGTCTGTGGAAGAGATTATGGAAAACATGTATCGTACACCATGCTCAGCATGCAGTAAACGCATCCAGCCGCAAGGATTTGTTTGGGAAAAGGGCGCCGCCATGCCGACCAGTCGGGTCTACGCCTGCCCGCACTGCGGTGATTCCGGTGAAAGAGAGATCTCTGACGAAGATCGCGACAACCTGACCCAGCTTGGCAATTTGGATATTCACATAGCGCGCGCTATTCAAAAGGTGAACCCGATCAACCGGAATGAAAATGCCTCTATGCGTGATGCATTGGATTGCTACCTTCCGCGAGCTTTGTATGCCTGCATGTTGCTGGTAAATCGCTCCCAATTGCTTGCGCTTGATAAAACCGCCAGGCAATTCTTGCGTGCGGCGTTGCTGGTCGTTTTTAATGATGCGCATGCCCTGCACCATTGGCCTGACCGCGATTATCGTTTCCTCCAGTTGTCGGTTCCGCAGCGGTTTTTTGAAAAGAATTTGTTTCTATCACTGACCACAGCCCACCTTCAATTTCCGCAATGTGACCAAACCATTCCCATCACGTACTGGCCATACCTCCCGGGTGAAAGTGGTGGTGTTTGCTTTTTTCACAGCAGGTTGGCAGAGCAAAAAGATATTTTTTCTGGGATCGAGCCCTGCACGGCTGTTACCGTTTTTCCGCGCCCGGGGCGCGCGTACTGGACATTATCGGCGATTTGGGCGGGGTGGTTATGGGGAAAGAATGCCGTGCAGCCAATACGAAGCGCGCTGCGCCGCCGCCGCTATGATTGGGCCTGGTATGCGAAAGCGATCTTTCAATCGATCCGCCGGTTGCAGCCTTCCTCTGCCGATGCCACCAGGGTTTTTGCCTTGTTTCCCGGCTTCACACCCAACCTTGTTTTTGGATTATTTACAGGTATGCGGTGCGCCGGGTTCGATCTTCAGGGTGCCGCGTTCAGAGAAAAAGAAAATGCGCTCCAGGCGGAGTGGAAAACCGGATCCCAGCTCGAAATGGCCGGCAGCGATAACTTCAACCTTGATCATGTCATCCAGCATGCCCTCACAGGCCTCAATAAACCGCTTCTTTTTCAGGACATCCTCTTATTCACCATCATCCAGCTTGCGCTCAACCGGGAATTGGCGGATAACATCACGAATATAGAAGACACAGCCTACTCCAGATACAACAATCTGATCAATCAACAGATTGAACGCGCTGCGTACATATCCACCGCCGAAAAAGGAACCCCGAGTACCACAATATATTTCAACCGAATATCACCATCCGAGGCCGAACCACTGGCTGAACAGATTGAAACAGTTATTTTCCAATTGCTGGATCACAGCTGGGAAATTCCTATGCAGTCCATTGACCGGCTTGTGTGTAAGCGCTTTCCGGGAAATAGAACACCATCAAAAGAATTGATTACGATGATTGTGAATGCCTATGGAAAACAGGTGAAAGAGAAAGAGGATGTTTTTCAGCGTCGGGAAAATGAAGGTCTTAGAAAACGGCAGGAAGATCTCAAGGCGATATCTGAACTTTTATTAGATTTGGGAAGAGATCTGGGATATCAGGTAATGCAAGGTCCCCCGATCATTTGGAAGGATCCACAGCCGGAAAGCACATCCCATCAATTTTACTTAACCAACACCATGCGAATTTCAGAGACCGTTTTCCAAACGGCAGCGATTGAGAAAACGAGCCGTTATCTGGTGTATCCCGCCAGCCGCGCCGGGTTGTTGTACTTCCGCCTGGGACAGGATCCGCAACTGGTGAACGCGATCGAGGATGGCTGGCACCTGGTGAAATTCCGCCACGTCCGCCGCATTGCTGAAAAGCAATCTCTCACACGGGCTTTTTGGACCGATATGGTTGATAAAGACCCGCCCCTGCGGGAAGCGCCCGCGCAGCTGCTGATGATATAAAAAAGACGCGGAATTCCGCGTCTGATGTGCTATCCGCTGATTTCATCGATAAAAGGAATTTTTTCTTTGATATATGCGGCGATTTGCGCTGGATCTTCTAACGCTAATGCCCCTTCTGCGATCTTCTTCATCTCTTCGCTATCGAGATTACGAATGATCTGTTTCGCCAGTGGGATCATCGGCGGGTTCATGCTGTATTCATCCAGGTCTAAACCAAGCAGGATCGGTAGCGCGAGCGGTTCTCCGGCCAATTCTCCGCACATCCCGACCCACTTCCCTTCTTTGTGCGCTGCTTTGATCACTTCTCTGACGAGACGTAATACAGCGGGATAAAAAGCGTTCGAAAGCGGGGAAACCTTTGGATTCGTGCGGTCAGCAGCCATCGTATACTGGCTCAGGTCGTTGGTGCCGATCGAGAAGAAATCCACTTCCTTTGCCAATTGGTCTGCCGTCAGCGCTGCGGATGGGATCTCGACCATGATGCCGATCTCAATATCCTCTGCGTACGCCGTGCCTTCTTCCTTTAGTTCCGCCATACATTCCCGCAGGATTTTTCGTGCCTCCCGAACTTCGCTGACAGTGGCGACCATCGGAAACATGATCTTCAGGTTGTGCCCAACGCTTGCCCGCAGGGCTGCCCGTAATTGCGGCTTGAAAATATCCGGCCTGACCAGGCACAGGCGCAGCGCGCGCTGGCCGAGAAAAGAGTTTGCTTCTACTTCCAACCCCATATAAGGGATTTCTTTATCACCGCCAACATCAAGCGTGCGCAGGATGACTGGTTTATCGCCGAACACCTCTAAGATTCCTTTATACGCCGCGTATTGAACGTCTTCTGAAGGCAATTCGGATTGTTCTAGGTAAAGGAATTCTGTCCGCAGTAGCCCAACGCCCTCCGCGCCATTCTCGATCGCGCTCTCGGCGCCTTCCACATTGCCAATATTGGAGACCACCTCAATGACCTTTCCATCTTTGGTCTTTGCGGGATCGTTGGCATATTTCAGGGCTTCTTCATGCAGTTTTTGCGCGGCTTCTAAACGGCGGCGATACTCAGCAACCAATGCTGTGCCCGGTGCGAACATCGCTTTGCCATGCGTGCCATCCAGAATAACGGTTGTCCCGTTTGCCTGCGTTAATACATCCTCACCCGCCCCCGCCACTGCTGGTATTCCCAGGCCGCGGGCTAAAATAGCGGTATGCGATGTCGCTGAGCCGCGTGCGGTGCAAAAACCAATAACCAGGCTCTTATCCAGCATCACCGTATCTGAAGGCGTCAGATCGTCAGCGATGATGACGGAGGGCGCTTTCAGCCCGGCGGAAGGTGATTCCGCCACACCCAGCAGGATACGCAGCACACGGTTGGTGACATCCATGATATCTGTCGCGCGCGCGGCAAAATATTCATCTTGCATCGCTGCCATCATGTCAGAAAATGCCTTGCCCGTTTCCTGCATGGCAGATTCTGCGCTTTTGCCCCCTTGCTCAATTTTCTTTTTCGTTTCAGAAAGCAGCTCCGGGTCTTCCAGTATCATGCGGTGTGCCTGGAAGATCTCGGCGTCCGCCTTGCTCGCCTCGCCCAGCGCTTTTTTATAGATAAGGTCGATCTGTTCTTTCGCGGTCTCTACAGCCAGATTTAGGCGCACCAGTTCCTGAGAAGGATTGATCGTTTTCTTTGCTTCGATCTCTAATTTCTGGCGTACAAATTGAAATACCGGTCCAATGCAGATGCCGCGTGATGCCGAAATGCCGGAAAGTTCAATCATTATGCTTCCCCAAAATTATCCTTCACAAGCGCAACCAGCGCGTCAACAGCATCCTCTTCATCTTCGCCGTTGGCTGTGATTGTGATCTCAGTCCCCTGGAATACACCAAGCGTGAGAATCCCAAGGATCGATTTTGCGTTTGCGTCCCGATCTTCTTTTGTCTCAGGATCCTGGCAGTGCACGTTGATCTCCGACGCGTATTTGGCTGCTTCCTGGACAAACAATGATGCGGGCCGGGCGTGCAAGCCGACTTTGTTATCGACAACTACTTTTGCTTCTTTCATCTACCTCTCCAAAATTACAATATTTTATAAAAAACAATTCCGCTATCCTGCCGCGGTTTTCTATTTTATCATGGTTGCTTTTTCACTTTTTTAAGGTGTAGCAGCAGGTACCGGTGTGTCCGTTTGGGTTGGCGCTGGTTCTGTCTCGGTTGGCGAAGGGGTATTCGTTGGCACAGGTGTTTGCGTTGGCACCGGCGTCTCGGTCGGGGTTGGTGTCACGGTTGGCGTTCGGGTGGGCACTTTGATGTTAAGCTGGATCCGCTTTTCCGCCTCTGTTCCCTTTGTGCTGCGCACGACAATGCGCAGGGTGATGCGCGCCGCATCCGTTTCATACACGTCCCAGGAAATTAATTTCTTGGGTTCTTTATATTGTTTATCCGAACTTACAAGTGTCTTCCATTTACTGGGGTTGTTCCCCACCCCATACTGCAGCTTGAAACTCTCAAAGTTTTCCGTCGCGCCCACGACCGCGTAGATATCCAATGGGGATGCAGTGATTCCGCTGTCATCCTCTAAACCCACAAAAACGATCGTCGGTCGCGGGTCATCACCACGGCATTCCCGTTCCGGTGTGAAGATCACAGGATGGGTAAATCCATTGTCTTCTAACCAATTTTTTCCTGCACTATTTTCAGTCAGCCATTTCACAGCCCACTTTTCATCAACTTGCAAGGTCAGCTTTTCTTCCGTAAATTCTGAACAGGCGGAACTCGCCTTCAAGTTCGTCCAGGTGTCGATCGGGATCTCCTGCCACAGATCTTCGCTGCTGTCCTTTGGTGGTTGGTTTTGCGCGAACATCTCACTACGGCGCAGTGAACAGTTGCTGGATGGTTTGGTGCCGGAAACCCGGCAAATCTCAAATTCCTGCACCGATTCAGGCCGGTTGAAGGGGGAAGGATTCCCGCCGCTGTATTTTTCCACAGCTTGCTGTATCACCGCGTTCCACAACGGGCCGGCACCGCTGACACCGCTGATATTCTTCATCGGCGTGTAATCCGCGTTCCCGATCCACACACCCACAGCGATATCAGGCGTGTAACCGATCGTCCAATTGTCACGGAAATCATTCGTCGTCCCCGTTTTCACGGCGGCTTGGAAGGGCACATTCAGGATCGATCCTGGGCCAAATGCCTGTGTGCGCGCCCCGTTATCTGCCAGAATATCACTGATCAGATAGGCATGATCCCGGCGTACAAGTTGCTCTCCTTGTGGCGCTTCATGCGCGTACACTTCATTCCCAAAATGGTCTTCGATGCGTGTGATTGCGTAGGGTGCCACGCTTTGGCCCTCATTCGCGAATACCGCGAAAGCATTCGTCAACTCTAATAAGGTCACATCCCCACCGCCCAGGGTCAAAGACAGGCCGTAATCATCCCGTGTCAGTGTGGAAATGCCCAGTCGCTCAGCAAAGGAGATCAAACCATCCGCCTCTGCCGTTTGCGGGTCATCATAGATGCCCACAAAATCCAGCGCTTTTACAGCCGGAATATTGTAAGATGAACCCAGCGCGGTGCGGAGCAGCACAGGCCCATGGAATTTATCGTCATAGTTGACAGGTTCATACGGATCGCGCGGATCATCCGGGTTGCCGGATGGCGGAAATTCCGAAGGCACATCCCAGATCAATGTGGAAGGTGTCCACCCTTTTTCAAAGGCGGCTGCGTACGTTAACGGCTTGATCGAAGATCCGGGTTGGCGGGGGGCCAATGCCATGTTTACCTGTCCGGAAATGTCTGCGTTAAAGAAGTCCGCCGAACCGACCAACGCCATGATCTCACCGTTCCCGGGTTTCATCACCACCACTGCCCCGTTGGTCGCGTCATTTTCTTGCAACCCGCTGATCTGCTCCTGGAGCGATGCCTGCGCGAATGCCTGCATCTCAGGGTCAAGTGTTGTGTACACCTTGAATCCGGAACGGTAGATCGTCTGCGCGTCATATTGCGCTTCTAACTGCAATCGAATAAAGTTCACCCAGTGCGGGTATGGCAGGGAGATCAGGCGCTGCGTGAAAGGATAATTTTCGATCGCCTGCGCAGCCGCGACGGCGTCGTCAAGCTTTACGCAGATCTTTGGTTGGCCGGAAATTGTCGCGATGCAGGACCGCTCGCGCGAAAGCTGGTACATCAAATTAAGGACATCCAGATGCCGCAGCAGGGATGCTTCCCGGTTGGTGAAAATATCATAGATAGCTGGCGCTTGCGGCAGGCCGGCCAGGAAGGATGCCTGCCCGAGATCCAGTTGGTCGGCGCTCGTGTTGAAATAGGTCTCCGCCGCCGCTTCGATCCCATAGGCGAGGTTGCCGTAGTTGTTCTCATTCAGGTAAAGCTCGAGTATTTGGTTTTTCGAATATTTGCGTGTGATTTCCGCGGCGAGAACGATCTCGCGCGCCTTGCGCCGCGTGCTGATCTCAGCGCGTTCTTCAGGTGAAAGCAGCAGCGTGCGCGCCAGCTGCTGGGTTATCGTGGAAGCGCCGGAAACAACCCGCCCGCTGGTATAGTTCTGCCACAGCGCGCGCATGATCCCCCATGGGTCAAAACCGGGATTGGTAAAGAAATCCTTGTCTTCGGTGGCGATGGTTGCCGCGATCAGGTAAGGTGATACCTCTTCCAGCGGCACATACGTTCGCCGCCCTGCGCTTGGATCCAGGATCTCATAGATCAGGTTGCCGTTGCGGTCATAAATGCGCGTTGTTTCAAACTTGGATGCGTAATCCGATAGGTTTTCCACGCTTGGCAGGTCTGCGGCAATACGGAAATATTGGATGATCAAGAACGAGAGAACGATAATGGAAACGATGATCCCGAACAGGATCATACCCAACACGCTATAGATCAAACAGCTCTTTTTGTTCTTGATTCTTAAGAAACGCGGTTTTCCATCAGGCGTTCTGGCAGGTCGCCGCTTGTCCCCTTTTTTTGCAAGGGTCGAACGCCAAAAGTCCTCGATATGTTTCCACATATCGGAAATAATTTCTTTTAGCTCGTCCAAAAATACTTTCGATGTCTTTTCCGGTACGTCTGGGGCGGATGCGTCATGGGCGGGATGCAATGTCTGATTTTCGATTGCGGGAACAGATTCCGCTCCTTTTGTCTCACTGATAGCGTCCTTTTCACTCCCCGGTGTTGAGCTGATGTCGGAGACCTTCTGCTCATTGTCAACATTTGCGGAAAGGATCCTGCGCAGTCGTTTCCCCGCAGATTCCTCGCTCTTGCTTTTTTCTTCGTGCTTCTTATCTTCGCTATCCATCATGCTTCACTGAATTTTTCAACTTGATAGGTAAATATGTCAACCGGGTTCTCTTTCCAAAAATCAGGGTGGGTACCCATCTTAACGCTCAACCGCGATAAGAATTCCGCGGGCTCCGGCAGCTGCTCCCATACCTGTGGCAAAAAGGTCGCCCGCCGCCCTCCTGCACGTATTAAAACCCCGTCCACGCCAATCCGTAACGCGTTTAGTAATTCATCCGTTGTGCTGAAATCCAGTCTTTTCAATGGCGTTAAACGGGAAATTTCAATAACGATCTCCGCTAGCTCTTTTTCGCTCACCGCGCCAAATCGGAAATCAGACATGGCCGCGGCGACAGCGTGTTCTTGCACATCCAGGATCAGCGCCTGGTACGGCTCCATCGTACCGATACACCCGCGCAGGTTTCCGTTTTTTGTGAGCGTGACAAACGATGCTCCATCCTGCCGCAGCAGTGGTGAATACGCCGCGGGGTCGATTGCGGGCAAGGCCTTACCCCGCACGGCCGCGCTGATC
>CAZDIS010000080.1:0-11446 GCA_964505585.1 uncultured Pelolinea sp. | reverse complement strand
GTCAGGCGATTGAGTTTGTGCGTATTCTCTATCGGGGAGACCGCTACAAATACTATGTGCGTCTCACCCGCCAGCAATAGCTGCGGCTAATTTCCGGAACCGAATATCTCCGGGGTCCTTAACCCCCGCATCTTGGTCGGCGGCCAGTACACGGCAAATGCTTTTCCGATCACGTTTTCCATCGGCACATACCCCCATACATGCGAGTCGGCAGAGGGATTCCGGTTGTCGCCCAATACAAATAACGCGTCTTCCGGCACATTCCATACGCCTTCATATTCTGGCGCGGCGGAGATATACGGTTCGTATAGCACTCGCCCGTTCACCCTTACGTCGCCGCCTTCGACGACCACTTCGTCTCCCGGCAATCCGATCGCCCGCTTAACATAATCCAGTTCCGGGTCGAGCGGATAATGAAAAGTGATGATATCGCCATGTTCGATCTCGCTGAATCGATATTTGAGTTTGTTCACCAGCAGCACTTCGCCGGGGACAAGCGTCGGCACCATGCTGATCTTCTGGACCACAACCCGCGCGACAACTGCGTCGATCAGGAAGTATAGGATCAACGCCATCACGATCATTTCGATCGTTTCACGGATCGGGGAGGGCTTGCGTTTGGGTTTTGTTTCTGGAATAAGATCTGGTTTTTCGGTCAAGTGTCTGTCTCCGCGCCTTTGTTTTAGGCGATTATACCCCTAACGTCCGCGTGATTTCAGCACCAGGCGGATTGGTGTGCCGCTGAAGGGATATACTTCGCGCAGCTGGTTTTCGATGTAGCGAAGATACGTGAAATGTGCGAGTTCTGCGTCGTTGACAAACAACATGAAGGTCGGCGGATCGCTGCGCACCTGTGTGCCGTAATAGATCCGCAGGATACGCCCTGTTTTCGATGCCGGCGCGTGCTGGTCCTGAGCGCGCAGTAAAAGTCGGTTGAGTTCGCTGGTCTTTATCTTCACCATCCGCTCTTCCTGCACCCGCAATGCTTCCGGTAGCACAGAGCTGACCCGCTGTCCGCTCTCAGCTGAGATGAAGAGGATCGGTACATAATCCATAAAGTTGAGCGCGTGCCGGATCCGTGCCCGGTATTCATCCATAGTAAAGGTGTCCTTATCAACAGCGTCCCATTTATTCACCAGGACGACCGCGCTCTTCCACGCTTCTAAAATGAATCCGGCGATGTGCGTGTCCTGCGCAGAGATCGGCTGCGTCGCGTCGATCATCAGCAGGGCCACCTCGCTGCGTTCGATCGCCCGCAGGCTGCGGATTACGCTGTATTTTTCCACGCTGCGGTCGATCTTGCCGCGCTTGCGGATGCCGGCTGTGTCGATCAGGGTGACCTCTCGCCCATCAAATAAGATCGGGGTGTCCACCGCGTCGCGTGTCGTGCCTGCGATCGGGCTCACGATCGATCGCGCTTCACCCACTAATTTGTTCAGCAGGCTCGATTTGCCCACATTGGGTTTGCCAACGATGGCGATCTTGATCGAGTCATCCTCCTCAGTTTCATCCGCTTCCGGAAGTGAGTCTGTGATCGCGTCCAGCAGGTCACCGGTTCCGGTCCCATGAATGGCAGAGATTGCCAGGGGATCGCCTAACCCAAGTTTATAAAAATCATAAATGCTTGCGCGCAGGTCAGCATTATCCGCTTTATTCACAGTCAGCAGGATGGGCGGTTTTTTCACGCCGTCTTCCTTCTTCTGCCGGCTGCGCAGGATCTCGGTTACCTCTTCGTCCGCGGAGGTCATGCCTGCTTGCGCGTCGGTCAGGAAGACGATCACATCCGCTTCCCTGATGGCGACCAGTGCTTGTTCCTTGATTTCTTGGATGAAATCCGCTGAAGAGATGCTCAACGGTTCTTTGCCTTTGCCGACGGTCGGGTCAATGCCGCCGGTATCAATGATATGGAAGCGGCGGCCATTCCACTCGCTTTCCGCGAACAGGCGGTCACGCGTCGTGCCAGGCGAATCATCAATGATCGAGAGCCGTTCCCCTGCCAGGCGGTTGAATAGCGTGCTTTTTCCGACGTTAGGGCGGCCTACGATAGCGACGATGGGTAATGGCATGATCTCAGGTCCTCTTAATCTGCTGCGGTTTCGGTGGCAGGTGATATTGTCACTTCCACGCTCGCAGGCAGGATCGATTGCACCAATACGCCTTGCACATTCACTTCTGCGGCTGGCGCCAGCTGGTAGGTGCCTTCTTCCAGGCCGCTCAGGTCCATGAACACGCGTACATTGCCGACGATCAGCTCATCGAGTGTTGGTATCGGTCCAGAGAGGATAATATCCACCATCTCCGGCGCAAAGAGTGCCTGCAGGCCTTCCTCTAACCCGATAGTTTCAATAGGCATTTCTGTTAGCGTGCGGCTGCCCTGGATGGAGGTGATGCTTACATTCACCCTCACCGACGGATCGCCGACGACCGTCACGCCGACCGGCAGGTCGAGCGGGAGCGATACTACGAGATCTTCGGTGGCATTGTTGAGGTCCAGGGGGACGGTCTCAATGAAGCCAGGCAGTTCTTCCACCCGCGCGGGATCAGTGGAAAATAAGGTAACGATCAGCGGGTCATTGGTGATGTTCGTCAGGTTGAATCCGCTTTGCGGCTGCCCCGTCGTGACGACTTTCACCGGCAGGTTGCGGTATCCGCCCCGTTGAGTGATCTCTACTTGCACATTGACCTGTGGGGGATTGATCGTGATGCCGGTAACGGGCAGCCCGTTCTCATCAACTGCGCGCAGATCAAGGTTGATATCGATATCTTCGATCGCCTGGCTCACATCCAGGATGGCTTCCACACTGGTAACTTTATCAACCTGGGAAGCGGGGCCTTTGACGGTTGCGGTCAGCTTGCTCAGAACCGGCTTTCCGGCTTCATAGCCAATGGCTGGCGAAGAAGGTTGGATCAGTTCGATCTCGAACGATTCAGTGTAGATTTCTTCGATCGTCAATTCGATTTGGTCAGGTGTGTATGATTCAACCTTAACTGGGCGCGCGTTTACCTGTAAATTGATGGGAATCGTGTGCTCACCGGCTTGGATGCCGCTCAAGTCAGCTATTGCGCGGATCGCGTTTGAGGCGGTCAGGTCTGATGACCACAAGGACGCGGGCGCGCTGAGTGTCAGCGATACGCTCTCGGGAACTTCGTTTGTGATCACGAGTGAGGAGTTAAGGCCGATAATTTCAATTTCTACCGGTCGCCCAAAACTGCGGCGCTGTACCGGGTCAGTGCTTGTCACCGCCAGGACCCACACCGCGATCGCCAGGATGATTGCGGTAAAAATAGTCGGTAAGAATCCTATCAATCGATCAAGAATTGGTGGCTTTTTCATTTCTCAGGTTTCCGAAGGTGAATCACTTTGTTGATCCAGTGCGAGATTTTTGTTTTTTCTTGTTGTTCCGCTTGCTGTTTGAAAAATGCCATCAGAACGTTTTCCAGTTTATCCGCGCTGATGCGCCGCAGGATGCGCCCGCGGTGCGCCATAGAGATCGCGCCGGTTTCTTCAGATACCACCACAGCGATGGCGTCGGTGGTTTCAGAAATACCCAGCGCGGCCCGGTGGCGCAGCCCCAGCTGCCGGTCGGGTGAGCTGTTCAATACGCCGCTGGCGGATAAAGGCATAATGCACGCGGCTGCGGTGATCTTTCCTTCAACGATGATCACGGCGCCGTCATGCAGCGGGGTGTTAGGGTAGAAGATCTGCAGTAAAAGTTCCGGCGAGATTGCCGCGCCGACTTTTACGCCGGTATTTTCATATTCATACAGGTCATCTCTCCGCTCAATGATGATCAGTGCGCCCTGTTTGAATGCGGATAATCGCGCGGCGGCATTGACCACATCTTTGATCATTCCTTCAATGACTTCCAGGTTCATGCCCGACCCGCGCAGGTCAAAAGCGCTTGCGCCGGCGCGGCCGATCCGCTCCAATCCACGCCTTAATTCTGGCTGGAAAATGACAGGGATCGCGAACAATAAGGCCGGCAGGGTGGTGTTCACCAGCCACGAAAAAGCAGGCAGATTGACGAGCGTGGTAAGCAGACTGATCAGGATCACCAGGAATACAACACCGCGCGTCAGCGTGCGGGCTTGTGTTTCCCGCAGCACCAGCAGCAGGGTGAAAAAGATGGCGCTGACCAGAAAAATATCCAGCAGTGTCAGCCAATTCACGCGTTGCAGTAGAAAAATGATCTCCGATAGAAAATCGTTCATGGTCTTATGTGGTCGGTCTGTCCTTCATGCCAGCTTGCATATTCCGGATTTGCTTATAAAATACATTGTACCCTGCCTTGCTCCATTGTGTGGCGTGCCTATCTTCATCAGGGCAGCGATTAAACCCGCTCTTTTTGATCTCCTCATCCTTGGCACTATTAAAAGGAAGGCCTGCCGGGTAAATGAGGGATTCAGCCCGTTCTATTTGGGCGAATTGTTCGGCTGTTTCGGGCGGGAACGGCAAACTCTCTTCACTCTCCACACCCTGTTGCAATATGACTTTGCGCAACGCGAATTGAAATGTCGAAAGATCCCATACAGAAAATACCATGCTTTCGGAACGCGGCGCGTCGTTAAACATGAAATCTTCACAGATCCACGCGTCTATTGTCTCTCTGCTGATTATTTCGTGTTTCGGCAGGACGGTAAATTTCGAGTGGCTTTTCATTTCATATTTCAATTCTTCATGCATATCGGAAAATGGGCTGATGATATATTCTGAAAAGGGCGCCATCGCTGCAATTGTTTCCTCCGCAAAACCAGCGAATCCGCCTTCTTTCCCCATTTTTACCCATCCCAGCTTTACCTGTTTCCATGTCGCCTGCCTGTTTCCATCATTTTCAATCACGGTGTCCGCCCGTTCCCTTTTTTCTGTAATGGGTGACTGGTTTGCGAGCCGTTCGCGGATTTCTGCCTCGCTCATTCCGCGGCTCTTTTCCAATCTATTGATGATCGCGTTTTCTTCAGCGTCGACAACCCAGATGCGGTCACACATTGCGGCAAGATCCGATTCAAGTAATTTGATTGCTTCGATCACGATGATCGGCAGGCGTGAATGTTCGATCATCACTTCTGCCATGCGCGTGACCATCGGATGGATGATCGCTTCAAGCGCGTGCAATGCCTGCCTCTCTTTAAAGACGATTTGGGCTAATTTCGGCATTTCGCTTACGCCAAATTGACTTTTGATCTTTTCTTTAATCTCTGGCAGGCCATGCGCTTTCCTGGCCAGGTCATCTGCGTCAATTCCGTAGGCGCCCAGGTGCCGCAGCATATTGAGCACGCTGCTTTTTCCGCTGCCAATGTTGCCCGTCAATCCGATTATGAAGTGCGCTTTCACTGTGTTTTGCCTTCCATTGCGCCTTCATTGTAGCGTTCAGGCATGGCAATGTCAAACTTTTCCCGCTTCTTGACAACCCCCTTGCTAACGGGTAGAATTGCAAAGCTTTAGCCGAGATAGCTCAGTTGGTAGAGCACGCGACTGAAAATCGCGGTGTCGTCAGTTCGATTCTGTCTCTCGGCATAATAACCCCACTTTGTGGGGTTATTTTTCTGATAAAATCTGTCCAAAATGAATCTCCTAAAGCGATATGGAAAGCAGTTCGCTGCCGGCTTGATCTTGCTGGGCGCGCTGCTCATCTTCCTCAGTTTCTCCATTTTTTCCCAACCTGTGCCTGCGCAGATCTGGCTGCATGGCGGCGTTGAACCATTTTTTGTGTATATCGATTCTCCTTATGTCGCGAATTGGCTTGGCAGGGCGGGTATCCGTATTTTCCCTGATGATAGCGTGCGGCTCAGTGGGGTGCCGATACCTTATGATTTTGCGATGCTTGGAGACGGTGCCCGCCGGGTTTTCTATAAACCGGCAGTTCCGATCGACCTTCTCGTCGATGGCCAGATCTATTCTTTCTACAGTGGCGCGGATACCCTTGCTGAAGCGTTATGGGAACAGGGCATCATCATCAAGAAGGCGGATAAGATCGATCCAGATCCAGGTACGGTCCTTGACCGCGCTTTGGATGTCACGCTCAGGCGCAGCCAGCCGTTGACGGTGGTTACGCGGGATGCGCAAATCCAGGTCCTCTCCGCCGCTGAAACGGTGGGAGAAGCCCTCGCGGAGTCAGGTTTTTCACTCCAGGGATTAGATTATTCACAGCCGTCAGCGCTATCCCCGCTTCCTGCGGATAAGACCATACGCGTTGTGCGTGTGCATGAGGAGATCCTCACGGAAGAGGCAGCGGTTCCATATACGACCGAGCGGGTTTCTGACCCGGATATGAATGTCGGCGAAGAACAGATCCTGCAGGCAGGCGTGAATGGTGTTCAGTCTTCGGTGATCAGGGTGCGTTATGAAGATGGGGAAGAGGTGGCGCGGGATGTCATCTCACAGGCTATTTCTCAAGCGCCGCTCACTGAACGTATTGCTTACGGTGGAAATATTGTAGAGCAGTCGCTTGGCGATCTTGATTATTACTATTCCCTTGATGTGCGTGTGACCTGCTATGGGTGGACTGGAAATACAACATCCTCCGGTGTCTACCCTGCTTATGGCACAATTGCTGTCAAACTTCCCTGGTATACGATCCTTAAAGGGTCACAGATTTATGTGCCAAATTACGGAACCGGAACAGTGCTCGATGTGTGTCCCGGCTGCACCGGCCAGCCATGGATCGATGTATATACCGATACATGTTATGACGATCCATTTACTTACAATACCACTGTCTATTTCCTTTCTCCTGCCCCGCCCGCTTTTACTGGTGAGCTGCCGTGAGTCTTGAACCGCTCAAACTGCCAACGCTGCTGCGGGATTTCGGTATCTCGCCCAAAAAAGGTCTTGGACAAAATTTTCTCGTTGAGGATGTTTATTTACAGCGCATTGTTGATACAGCGCAAATCGATACATCCACGGATGTGCTTGAGATTGGCGCTGGGGCGGGCAATCTGACCCGATATTTAGCGCGTGCCAGCCGCTCGGTGACTGCGGTGGAGATTGACGGATCGCTGATGCCTTTACTCCGCAAAACAACTGCGCCATTCAATAATGTCACCCTGGTCCAGGAGGATATCCTTAAGCTGGATATTTCCCAGTGGATGCCGGATGCGGGCTATGCTGTTGTGGCCAACATACCTTATTACATCACATCCGCGCTGATCCGCTTCTTACTGGAAAGCAATTGCAAGCCATCGCGGATGGTTCTCACCATCCAGGAGGAGGTAGCCCGCCGGGTGTGTGCGCGGGCTGGTCAGCTTAGTCTCCTTGCGCTCAGTGTCCAGCTTTTTGGAGAGCCGCGCGTCGCATTTAAGGTCCCTGCCGGTGCCTTTTACCCGGTACCCAGGGTCGATTCCGCAGTCCTGGTCATTGACCTTTTTTCAGAACCACGGATTCCGGAAACTCACATCGATGCTTTTTTCCACTTGCTAAGAGCGGGTTTCAGCCAGAAGAGGAAAATGCTGCGCAACACGCTCGCTTCTGCCAATGGTTTGGATAAGGATCGGGCGGTGGTGGTGCTTGAACAAGCGCAAATAGATCCCAAACGGCGGGCGCAGGCACTGACTATGGAAGATTGGAAACGTTTAACAGTTCGATATCGATCCCTGTTGAAGAAAGCCCAAAACGCCTAAAGATCACGATACTGCCACAGCAGCGACCAAACACGCAGGGCGGCTTCTATTTGGATCCCAAAGGACATTTTCGAGGTGCCAAACTCTCTTTCTTTGAAATAGATCGGCACCTCTTTAAAGGAAAGGCCCATCTTATGCTTCAGATATGCCAGTTCCACTTGAAACACATACCCGTTCGATCGGATGCGATCCAGCGGCAGCTTCAACATAGCTTCGCGTTTGATCAGCCGGAATGCGCCGGTCGTGTCTTTGATCGGTAGTCCCAGGATCGTGCGCGCGTAAAAATTGGCAAAGGAGGATAAGCTTTTTCGCCAAAACGGCCAATTCTCATCCAGGCTTCCCCCCGGAATATAGCGTGATCCGACTGCGACATCGCATGATTGAAGTGCTTCAATTAAAGCGGGGATCTTCTCCGGTGGATGAGAAAAATCCGCGTCCATCTGCCCGATCACGTCGGAATTGCCTTGCAGTAAATGCTTGAACCCGCGGATATATGCGCTGCCCAGCCCAAGTTTTCCTTCACGATGGATGACGGAGAGTTTACCGCAGTATTTTTCGGCCAATTCTTCAGCGATGGCGCCGGTACCGTCCGAGCTGTTGTCGTCGACAACCAGGAGGTTGAGATCTTCGACTGGAAGAGAAAACAAGGTTTCTGCCATGATCGGTAAATTCTCAGCTTCATTATATGTTGGCATGACGATCGTTATTTTCACGGCGTTACCCTCGTTTTCGTCCCGTCATTATACCCAAATTTATTCCACCAAAAGGAACTTAAAATGGTGGTTAAGCGTTATATAATCAAATAAGGATATTTTTTAATTTTGGAGGTTCAATGAATAGAAAAATAAAATTAAGCCTGCTTTCTTTTTCCATGCTCGTCTTGCTGGCTTGCACTTTGTCTTTCGGCGGCAGCCAGCTCAGCGAAGCCGAGGAACTGCAAACCGTGGTTGCCCAGACAGTAGCCGCGCAGTTGGATCAGGAAGATACATTAGCGCCATTGCCGACCATCACGCTTGCCCCGACTGCCACTACGAAAGCAGACCCGACCAAAACACCAAAACCTTGCAATAAAGCCGAGTTTATCAGCGAGACCATCCCCGATGATACGGCCTATGATCCCGGTGACACCTTTACCAAAACCTGGCGGTTAAAAAACATTGGCACCTGTACCTGGAATACCAACTATAAGGTCGTCTTTTTCGACGGGGATAAAATGAACGGACCGTCACAGAAAAATTTGACCCAGTCGGTTGCGCCGGGCGAGCAGATCGATATCAGTGTCGATCTCAAAGCGCCTGCAAGCGATGGGACCTACCAGGGCTTCTGGAAGGTTGAAGATGATAACGATGATCCTTTTGTGAATAACATCTGGGTTAAGATCAAGGTAAATGCCGCGCCCTTGAATAACTATTCAGTGACCCTGGATGTCATTCCGGCGCAGGGTGGTTCGATCTATAGCAATGGCGATGACTACCCCGGAGACTATGTTGCGGGGGACCGCGTTGGGAATGATGGCGTGCAGGCGTTCGCTTCCTTTGATATTTCCAGCATCCCGGCTGGCGCGCAGATCACGGAAGTCAAGGTCGATTTCACTAATTTCCTCACCCTTGGAAATCCCTTTGGCGATCTTGGCTGCCTGCGTATGTATGAAGATCCCTACCGCCCCTTCGATGACAGCGATTACACTCCGCCCCCTGTTTCGGGAGCGCTCGTAAACTGGTGCAGTTCGGCCGAACTGAACAGCGTTTCGGTTGAAACTGATTTTGCGGATTATCTGCAGGATCGCCTGGGTAATAACTGGATGCCTGTTCGCTTCCAATTCAACGAAGACGAAACCGATGGCAATAACGATAACGACGCGGTTGCCTGGTTCGATATGAGCATCGATGTCAAATATAAAGCGCCGTAAACTGAAATTGATGGAAGTTTGGCATATATATTGCATCTACTTAAGTCAAATACCCTATGAATAGGATCTGATAGGAGGAACCTATGGTTAAAAAAAGTGTTTTAATTGTTCTATTGACGCTGGCTGTTCTGTTGAGTGCGTGTAATTTTCCACTCGCCTTCGGAGACCCGGAAGAAGTAGAAAACGCTGTCGCGGAAACATTGGACGCGATAGAACAAGCTGAGGAAGAAGTGGTTGTGCCGACCCTGGCGCTTGCGCCAACCAGCACACCCATGCCGACTGAAGAGCCGGAAGAGGAAGATGCTGATGCAGACGTTGATGAAACAGACGCGGACGCGGAGGATCAAGACGGGCAGGACGACCCCATTTGCCTTTCCGCGACAGCGTACGACCTCACCGTGCCTGACGATACGGTTATTGCTGCCGGTGCCAAGTTTGATAAAGCCTGGACCTTTAAAAACGTTGGCTATTGCACCTGGGATAGCGATTATAAGCTCGTCTTTGAAAGCGGCGACCAGATGAGCGGTCCTGACTCAAAGCAGATCGGTGAAGAAGTGGATCCGAATGAAGAAGTGGATGTAAACCTGGTGCTTTACGCGCCATCAGAAGCTGGCACTTACCGCGGATATTGGATGCTTCAGTCCGGCAACGGTGTCGATATCGGCCCGGTCTGGGTGCAGATCGTTGTCGAATAATTTTCTAACAGGATCTTCCTAACATATAAGACCCAATAAAAAGGGCTGGCTGAATGCCAGCCCATTTTGGGTTTACCGTACTTCTTACCGTTTGTCGCGTTTTTGAAAAAGACCTATAATAGAAAATTGCAATAAGCGAGAGGAGTATCAATGAAAAAGATCAAATTTACGCTACTAATAACCGCTGCATCGCTGCTGCTTTCAGCGTGCAACTTCCCATTGTTTAATAATACGCCCCAGGAGAGTGATCCGGATGCGCTTTCGACCGTTGTCGCGCAAACGGTGCAGGCGTTAAATGCGCAAAATGGCCAACCCCTGGTGCCAGATCAGCCCGATCAATCTGGCCAGGCGCAGCCAACCATCACGCCGTTACCAACCCTCACCACAGCCCCCGTTGCCGGGCCGCCAACGCAAACGCCGTTGCCATGCAACAAACCGCTCTTCATCAGCGAAACGATTCCAGATGGTACGGAATTTCTGCCCGGTGAAACCTTCACCAAGTCCTGGACCTTTAAAAACGTCGGCACCTGCACCTGGAACACCAATTACAAAATGCGCTTCGAGACCGGTGACCAGCTGGGTGCGCCCGCGGAAGTCGCTGTGCCAGCCACGGTTGCCCCGGACGCGCAGGTCACCATTTCTGTTGATATGGCAGCCCCTGAAACATCAGGCACCTACCAGGGCTTCTGGAGTTTGTATTCTGATACCGATGAGTACATGGGGCAGACCTGGGTCAAGGTCAAAACCAAAGATGTCCTCTTCCAGGTCACACGCGTAACCTACACCATGGATTCAACCATGATCTCCATGCCCTGCCCGGGCAAGGTCAATATCACCGGAAACATCACCGCCAGCCGCGATGGCCGTGTGACATATTACTGGACCAACAGCGAGGGCGGCCAGTCAAATACAGCATCAGTTGATTTCGACGCGGCAGGCACAAAAAGTGTTACCTACCAGATGAGCGTTTCCGCGTCGGGTACCTATTCGGCACAGATATACATTGATGACCCCAATAACCAGGCCTTTGGCCCGCCGAAAGAATTCTCCGTCACCTGCAACCCATAATTACTGCACAAAAAAGATTAGCGGTGTGGTTGTCCAAACCGCTTTTTTCGTGGGTTTGACAGGGTAGGGGTATACGATATAATACCCGCACAACCTGGCGCACTAGCTCAACTGGCAGAGCAACTGACTCTTAATCAGTAGGTTCGGGGTTCGATTC
>CAZDIS010000079.1:3008-11553 GCA_964505585.1 uncultured Pelolinea sp. | reverse complement strand
CAGGACGCAGTTGATCATCTTCTTCTTTGAGCATACGCTGTTCAAGATCAACGACAAAACCGTTTAAACCACCACCGTCTTCTCGGCGTGATTGTAAAACGCCCACTTGTAGGCCAAGAAAATGATAAATGGGTGCCATCCAGCGTGCATCGCGGCGGGCGAGATAATCATTGACGGTCACAAGATGAACGCCTCTGCCCGTAAGGGCGTTTAGATATAGTGGGAGCGTTGCGACAAGTGTTTTGCCTTCACCGGTCCGCATCTCGGCGATCATGCCTTCGTGCATTGCGATGCCGCCGATCATCTGCACATTAAAATGCCGCAAACCAAGTGTGCGTTTGCTGGCTTCCCGTACTGCGGCAAACGCTTCGACCAAAATATCATCCAGTGATTCGCCATCTCCCAGGCGTGCTCTAAAGGCCGGCGTCAGCGCACGCAGCGCATCATCGCTGTATTTTTCAAATGCTGGTTCTACCTGATTGATCGCATTTGCCAGTACGCTCAGGCGTTCAATTTCTCGTTTTTGGGGGTTTCCACCAAGTGCTTTGGCGATATTTTTAAACATGCTTGTCCCTTTCCGCAGCGATTATAGCATAGCGGCAATTAATAAAAAACAGGCGCGGTAATCCACGCCTGAATAGAGAACTTATTAGGCACTTACATATGAATTGGTTTACCAATGACGGCTTCGGCCGCTTCCATCAAGACTTCGCTGAGTGTTGGATGCGCGTGAATATTTGTAGCAATCTCTTCCGCGGTCATTTCCATTTTTTGCGCAAGGGTTAATTCTGGCAGCAATTCAGAAACTTCGGGGCCAATCAAAGAGGCACCTAAGATTTCGCCGTATTTTGCGTCAACGACCAGTTTCACAAACCCATCAGGTTCTGCGAGACCAAGCGCTTTGCCATTTGGCCGGAATAAGAATTTTCCAACCTTAACTTCATAACCCGCTTCTTTCGCTTCGTCTTCAGTCATGCCGAAGGAAGCTACCTGCGGATGGCAATAGGTTGCGCTGGGCACCATTTTGTAATTGATAGGGCGGATTTCTTCACCCGCAATCGCATCCGCGCATAAAATTCCCTGTGTGGAAGCAACATGTGCCAGCAATAATTTTCCGGTGACATCACCAACCGCCCAAATGCCGGAAACATTCGTTGCCATTTTTTCATTGATGATCACATTTCCTTTTTCATCGAGATCTACACCTGCGTCTTCAAATCCCAACCCGGCGGTGTTCGGGCGGAATCCAATTGCAACCAAAGCCTGTTCAGCTTCGATCGTTTTCTGGCCATCATCACTGGTGATCGTAACTTTTACGCCTTTTTTAGTTTTCTCTACAGAATCAACTTTATGGTTGGCTAAAACCTTAATACCGGCTTTCTTGAAATTTTTCTCCAGTTCTTTGCTGACTTCAGGATCTTCAAGCGGTAAGATGTGCGGAAGCATTTCAACGAGATGCACTTCCGTTCCGTACGCATTCCAAATAGTAGAAAATTCTGCTCCGATCGCGCCCGCGCCGATGATAACCACTGAATCGGGAAGTTTTTCCTGCAGGATCGCTTCAGTATACGATAATACCTTCTCTCCATCCAATCCCCAGGCTGGCGGTGTGAAGGAGTGCGCACCGGTCGCGATGACGATGTTTTTTGTTTCCAAGAGCTCTTCACCTCCGTCATCCAATACGACAGATATCTGATTTTTGGATTTCAGCGTCGCCTTCCCCATAAAAACCTCAACTTCATTTTTCCGCATCAAAAAGCCAACACCTTTGGATAGCCGTTGTGAGACGCCCCGGCTGCGTTTAACCGCAGCACTATAATCCAACTCCAGATTATCAAAGGAAATGCCAAATTCATCCGCCCGGTTGCGAAGGGTGAATGCCAGATCTGCATTTTTTAGTAAAGATTTTGAGGGAATGCAGCCAATATTCAGGCAAACCCCACCGAGCCATTTTTCATCCACAATAGCGGTTTTTAGGCCATTTTGTGACGCTCGGATCGCTGAAACGTATCCGCCGGGACCCGCACCGATCACGACAACATCAAATTTTTTCATTATTTACTCCATTATTTCCATTGGTTGCTGTTTATTATGTACCAAGAAGATATTTTAGTATGTTGATTGGGAAAATGCAATTGCGGATTGACTTTAAATCCCAAGGGTATTACGATAAGTGGTCTATTGAGATAATAATGAAAAAAGAATCGGAAATTTCTGCTGAAACTCCGCAGCAATCATTAGAAAAAATCCTTAAAACAGAAATCCTTGTTGCTCAGCAAATCACTCAGGCCAAGGATAAGGCAGAACTTCATATAAAGAGTGCTCGTGATGAAGTAGATGGGATAAAAGAAAAAATATTATCCGAAGCGCGGGCGGAGCGTGAACAAATGCTGGCTAATGGTATTGAAGAAGCAGAAAAAAGAGCCAGGCAAGATTTAGAAAATTCCAAGAATAAGAGTGAAGAATTTTTTATATCCGGCCAGGAATTTCTTGAAACGGCTGTCAGCAATGTAATTGATGTAGTTCTTAAAGGTGAGGTTGGCTCAAAATGATCGTTGAAATGTCCCGCATTGAGATCATTGGTATGAAATATTTTCTTGACAAAGCCATTCAAACTCTGCACCGTTTTGGCAAACTACAGGTTATTGATATCAAGGATACACCTGATCTTGCAATCCAACCTTTTTCTCCAACAGAAAAAATGAAAAAGGAAAGAGAAGACACAGATTTGCGTATCGCAAATATCAACGGGCTCATTGAAACATTCTCAAAAATAATGGGAAAAACTGCGAGAGCCATAAAAGATGAAGCGGTTATTGGCAATTATCAAATTTCAGAAAACGTTGCTGATGTTACCAATCAAATCCAATATTTGAATAATCGGAAAAAAACGCTACAGGACGAGCTGATTACCTTATCCAAGTATATGGAAATGCTAAAGATCATCACACCGTTTATTCCGGAAGATACAAACAATTCTGGAAATGCGACAATCCGTGCCCTGATCCACGCTTCACAAACTTCGACAATGAATTTACTTGCCAATCAGCTCAAACTCCTGACAAAAGGTAAGTTTGAAATGATCACAGCAAAAGTCGGGGATGAAACCAAAGCAGTTATTGGTATTTTCCCGCTGGAATTGGTCGCGCAGGTTGAAGGATTCATGAAGAACGAAAAAGTCACCCAATTGATCCTGCCCGAAGAATACGCGTACTTATCAACAGAAGAAGCACTGAATCACATCGAAGATAAAATTCGGATGAACCATGATGAATTAGACCAGATCGATTCGCGCATTGAGAGGATGGCAGAAGAATATCTCCCGAAATTACACCTCTGGCAGTTGATTTGTATGGACAGACTTGACGAGCTTGAGGCTTTTCTGAAAACAGGCGAGACTGATTATACGTTCACTATTTTTGGATGGATACCTGATGCGGATTACGCGGATCTCGAGGAACTATTAAAGTCCCAATTTTCCGATAAAGTAACAGTCAGAAAGATAAAAATACCCGAGAAATTAAAGAATCGAATACCTGTAAAAACACAAAATATAGGTATGGTTGAACCGTATGAGCATTTTGTTAAAATGCGCGCAACCCCAAGTTATGCTGATATCGACCCAAGCGCATTGGTGGCAATCTTTATGCCAATTTTTTTCGGCATGATGGCTGGAGATGTCGGTT
Organism: uncultured Pelolinea sp.; assembly: GCA_964505585.1. Classification (GTDB taxonomy): domain Bacteria; phylum Chloroflexota; class Anaerolineae; order Anaerolineales; family Anaerolineaceae; genus Pelolinea. Next base: position 7,867 of record CAZDIS010000079.1, on the reverse strand, counting down.
ATGGCCTGGTAATGCTGTTGGTTTCTATTTTCGCTGGCAGGAAAGTTAAAGAAGGCCTGTTCGCTGATATTCTAAAATTCTTAAAGTTTGGTTCTTTGTGGACGATGTTCTTCGGCGTCCTGTTTGGCGAATACTTTGGGTCACTGGGCGAGATGATCGGTATCCCCCCATTGTGGATCAGCCGATCGGATTCAACAAGTATTTTTCCATTATTGATCATGGCTGTCTCGGTTGGGGTAGGCCATATATTATTTGGGTTAATTCTGGGCGCCTGGAATGCTTTTTTACATAAAAGCAGGAGCCACCTCTTTGAGCGGATTGGCATGTTTGTTGGTGTTGTCGGCCTGTTGTTTCTCGTGGGTTCAATGACGCGTACTTTGCCTGATAGTTTTAGAATAATCGGGTGGATCACCCTCGCTGTTGGATTGGTCACGTTGTCAGCTTCTTTAGGCGCATCCGGCATATTTCTGGGGCCAATTGAGTTTGTGGGTTTGCTTGGCAGTATCCTTTCTTACCTGCGTATTGCCGCGCTGGGTCTGGCATCTGTATTCCTGGCTGAAGTAGCCAATGAACTGGGAGGGACCATTCCTTCCCTTTTGCTTGGATTGTTGATCGCTGTTTTGATCCACACATTAAATATTGCAATGGGCATACTCAGCCCAACTATCCAAAGTCTGCGTTTACAGTATGTAGAATTCTTTCGCAGGTTTTTTCAGGGTGGGCAATCACCATATTTGCCTTTTAGAAGGCGTATAGAGCAGAAAATAAATTAATAAAAGGAGAAAAATCAAAATGGAAAATGCAATTATCGCAGTCGCAGCCGCCTTCTCAATAGGCGTAACAGCGCTTGCCACATCTATGGCCCAACGCGCAATCGGCTCGGCCGGTGTCGGTGCGCTGGCTGAAAAACCAGAGTTAGTGGGTTCGATCATCATTCTGGTCGCGATCCCGGAAACGCTCGTTATCCTCGGTTTTGCTGTTGCTGCAATTATGTTAATTGGATAAATCACGTGGATATTCAAGCCATTATTGACGGCATCAAAGAAGCTGGAACCAAAGAAATCGCATTGATTCAGCAAAAAGCGGAAGCGCAGGTGAAAACTATCCGGGATAAAGCGATCGATGAAGGCAATAAGCAAAGGGACCGCATTGCCAAGGACGCGCAAATTCGTTCGAATCGGAAGCAAGCTGTAATTGTGCAGCGGGCGTATATGCAGTCGCTGCAAATGCACGCGGATGCCCGCCAGGAATTGATCGTACATGTTATCGAAAAGACGAGGGAACGTCTTGAATCAATGCGTGAACGATCAGGGTATGCGGATATATTAGAAGACTTCATTCGCGATTCTATTGATGCAATCTTGCCATCATTATTAAAGGACCAAATGGTCATTTTACATGCGGATAAAAGAGACGAAGCAATCGTTCGAAAAATGGAAATCCCTTTTTCAGATCGTTTGCAATTGAAATTTGATATTCAATGCAATGGGGGGTGTGAGGCGGAGTCAGACGATGGCATGGTACGAGTTTTGAATACCTTCGAATCCCGTTTTGATCGTGCTTTACCGAAAATTCAACAAGACCTGTCTGTATTCTTTGAGGAAAAAGTTTCCACCAGTTAACCAATGGCACTCTATGATTATGGGAACACACGACTTCGGGCACGCATCTCCAATTTATTCACCCTTCAAACATTGGATTCTTTTGCACATCTAACTACTTTAGACAGCTTAATTTCCCAGTTATCAAAAACCCATTATCAAGATGTCATCCAAATCGCTTTAACCTATTCGCATGGATATGGTTGTATTTTGGAAGCAATGCGGAGGAAGTTAATTGAGATCCAGGAAAATCTAAAACGATTCTACGCTCCGGAATTATGGGAAAAAATAAGAACCATATTTTTACGGTCTGATGTCCAAAATATAAAAACTATTATTCGCGGGATAGTCCATAATAGCGATTCTGCGTCAATAAAAAATTCCCTGTCTCCTCTCGGTATTATCCCTGAACAATACTTATCTCATATCGCACAATCACGAAATATTCAGGATGCAATTGATCGCATGGTGGTGTATGGCTTGGAATTCGCGCCCGCACTGCTCGCGCTTAAAGGTTCAGACAAATTGACAAGTTCGGCTGAAATGGAACGTGTGCTGGAATACTGGTATTTTGAAATGACAGACACATTACTGCAAGGCCGGGGAGAAAATATTGGTCTATTGCGCAAGGCAAATACGATCGAGATCGATATCAACAACATCAATACATTATTAAGATTTATTGATGCACCGGATTCACCAGACATGGCAGGAGCGCCAATCGAGCATTTTCTGATCAAAGGTGGAAGTTTTTCTATCCAGTTCCTATCTAAACTTTCTCATTTCCCTTCAATCGAGCCAGCTGTAAAACAATTAGCTGAAAAGAAATATCATTCCCAACTAATTAATGCGGTGACCTGTTATGAGGAAACCCAATTGCTGAGTGAATTCGAAAATCAGATCAGGCTCTATGCTTTACGATGGTTCTCATTGCTCCCAAAGCTGAATCCATTCGGAGTCGGAGTGCCGATGGGTTATGTCGCGATGAAAAAAAGCGAGATCAGGAATATACGATGGATCGCAAAAGGTATTTATTCAGGATTTGAGCCAGAATTTATTATCGAAAATATTGAAAGGATCCAGTGAGGAAATTAGTCGTAGTCACGAAATTGGACCAGGTCAATGGATTCCGTTTGGCGGGAATCAATGCGATCGGAGTTGACCATATTCAGGATATCAATCAATTGATCAGATCCTGGTTAAATAACAAGGAGGAAGTCCTTCTTGCGCTGGATGATTCTTTCTTTGGGAAACTGGATGCAAGCTTGATCGATGCGATATATCATTCTGAAGATATGTTGCTCGTAACTATTCCTGATGGACCGGTGTCAGGCGTTGAAGCGGCGCGCAAGGGACGCATTTTTGAAATGATAAGACATGCAACAGGGGTACAAATTCGATTTAAAGGTGAATCACATGGCTGATGAAAAAAATAAACTGGGGATAATTAACCGTATCGCTGGTCCTGTTGTTGGTGCGACGGGCCTGGAAGAGGTGCGTTTGCACGATATGGTCTGGGTTGGAAGCCACCGCCTCGTTGGCGAGGTTATCCGGTTAAATGCCAATCAAATAACTATCCAGGTTTACGAAGAAACCTCAGGCCTAAGATTGGGAGAACCGATCATCGATACTGGACGCCCGCTGGTCGCACAGCTTGGGCCAGGATTGATGGGGCAGATATTTGATGGTTTGCAGCGTCCATTAACTACTCTCGCTCGTAAAGAGGGCGGGTTCCTGAGTCGAGGCATCCGGGAATCATCGCTGCCGATGGAGAAACTTTGGCATTTCACGCCCAATGTAAGCATTGGCGATTATGTTGAAGCCGGCATGATCATCGGAACGATTCCTGAGACCGAAAGTATTGAACATCGCGTAATGGTTCCCCCGGGGCTGAAGGGCAAAATTCTTACCCTGCGGTCCGGTAATATCACCATTAAAGAACATCCAGCGGAAATTGAAACGGATGCCGGTGAAAAAGTGAAAATCCCGCTTGTGCAAAATTGGCCCGTACGAGATGCGCGACCATATCATCGCAGGCTTGAATTTACTGAACCGCTGATTACCGGGAAGCGTGTAATCGATCTCTTTTTTCCGATTCCAAAAGGAAGCTCCGCAATTATCCCAGGTGGTTTTGGGACAGGTAAAACGGTCATTCAACAATCTCTCGCGCGCTGGTCAGATGTTGATATTGTTGTGTATGTTGGCTGCGGAGAACGCGGGAATGAAATGGCTGAAGTTCTCAACGAACTTCCAAAGCTTGAAGATCGCTCATCCGGCGTTCCCTTGATCAATCGAACGGTGCTGATTGCTAACACATCCAATATGCCAGTAGCAGCACGTGAAGCGTCAATTTATATGGGTATCACCATTGCTGAGTATTACCGCGATATGGGTTATGATGTCCTCATGCTGGCAGATTCAACCTCCCGCTGGGGGGAAGCCCTGCGTGAAGTTTCCAGCCGCCTGGAAGAGATTCCTGGTGAGGAAGGGTATCCGGCCTATATGGCATCCCGCCTGGCAGAGTTTTATGAAAGGGCAGGCCATGTCAGCTGTTTGGGTAATGCAGATGATCACGCAATGAGAGATTTAGAGTCCATCCGTGACGGTTCAATTTCATTGGTTGGTGCCGTTTCTCCTCCGGGAGGTGATTTTTCTGACCCAATTACCCAAAGCTCAATGCGTATAGCTGGTGTTTTTTGGGCGCTGGATTATGAATTGTCCCGCCGCAGGCATTTTCCTGCCATTAACTGGACGAAGAGTTTTTCCCTTGTAGATCTTTCCCAATGGTATAGCGAGCATGTTGCCGATGATTTCCCTCAATTAATGAGATCAGCCCTCTCCATCCTGGGGCGGGAGCATGAGCTGCAGCAAGTGGTGCAGCTCATCGGTCAAGACGCATTATCTGATAATGAAAGGCAAACCTTATTGTCCGCCCGCTTGTTAAGAGAAGACCTGCTGCAACAATCAGGCATTCAGGATGTGGATGCGTTTTCTCCGATCGAGAAATCGTACTGGATGATGAAAGCGATCATGCATTTTCATGAAGAGTCCCAGACGGCCCTGAAAAGCGGTGTCGGCCTCGATAGGATAGAAAACGCCGCAGTTCTGCAAAACATTGCCAGAATGAAAGAAATACCCTACGATATCGCTGTTGAACGCATAAAACTATTAATTAATGCAATTGATAATGAATTTTTAAGAATTGATGAAATGCGTGAGAGTACAAATGTCTGAAGATACCAAATCATTAAATTTATT
>CAZDIS010000079.1:0-2998 GCA_964505585.1 uncultured Pelolinea sp. | reverse complement strand
ATTAACCAAAGAATATAAAACTGTTTCACAAATCCGCGGGCCGCTGATCTTCGTTGAGAGGATAGCGAATGTTGCGTTTGATGAAATGGTGGAGATTATAGATCCCAGCGGAAATACACGGGTCGGGCGCGTATTAGAAGTGGATGGTGATATTGCTGTCATTCAATTGTTCCTCAATACAGATGGCTTAGACATCTCACGCACGCGTGTGCGGTTCACTGGTGACGTCATCCGCTTAAATGTATCGCATGCCATGATGGGTAGAATATTTAATGCGCTGGGCCAACCTATTGACGGCGGCCCCGAAATAATACCTGAGGCGCGTAAAGATATTAACGGTATGCCATTAAACCCGGCAGTCAGGATCGAACCCAGTGAGTTTATTCAAACAGGTATTTCAGCTATTGATGGATTAAATTCACTCGCCCGTGGTCAGAAATTACCTATTTTTTCTGGTTCAGGATTACCTGGAAATGAATTGGCTGCGCAGATTGCGGCCCAGGCACGAGTTATTGGGGATGGAAAAGATGAACCGTTTGCAGTGGTGTTTGCTGCGGTAGGTATTACGCACCGAGAATCCTCATATTTTATTGAGCAATTCAGGTCGAGTGGTGCACTTGACCGGACGGTTGTGTTCCTCAATCACGCGGACGACCCCACTATTGAACGCATCATCACACCGCGCTCCGCCTTAACCACTGCTGAATACCTGGCATTCAATCATGGACTGCATGTTCTTGTGATCCTGACAGATATGACTAATTATTGTGAGGCATTGCGGGAGCTATCTGTCGCTAGAGAAGAGCTGCCGGCGCGGCGCGGGTATCCGGGATATCTATATTCCGATCTGGCGAGCTTATATGAACGGGCAGGGAAAATAGAAGGCCAGACAGGCTCAGTGACGCAGCTGATCCTTCTAACAATGCCCGATGATGATATTACCCACCCGATCCCAGATTTGACCGGCTATATTACGGAAGGGCAGATCGTGCTAAACCGCAATTTGAACCAAAAGAGCATTTTCCCTCCTATCAATGTTTTGCCATCATTATCTCGCTTGATGAACGCTGCAATCGGGAAAAAGAACACGCGGGAAGACCACCGCAGCGTCGCTGACCAGATATATGCTTTCTATGCGGAGGGGCGTGATCTTGAAAAATTGGTGACGATCATTGGGGAAGGGTCCTTGACAGAGCATGATAGAAATATTCTTAATTTTTCTAAGCGTTTTGAATCTGAATATCTCAATCAGGGAATGGAAAATCGCACTATTCAGGAAACGCTGGATATGTCCTGGGAATTACTGTCAGAATTACCCAGTAATTATTTAAAAAGAATTCCAGAAGAATATATTCGGAAATATAAGAAATAAAAAATGGCTGATATCTCTAATATTTCAGCAACCAGGAATGAGCTGCTGATCAGGAAAGAACGCCTTTCTCTCACGCGGGCAGGATATGATCTTCTTGATAAGAAAAGAATGGCACTACTGCAGGAAATCCTGCGTTTGCAGGATGAAGTAGTTGATTTAGCAACCCAATTACAGGACCTGTCTGCCCAGTCACGAAAATCACTCGCCCGCGCGGAAGCGCTTGTTGGCCCATCCGGTTTAGGATCTGCAGCGATGGGTAAAAAGCATGATCTCGCACTGGACCTGGTTGATTCTCAAATAATGGGGGTACATGTGCCCCGCATCAAAGTGATCGAAGCGCAAAGGGAATTCTACGATCGTGATATTTGTATTATTGGCACTTCACCGGTTGTAGATGAGGCTGCGGAATCTTATGAAAAAAATATTGAAGGGATACTTGCGCTAGCAGACGGTGAGATCCGCCTGGCAAAATTAATGAAAGAGATCTTACGAACGACAAGGCGATTAAAAGCCTTGGAACACATCATTATCCCCAATCTGATGGAAGAATATAAATTCATCGAAAACGCGTTGGAAGAACGCGAGCGGTCAGAGCATTTTTCACTTAAGCTCGCCAAAAAACTAATCGACCGGAAAAACGCAGAAAAAAAGAAACGGCGAACAGAAAGGTACTGATCTCTTTTAGCAACCCCCGTGTTTGATGGCGTCCGCCATTTTTGCTGTTCTTGCCATATGCTTAACATCATGCACGCGTACAATATCAGCACCGCGCAAGATCCCGACCGTGACAGCCGCCGCTGTGCCTTCTGTTCTTTCTTCTACCGGTAAATCTAAAACCTTTCCAATAAACGATTTGCGGGAAGGCCCGATCAACAAAGGAAAACCGAGGGATTTTACCTGATCGAGACAATTGATGATCTGCAGATTTTGCGCGACTGATTTCCCGAATCCTATTCCTGGATCAAGGATGATATTTTCGCGCGCAATGCCTGCGTTTATCGCGGTAAGGGCAATTTTTTCAAGGCCCTGTATCAGGTCTTCCAAAAAACTATCGTATTCTCCAGCGTCGTAGCTGGCTCCCAATCGGTTGTTCACTTTTACGGCGCCTGATCTGCTGCGGTTATGCATCAACACAACCGGTGCGCTGTTATCGGCAACCACTGCAGCCAGCCCCGGGTCTTTTTGAAACCCCCAAATATCATTGATCCAATCCACACCTAAATCCAGGCAGGATTGCGCCACCTCTGATTTGTAGGTATCAACTGAAAGCAGGGCAGGGATGTTTTCCTGTTTTAGCGCCTTTATAACAGGTATAAGGCGCTGATGTTCTTCATCGGCAGTTATTGGCATGGAGCCGGGCCGGCTGCTTTCCGCGCCAATGTCTAAAATATCAGCCCCGTCGTGAACGAATTGTTGGGCCAGCTCTACGGCGAACTGAACAGGGTCGTCTTTCTGAAGGATGCTGTCTCCGGAGAAACTATCCGGTGTCAGGTTGAGGATACCCATGATGTATGTTCTTTTTCCCCAATCCAGCATATTCACTCCATTCTCAGCGATTGATCTCTTTAAATTTTTGAACACCGCTGCGATCAATGTGTTTTATCAGTTGTTTAATGGTTTTTTTTT
>CAZDIS010000078.1:0-11836 GCA_964505585.1 uncultured Pelolinea sp. | reverse complement strand
AATCGCTGATATAGATGAATAAACCCAAGCCCGTTATCTGAATGATGCCAACGATGACATTGATGTATACTGGAGAAAAATAGCCGCTGAAGAGGATGGCGATTGCCGAATAGACCAACGGGAATAAATTACCATGGAATACGGCCGGATCCATGAAGGCAGCCCACCACGGCCCGATGACGGCCGCGAGAATGAACAAAGCGGATGAAAGAATAAAATGACCTTTCATGTTCAATCCAATCGCCATGAACACGATCAGAAATTCCACTGAGACGAGGATTTGATATCCCCTTACGTTTTGTGTATCTTCCGGACGAAGGAATGCCAGATAAACAAGGACACTTATCAACACACAGGCGATGATCACTTCAACCCATTTTAATAACGCGCTTTCGGTGTCATTGAGGAACTCCGGACGCGTTTTTATTGCATAGCCAGATCTCTGTGCCTGGTCCTGATCGATATCCTTCATTGATGATGTTTTCTTTTTAATATAGACGGTGATTTTAATAATTTACCGCGTCCATTTTATCAGAAACGATAAAAAAAATAAAAAGTAGTGCCCGCACAAACAGCCTGCACAAATAAAGGCAAACTATGGTATGAGAAACCTATCAGATCCAAGCCAGCAGCGCGGATAAGGGTATGAAAAAAAATGACTGGAAGCAAAATGATGCTTTCCAGCCATTCAAGGCATTTCGCGTGCCTATGACCGGTCAAGATCCGGATTGCGGGTATTCGGGCAATTGCTGAATGATCTTTTCGTTGACGGCCAGCTTAATTTTCGCATCCTTCATCGTCCTGACCCAGTTTACTGGAACAAACTTTCTATCTTTGAACAGGAAGCCCTTGGAGATCACAAAATAGGTCGCACGGTCAAGGTTTGGATCCATGATCACTTCTTCAACCTCGCCGACTTTCTCACCTTCCAATCCGATGACATCTGCGCCCTCAACGATGGCCGCAAATTCAATCGGAATGTTTTTCGTAACCCGGGCAAACACCGGCGGGATGTACCTTGGACCGGCAGCCATAGTTGGAATTCCGGAAGGAGGATACATGATCATCCTGGCAGAATAGCCGACCTCATTTTTATCAATATGTGCGAGCTGATCATAATCCAGAAACAATTCTGTTCTAAAATCCTCCATATCCTCAATCTCTTTTTCCGTCGCCCGCAAACGCACTTCTTCTTCATCTATGACCCCGAGCATACTGATCGGCACCAATTTATCTTCGGTAAAGAAAGTCCCTTTCTGGACGACCACATGCGTAATCTCTTCATCGGAAGGATCAATCACCACTCGCTCAATTTCACCGATCGTTTTATTATTTTCTGTTTTTACTTTCGCCCCTAATTTAATCTTCATAACTCATCACCTTTCCTTTTTCGCTGTATCATCAATTTAATCATCACGACCATTGACAAGATGGGAAACAGTGATCACTCATTCGAAAATGTACTCCCCCGGGTAGACCGAGCGGATATGTTGGTAATCCGCATCGTGATGCAGTGACATTTCCTTCGTGACCATTTTTTGTCCACTAATCATGTCAAACGTTTTGCATCAAAATTAATCTTAACATAGGGAGTGACCGATTTTCGCTTTTTACCCCCCTTTTAAATTGATTTTTATGATTTTCTGATAATACCAAGACGCATTCAGCGATGGGCGAACCCAAAACTTCCGGAAAATCAATGGTGCTAATACCATTATTATGAAACCTTTCGCACCCGGCTTGTTATGATGAAGACAAATACCAAACAGGAGGAAAAATGATAAAGAATTATCAGAAATTGGGATCCATCATCGCAATAAACACAGTGATCATGTTCGCATTAACTTACGCATTAATAGCGGAATTTGGCCATTTCTATCCAAATATCAACCGCTTTTATATGGCAGTCATGATGGCCGCGCCGATGGTGGTCATGATGCTGGTCTTTATGCGTTCTATGTACCCAAATAAGCGATTGAATATGGCCCTAATCTCAGTATTTGCCCTGGTTTTCATTATTACACTTGGTCTCGCACGCACGCAGACGCCTGTGGGCGATGAACAATTCCTGCGCTCGATGATCCCGCACCATTCCAGCGCGATCCTGATGTGTGAACAAGGACAGGTCACAGATCCAGAGATTTCTGAACTATGCGTGAACATTGTGGAAGCCCAGAAAAGCGAGATCGCTCAGATGAAAGAAATTTTGAAGCGGTATTGATCGCGCGATAATAGAACCGGGAAAGCGCATAAAAAAGAAGATGATAGATGTTTATACCGTTTTAATACTAAAAATACGTTTCTCTTGTTATGGTTAATAGTAGACAACAATGGAGGTTTTAAAAATGGATTTGGTCAACAGGCCGATGTTAGAAGAACTTATTACGGCAAAGGGGGAAAACTTCGTTTCGCTCTATATACCCACCCACCGGTACGGGCGCGAGCAGCAGCAGGATCCGGTCCGATTCGGGAATTTATATGCTGAGATGAAAAAACAGCTAAAAACCCGCGGCATGCGAAAAGCAGAGAGAGAAGCATTCCTTGAGGGGATTGACAGACTGCAATCATCGGAGGCATTCTGGCAGCACCAGAGCGATGGATTAGCCGTCTTTATTACTGATGATATACTGCGCGTGTATCGGGTACCAATCCCTTTTAAATCACAGCTTTTCGTCGGCGACCATTTTCAAATTGATGCGCTCCTGCCAGCACTCAGCAAGGGCCAACACTTTTACATTCTGGCACTCAGCCAGGGAGAAATCCGACTGTTTCAAGGCAACCGCTACCAGATCGCGGAAATGGACCTGGAAGATATACCGACTACGATAGAAGAAGCGTTATGGCCGGACGAATCGGAGCGGCAGCTTCAATTCCACAGCGAAAGCCATTCGCCAGGGTCTGAAGGCAAAAATGCCTCTGGATATCACGGGCACGCGACCCTGGATGAAAGCCAGAAAACAGATATCAAACGCTTTTTCCATCAAGTCGACGCGGGCATAATGGACATACTGGCCGAGAAAAACGCACCTTTGATCCTTTCCGGCGTCAAGTACCTGCTACCCATTTACCGCGAGATCAGCGAATACCCAAATATCACTGATCGTGTGATCGAAGGCAATCCGGAAGAAAAAAGCGGGAAAACCCTGCACAAAGAAGCCTGGGAAATCATTGAACCAATTTTCAATAAAGAACGGCAAGAGGCGCTTAAGCGCAGCCAGATGCTGCTTGGATCTGAGAGTGGGTTGATCTCTACAGATCTGACAGCAATCATCCCGGCCGCATTTTATGGGCGGATCGATACTTTATTTATTCCTGAGCAGAAACAAATCTGGGGTTTACTGAACAAAAAGAATAAATCATTTTCACTGCATAAAAAGTTTAAAACGGGTGATGTTGACCTGCTCAATCTATGCGCTTTGCAGACACTGATCAACAGCGGTGATGTGTATATCTTAGAGCCCTCAGAAATGCCGAATGGCGCAAATATCATCGCCATATTCCGATATGCCACTGATGCAGGTGAAGAAGCATAGCTGAGGCAGATATTTACGTAATGAAAGAACCAGCAGAGAAAAACAATTCATCTTAAATGGGCTTATTCAAGAAAAAACCTAAAGGTAAAAATATTGGCCTAGCGCTTAGCGGCGGCGCGGTGCTTGGTGCCGCGCATATCGGCGTGCTAAAAGCACTGGATGAATTAGATTTTGACATTGCCTGTGTTTCCGGCACCAGCATCGGGGCGCTTGTAGCATCGCTGACCGCTTTTGGAGTCGGGTGGGAGGAAATCGCAGAGATCTCATCATCTTTAAATTGGCTCGATATTTCCGAGATCTCACTCTCAAAAAATGGGATCTTATCCAACAATAATCTGGGAAATTTGATCAAAGAACATATCGATGAGTCCGTTTTTGAAGAAGCACAGATTCCACTTGCTGTGATCGCAACAGATATCGTAAACGGCGAAAAAGTTATTCTGGAGGAAGGCAGCGTTGCCAAAGCAGTTATGGCCAGCGCCTGTATACCCGGGGTCTTTAACCCGGTTGAGATCAACGGCCGATTATTAGTTGATGGAGGAATCGTCGAGAACGTCCCGATATCTCCACTAAAAAAAATGGGAGCGGAATGGATCATTGGTGTGGACCTGCACGGAAAACAATCGTCCAGCAAGCCAGAGAATATTATTGAAGTATTAATGCGCTCACATGACCTGACAATAAGAATCGCAGCAAAAACGCAAACACAAAAAGCGGATACCATGATCGAACCCGACATATCTGGTTTTAATAGGATCAATGTGGAGCAGACTGATGACTTGATCGAAAAAGGATATTCTGCAGCGATCACAAAGCTGAGGGATGTAATTTAGCAAGAGAGGCGTTGCGGTTCGCCCGCCTAAAATAAATTGGTTATCTATTGCAAGAAGAATTAATGGATGAATAATCCTTCAGGACGATGGTTATCCTAACGTTTCTCTATTCTCCGACAATAAGAAGAGACTGAACTTAAAATGGCGATCTAAATGCGTCCACCAACCAATTGTTTCCTTTTTTTCTACCAAACTCTCATTCGATGTGACCCGGTCCGACTTAGAATATAATCAGTCTTATGAAGAAAAAATCATTTTTGCCGCCATTTGGGAAGATATTCACGATGACACTTTTCCTGGTGTTGATCGGTGGGAGCGGGCTGGTTTTTACACTGTTCATGCTGGAGCCGCGCCTGGGACCGCGCTGGATGTTCTTTTTCTTCCTGGTGATCTTCGGCGCGGGGATCGGTCTGCCCGTCAGTTTCATCATTCAGCGGCGTTTCGCGAAAGAATATGTGCCAAGCCGGGTGCTGGTGCGTGAAGGCATTCTGTTTGGGCTTTTTCTCGCTTTCATCGCCTGGCTACAGCTTGGCAGGATCCTTACCAATTTGATCACCGTTATTGTGGGGGTCGGATTTTTACTGTTTGAAATGCTGCTGCGGATGGCAGAGAAGGCGACGTTCAACGCGGGGGCAGATGAAGAAATCTAACCTGCGCGCGATCCCTTCGATTGACGCGCTGCTGCGGACACCATCCGGAAGAGATCTTTGCGCAGCATACGGCCATACGTTGGGCGTAGAAGCCCTGCGTTTCATATTGGATGAAGTAAGAGCAGCGGCAAAGGCGAAGAAGGCACTTCCCTCGGAAGCAGGTATGATCGATAAGGCGAGAGAGCTGGCAGGGCAATGGACACAACCATCCCTGGTGCCTGTGATCAACGCGACTGGCGTGATCCTGCATACGAATCTTGGACGCGCCCCACTCAGCGAAGAAACCATAGAGGCAATCCAAGCCACAGCACTGAGCTACAACAACCTTGAATTCAATCTGCAGAACGGCAGGCGCGGCAAGCGTTCAGTCCACGCCGAAGAGATCCTCAAACGCCTGCTTGATGTTGAAAGCGCGTTCATCGTTAACAATAACGCAGCCGCAACAATGCTGATCCTGAGCGCGCTTGCAAACCGAAAAAAAGTGATCATCCCCCATTCGCAGCTGGTTGAGATCGGGGGCGGTTTCCGGGTGCCGGACGTCATGAAGCAAAGCGGCGCGAAACTGGCGGCGATCGGCACAACCAACCGAATTCACCTCAAAGATTATGAGACCGCTCTGCAAGAAGGCGCCGCACTGGTGATGAACGCGCACCACTCCAACTTTAAGATCATCGGGTTTACCACAGAACCCCCACTAGACGCTATCGCTGAGGTCGCGCACAGTTACGCGCGCCCATTCATCTATGACCAGGGATCCGGCGCGCTGCTGGACACAGCACAGTTCGGGCTGCCACATGAACCCACAATACAGGAAGCGCTGGCTGACGGTGTCGACCTGGTTTGTTTCTCAGGCGATAAACTATTGGGCGGTCCGCAGGCCGGCATCATCGTTGGCAGGGCAGACCTGATGGCAAAAATCAAAAAACATCCACTGGCACGCGCCGTACGCGCTGATAAAACCTGCCTGGCAGGCATTTCCGCCACACTGACCCATTACCTGAAAGGCGAGGTGGTTGAAAAGGTGCCGATCTGGCGGATGATCGCGAGGCAAAAAGACACAATACACACACAGGCAAAGACCTGGCGAGACAGATTGGGTTTTGGCGAGATTGCGCCTGGCTATTCAATGGTCGGCGGCGGCAGTTTGCCAGAGGAAAAACTTCCAACGTATACGATCCGCATCGCGGTGGAAAAACCGGACCTGATGATGGAGAAACTGCGGGAATTACCAACGCCGATCATCGCAAGGATCGCGGACGGACATATTGTGTGTGATCCGCGTACAGTCCTACCTGAACAGGCAGATCTTTTTCTCGAAGGATTCAAACAAGTATTCAACCAATAATTATCAGGGAGAAACGATGCGAACGGAACTTGACAGGATCCTCCAAGAAGCTGGGATCGATGCCATCTGGGTCAATGGCAATTTATATAACAATCCGGACATGGTCTACATGACCGGAATCCGGCATGTCAATCACGCAGACCTTTTCAAACGCGTCGGAAAAGAACCGACCTTATTTCACGTGGTTGACATGGAACGTGAAGAAGCGGCAAAGAGCGGGATGACCACGCAAGCATATTTCTCACAACAACCGCTGACAGCATACGTGAAGAAGTGCGATGGAAAGGAAGAAAAAGCAATCGCCCTGCGGGTGAAAGAAGCGATGGCAGCATACGGCCTAACCGAAGGCACGGTCGCAATTTCGGGAAAAACCGCACTGGGCCCTTTCTACGCAGTACTTCAAGCATTAAAACCGATGCTGCCGAACGTAAGATTTAAGAGTTTTTACAGTGACAGCCCATTCCTCAAAGCACGGATGACCAAAAGCGCGGATGAAGTCGGCCAGATCCGAAAGATGGGGCAGATCACAACCAGCGTGATGAGACGCGTACAACAATTTCTGCAGGGATGCGCAGTTAAGGAAGAAATCATCATCCACGATGATGGCCAGCCGGTAACGGTGAGAGATGTAAAAAGCCGCATCAACCAGTGGCTGGCAGCGCTCGGCGCGGATAACCCTGAAGCCACAATCTTCGCAATCGGGCGAGACGGGGGCATTCCGCACAATACCGGCAATCCGGACGATGTCATCATGCTGGGCAAGCCGATCGTCTTCGATATTTTTCCGTGCGAATCCGGCGGCGGATATTTCTATGACATGACGCGCACCTGGTGTCTGGGATATGCCCCGCATACCGTCAAAGACTTATACGACACAGTCCTGCGTGTCCACCACCAGATCATTGACGCGCTCAAACCAAAAACATTATTTACGGATTACCAGCGCATGGCCTGCGATCTATTCGCAAAAGAGCGGCACACAACCCTTGCTGAAGACAAAACCACCCGGAAAGGATATTTGCACAGCATTGGCCACGGGTTGGGATTAGCGGTGCATGAAAAACCATTTAGCGGCGCCACAGCCGATCTGGATGACATCCTGAAACCTGGAGTGGTGTTCACCATTGAACCGGGTTTATATTATCCAGAAGAGGGAATGGGTATGCGGATAGAAGATACAATATATTTAAATGAAGAGAATGGATTTGAGATCCTGGCGGATTACCCGTACGATCTCGTGATTCCGATGGATAATAAAAAATGACACCAAAAAGCGCTGACAAAAAAAGGAACAGAATCCTCGCGATCGAGACCTCCTGCGATGAAACAGCCGCAGCTGTAATGTTGAATGGCACGACCATTCTTTCAAGTGTTGTTGCTTCGCAAATTGAACTGCACGCACAGTATGGCGGTGTTTTTCCGGAAATGGCTTCGCGCGAGCATATCCTGGCGATATACCCCGTTGTGCAGGAAGCACTACTGCAATCACATCTCACACTGGAAGAAATTGACGCTATCGCGGTGACCCGCGGGCCCGGCCTGGCCGGCTCACTGGTTGTGGGTGCCAATATGGGTAAAGCCCTTGCCCTTGGGAGCGGAAAGCCCCTGATCGGCGTGAACCACCTCGAAGGCCATTTGTATTCAGCATGGATCAATCCAGACGATGACCCGGATTTCAAGGAACCGAAGTTCCCCTGTGTGGCTCTGATCGTTTCCGGGGGGCATACCTCGCTGGTCCTGATAGAGGAACACCTACAATATAAAGACCTCGGCAGCACGCTGGACGACGCAGCTGGTGAAGCTTTTGATAAGGTAGCGCGCCTGCTGAATCTGCCCTACCCCGGCGGGCCATCGATCCAAAAATCCGCCCTGCGCGGCAGCGCAACTAAGTTCGCTTTTCCGAGGGCCTGGCTGGATGATAGTTTTGATTTTTCATTCAGCGGTTTGAAGACAGCGGTGCTTCGTGAGATCAAAAAAATGAAAGAAAATGGCGAAGTGGTCCCCACCGCGGATGTCGCCGCAAGTTTCCAGGAGGCGGTAGTTGATGTATTGGCCCAAAAAACATTCGCCGCGGCGGAACAATTTGTTGCCGGACATATCATTGTCGCCGGCGGTGTTTCCGCCAACAGCGCGCTGCGCAAAGTGATGACGACGCAGGATAAATTCGATGTCCATATCCCCCCGCTAAAATTATGCACCGATAACGCAGCGATGATCGGGACAGCCGGTTATTTTCGTTTTATCCACGGCCACAGCGACACACTCGATTTTGACGTGCTCCCAACCTGGCCGCTTGTCTGAAACCGATGGGCATCTGGGATTCTTTCACAGACGAACACAGACCTGACGAAAAAAGTAAAGGAGAGCCAACCTGCCCGCAGGAAGGCAACACCTGCCCGGTATGCCGCGAGGGGACGCTTGCTTATAACGGGAAGCTTGAGCTGGTTTGTTCTCACTGCCAGGCCGTTTTCAACGCCGGATTCAGCTGATAAATAATGATCCCCACGGGATGGGGCAGATAACGCACGATAGAAAGGATGAGAAAATGGACGCAAAAGTTGTTTGGAAACAGAAAATGCGCTTTGACGGAAGTTCCGAATCGGGATTTACAGTGCCGCTTGGCACGAGCCCGGCGGTAGGCGGTGATGATGATGGGTTCCGTCCGCTTGAATTGCTGGCCATTGGCCTGGCTGGCTGCACCGCGATGGACGTCGTCTCGATCCTGAAAAAGAAACGCCAGGAGATCACTTCCTTTGAGGTGCAGGTGCACACCGACCGTGCCGCAGAGCACCCCAAGGTTTTCACGCATATTGTGATCGAATATATCATCAGCGGAAAAGAGATTTCTGAGGAGGCCGTGAAACGGGCCGTGCAACTTTCAGAAGAGAAATACTGTCCGGCGCAAGCGATGTTCCAAAAAGTTGCGCCGATCGAACTGAAGATCAGGATCGAATAAGCGGCTTAGAGATTTAACCAGCGCGTTGTTTCGCGCGGCAGGTTTTCGATCGCCGTTTCAACCACATGGCAGGGTGGCAAGGATTGCAGGAACATCGGCCCATACTGTTTTGTGCGCACACGCCGGTCGAGGATGGCAACCACGCCGCGGTCATACTGCGTGCGGATGAGGCGGCCAAAGCCCTGGCGAAAACGCAGGATCGCTTCGGGCAGGGTATATTCCCCGAACGGATTCTCAAATGTTTCTGCGCGCGCCGCGATGATCGGGTCGCTGGGCACATCAAAAGGCAGCTTGGTAATCACCAGCACCGAAAGCGCGTCACCCGGCACATCGACACCTTCCCAAAATGAGCGTGTTCCAAGCAGAACCGCCCGTTCGGCATTTCTAAATGTATTGAGCAGAACGGATGGGGATGCGCCGCTGCCCTGCTCCAGGACCTGGATATCCTCTTTGCCAAGGATGGGTGTCAGGTACTGCGAGACGTATTTGAGCTGCTTGTAAGACGTAAAGAGGACCAGCATGCGGCCACTGGAAGCTTTTGCCGTGCGCGCCAGGGCACGCGTCATGTATTGCTGGTAGGCACGGTAATCCGCCGGCTCCGGCATATCGGTAGGCAGGAACAAGAGCGCGGAATTCTCATAATCAAATGGCGAGCCCATCACCAATCCATCCGCTTCATCCGCGTTCAGCCGCGAGCGGATATAGTCAAATTGTTCATTGGCTGTCAGGGTCGCAGATGTCAGAATCACACTTTCTTTTTGATGCCAGATATGATTCTCCATCAACGTCCCGATATGGAGCGGGGCAAAATTCAAGGTCAACTTCCGGAAGCGATAGTCGATCTCGATCCAATAGATATAACCCGGGTCGAGGTCAAATACGAGCGCGTCTGTAAATTTAAATATCTGATTAAGGTGGCGGATCGTGCCAGCAAGATCACCAAACAAGACATCCTGATCCTCGCTGGGCCCCTGCTGAAGATCGACCAGGTCCTTCAGAAGTTGTTCGAGGCCGGCATGCAGCGTCTTCAAAGGTTTAGACGCATTATCCCAGGAAATCTCAACATCTGACCAAACCGGCATGGTGTGTGTGGCGGGCACCACACGCACTTTCTGGCCATACGGCCCGACATCCCGGCCTTCACGCATCTCCTCAAGAAAATCGCCAATTCGCGCGAAGAAGGCGCGCAGCTGATTCTCTGACCGAAACGCGAGGTCCGCGATATCGTTCAATTTTGCGCCGGCGGCCGCCTGTTCTGAGGGTTTCAACATACTCTGGATGGACTCATTCACCCTGCCGAGCAGGCCGCTGTTTGAACCACCCAACTCCTTAAACACGCGCTCCACTTCCCGCTTTGAAATGCGGGTGCTGAGCGCGTTGGTGGTGGCATCTTCCATGTGGTGCGCTTCATCGATCACCAGGTATTTGTATTCCGGCAGCACACGATTGTTGGTTGCGACATCGGCCAATAGTAGGGCATGGTTCACGATCAGGATATGGGCACCGATCGCCTTTTGCCGGGCGCGGAAATACGGGCAGGTACCGCCCATGCGCCCCATGCATACTTCCATGTTGCACATCTCATCCTGCGCGGAGATACGGCGCCAGGCATCCTTATCCGCCGGCGTGGTCAGCGTGATCTCATTCAAATTCCCTTTGCCGCCTGATTCCAGCCAAACAAGGACCTTTCCCAAAACACGCAATTCCGCTGTATCGCGCGGTTTTCGGCGGCGCAGCGCTTTCAATCGGCGTGGACAAAGATAATTGGCACGGCCTTTCAGCACTGCCGCACGGAGACCGATGCCAAGCGCATTGCTGACATCGGGGATATCTTTATCAATCAATTGATCCTGTAAATTAAGCGTATTGGTTGAAATGACCACGCGCGTGTTGTTTTTTGTCGCCCACAGCGCGGCGGGAATTAAATAGGCATAGGATTTGCCGATCCCGGTTCCAGCTTCGACCATCAAGTGCTGGCTGTTTGTGATCGCATCGGCCACAGACTGCAGCATTTCAATCTGTTCATTGCGCGCTTCAAAATTATCAAGATATTTGGAGAACACTCCACCCGGACTGAGAATTTCGGTCACTTCATCTAAATCCAGGGGACGGATGGTCTCATTCGGTTTCAAAGGCGGAGTCAGGATCTCGTCCGGATTCTGGAAAAATACACCGAGGTCTGATTGCGCGCTTGTTTTCGCGCTGATGGGTTCCTGAGACCGTTGTTTAAGGACCCGCGTGAAGAACCAGCGACCGTCCCAGCGGATCTTTTTAGAGGCCTGCACGATCTCAGCGATCAGATGCACTGGCAGCGTATGTGTTTTTTCGAGCAGCTGAATGAAAACCTGTAGAGAGCCAATCGCGTCATCCAACGCGCGGTGATGGGATGGCACCTCAATATCCAGCACTTCCACAAGGGATACCAGACTGTATCTTGCCGCCGAGGGCATGAGGACAGAAGCGACCTCAAATGTATCGATGAGCGGGTTCTGCGATAAATCGGTATGCTGGTTAAGGAA
>CAZDIS010000077.1:0-11984 GCA_964505585.1 uncultured Pelolinea sp. | reverse complement strand
TCCTGGTCCTGCGAGCGATCTCCTGGCTGAGCCGTTCAAGGTGATTGGAGGTACGCAATGCCTGAGCGCAGCGAACCAGAAGGGTGCGGCGCGTCTCACCTTGAAAAAATAACGCCCCCGGAGAGATTCGAACTCTCAGCCGTCTGATTCGAAGTCAGCATGTAATGGTGTTCACACAGAGCATTGTGTGTACCTGGTATCACCGGCATTGCACCTGGGAGTTAAATTCAAAATATTCGTTTTTGAAGTTTAATTAAAAAAAGAGCGAAGGTTGATTCGCTCTTTTCGAATCGCTCTAAAGAATTACTTATCTTTAAAGGTGCTAAATTTGAAAGGAACATAGAGTGGGCAAAAAGCGATAAAGGATGTGAGTACGAAAACTGCACCCAGCACCAACAGAATAATCCCCAGTGTTCCTGTCACAATTCCACCAAAGTATAAATAAGCGAAGATGGCGGCCAGCACTATACGAACAATTCGATCGATGTTAGACATGTTTCTTTTCATTTCTTAAACTCCTTGTAGTGTTTTTATGATATTAGTCTAAGAGATTCTAGAGATTTTGTCTGTGACTAAGTCACATATCCGAAAGTTGTCGCATAGCCGTGAGATCAAGAATTTCGATTGACCCACGGCCTGCCTTCACAGATCCATCATCTTGAAATGCTTCGATCAACCTGCTGATTACTTCACGGGAACTGCCCAGCTCATCGGCGATCTCCTGGTGGGTTGCTGTAACTGGATTTTTATTCATGCCGTGCTTATATAAATACATTGCGATACGTTTGTCCATTCTATGAAATACGACTTCATTGATCATTAGGATCATGGACATCAGTCGCTGCGCAAGAAGTTTGAAAAGAAACTCTCTCCAGACATCATATTTTTTTACCCAGTCCCGGAATTTTTCCTCGGGGATCATTACTGCTTTTGTTGCCTTCTCCGCTAACGCGATTGCGGGAAATTCCTGGTCATTCAAAATAGCATTCGCGGTCAACACACATGATTCACCGCTGCCAAAGCGGTACAAGGTGATCTCACGTCCAGTTTCACCAATGATATAAACTCGAACAATCCCATCAATAAGCAATGCGATGGCATTCGCGCGATCTCCTATTACAAAAACATCTCGCCCCGCCGGAATATCTGCAAGATACCCATATTGGATAAATTCCGCCTTAATGGGCTTAGGCGCCTTGTCTAAAAATGGCATGACTCTTGAAATTTGTAAAAAATCTTTTTCAGATATCATACGTCCCTTCCTTAATGATCTTTTTATTGTACTTATTTTTAAATTCTTTGTAATCACAACCAGAATGTTACAATCTGAAGCGCTTATTAAAAATCGTTATTTTTGGAAGCGTATTGAATTGAAATGAGTGATATATGGATTAGCCTGCTGGTTGCTGTTGGGCTTGCGATTGATTGTTTTTCTGTATCTTTGTGTATTGGCTCTTCTCCAAGGCTTCTGGATTTCCGCGCGGTTTTCCGGTTGTCCTTTCATTTCGGTCTGTTCCAGGGCGGAATGACGTATCTTGGCTGGCTTTTTGGGGTTTCGATCGCGGACTATGTTTCCAGGATCGATCATTGGATTGCTTTTTCACTACTTGTTTTTATCGGTGGAAAAATGATTGTTGAAGGTTTTCGCCATCAGGAAGATGAAGAAGGGTATGCCTGTTCGGACCGAACGCGCGGCCTATCGTTATTGATGCTGTCGCTTGCGACGAGTATTGATGCCTTTGGCGTTGGCCTTTCCTATGCGTTTCTTGATGGTGCAGTAATGCATATAAGCTTGCTCATCGGTCTAACATCATGCATATTCACGATTGCGGGGTTAGTCGGGGGGCGGAAGATCAGTAACATTGTTGGAACCAAAGCCGAAATATTTGGTGGGCTTGTTTTGGTTTTTATCGGTGTGCGTATTGTTCTCACCCATACTGGATTATTCGTTTCATGATTTCAGTGAATAATAGTGTGATAAATTACCCTAAACCATCCATAGGTATTTTCCGGATTTTTATTTAATACTCCCCCCATTTTAAGAGCCATCAGAAATTTTTCAATCACGATCGAATTGAACCTTCCCGCGTGCATCAGTAACTATTTGTATTCCATCGAATAGCCCTGTTTCCATTAATTCTTTACCCATACGGATCTACACTTTCTGGGAATTATTTCTGCGGGAGAGTCTGGTATTTTTGATACCTCTTACTTTGTCAAGTCATCCTTGTTTGCGTCGTATTTTTCATCAACTTTATGTGATGTTATCACTGGTTCAGTTTCGGTATGCATCTTTCGATCCCGTAGTTCGAAGCGCTAAACGGCTCCAAACTGTCCAATTCTGTCAAACTCTGTCAAGTGAACCCGGAAATGCCGCACCGGGTTTCATTGCAGGAACTGAATATAGAAGCGTCAGCTTCGGCTTCTGATCTCGACCCACTCCGATCCGGCAAGCGCCCCGCTCAGCTTCTCCGCCGGGAAGTCCAGGATCTTCCCATTCCTGAAAAAGGTAAAGTCATAGTCCGTCATCTCGCCCGCCTTCATCCCGGGCACCGGCATCAGCCGCGCGGTCAGCGGCTTCTTCAGCCGTAACGACAGCGAGGCCACATCCATCAGCAGCGCCGCGATCGCCTCCGCGCTGGTGTCGCCCGGCAGCGGCACCGTGTCCAACCCTGTGCCGCATACCGCCGAAAGCATCAACAGGTCTTTGACTGAATACGTTCCTTCCATGCTGCGCTGGGCGAGGATGCTGTCTTCCAGCACCGGCAGCATCAGGCCGTTAAAACCAACCCTGCGCCATGCGCCGCGGTCGAGCGTCTCCGCCAGGATGGCTGCTACGGATAATGATCCCATTAATCCGATCTTTGCCACTCCCAGCTGTTCGATCGCGCCTGCCAGCGAACACCAGTCTTCCGGGAATGGCGCCAGTGAGAAGTCAAACCCCTTGAAGGGCATCTCCCACTGTAGATGCGCCTCATCTATGATGGTCTGTAGCTCACTGGCGGCGCTGTTGAGCGCTTCGAGCAGGTTTGCTTTCCCCTGCGCAACGCTCTTGGCCATTTTGAAGGCATCCACCGCGGCATCCGCGCATTCGATCGCGAATGAAAAAGCGGGCCGCGGACCGTAGCTGTAAGCCGCCGGGAAGAATGGTGTCAATGGGGAAACACCGCTCATTGCGCAGAAGCGCAGATTGGTGAAGCCATCTTCTGTGATCGGTGCGATCTTCGTGATGATCTCCGCGCATGCGCGCACTGATGCGGTGGATATACCGCGGTGGGTGTGGGTCATCATCCCGGTCGTGAATACATTTTCTGTCGCGGATAAGATATCGGGGATACGCAGATATTCCTCCGGATGCGTCAACCGGGCGGGCCCAACCGAAAGGTAATCGAAACCCAGCGTGCGCGATTTCTTCTCCAGGTCGGTGATCTTCTTAACCGCATTTTCATGGTTAGTGTACATGCCAAAAGGCACGGTTGCCATGCGTTTTGATTGGATCTCCCAGCCCGCATTTTTGAAGGCGAGAGCCAGTTTCCCGATCTTCCTGGTGAGGTTTTCAAGGGTATAGTCCGTGATATTTTCTGGATTCAGAAAACAGGTGATGGATCGGATCTTCATGGCTGCTTCCTCTGGCGCTTGATCTCGTACATCAGAATCGCGGCAGCCACTGCGGCATTGAAAGACTCGGTTTCTTCCGCAATAGGAATTTTCACGCAGCGGTCAGACAAGCCAAGCAGCGCTTTGCTGATGCCGGCGGCTTCATTTCCGATCACCAGGCACAAAGGCCCGGAGAGGTCCATATCCCAGCTGGTATGCGGGCAATCCATGACCGATGCGGTCAACTCCAGCGGTGTCGTGGCTGCCTCGCAAAACGCCTTTATTTCCTGCGCTTCTTTCCATTGAATGGGGAGATAAAGCTGGGTCCCCATCGCTGCCCGCAGCGCTTTTGGTGAGAACGGGTCCGTGGTTCCTGGTGTGAGCAGGATGCCATCAAATTGCAGGGCTGCGGCTGTACGCAGGATCGTGCCCATATTTCCGGGGTCATTAATGCGGTCGAGGGCAAGGATATAGGATGGGTGTTGTGGAAAGGTAGTGCGTGGTGTAGCGCAAACCAGCAGGATGCCTTGCGCATGTTGTGTATCAGACAGGCGATCCATCAGATCTGCTGGGATTTCTTCGATCTCAACCTGGTCGCTGCTTATCTGCTTAACAACCGCCTTTCCCCTATCTGAAAGATTCGCGCTGAAAAAACACTGCTGGATCTGTACCTGGTGGCGCACTGCTTCTTCCGCCAGGCGGACACCTTCGAGGATCATCTGCTGATGGGTGTCACGTTGCTTTTTAGAATCCAGCAGATCGCGGACGGTCTTGATGCGCGGGTTCTTGTAAGATGTGATCATCGCAACGTATCCTCCCATTTAAACGTGTCAAATGCCTCGGTAAAAAGATCCAGGGTGCCGCCATCGAATAGCACAAGAGTTATTTTCTTCAAGAAATGCAGGTCTTCTGTGTTCACGAAATCATCCAGCGTCCGCATGAAAACGCCCGCGGCGCGTTTTATGGGAAAACCAAAGATACCGGTTGAAATTGCGGGAATGGTGACGGAAGATACCTGAAGTTGTTCCGCCATCTGCAGGGCGCTGCGGATTGCGTTAGTGAGCTTTTGGTCCTCATTCCCTTCTCCCCATACCGGCCCCGCGGTGTGGATAATGAATTTACAGGGCAGATTGCCGCCCTGGGTATATGCTGGTCGGTCAAAGTCGATCGGGCCATGCTGTGCGATCCAGGCGTTGCTTTCGTCTTGCACAATTGGGCCACCGCGCCGGGAAATCGCACCAGCAACACCCCCGCCATGGCGCAGGTCTTTATTAGCCGCGTTGATGATCGCGCCGGTTTTTATGCGCGTGATATCCCCCCGGATGATCTCGATCGATATACCAGAGTTGAAATCAATTAGGCGGGCGGGGTTCTGAATTAACCGTTCCATATTGTTATTCTAACAAAAAGAAAAGAGCAGTCATTGACTGCCCTTATTGTTGGAAATAATTAGAAGCTTAGATAGCAGCTTTGGCTTTTTCGACAACTTCTGTGAAAGCTTTGGGATCGCGCACAGCCATGTCCGCCAGAACTTTGCGGTTTAGCTGGATATCCGCTTTTTTCATGCCGTAGATGAATTTGCTGTAGGGTAATCCATTCAGTCGGGATGCCGCGTTGATGCGGGTGATCCATAATTTGCGCAGGTCGCGTTTGCGGTTGCGCCGGTCACGGTAGGCATACCACATGCTCTTCAGCATGGTTTCATTCGCCCGTTTGAAGAGCAAATGGCGGGATGCCAAATTTCCCTTGTTATATTTGATGATTTTTTTGTGGCGTGCTCGCGTTACCGTTCCGCCTTTTACTCTTGTCATTCTTTACTCCTCTGCGAACCCCTGGGCGCCGGCTTTTCACCAGTTGTGTGCACCCAACAGTTGCAATAGTCTAACAATACTTATTCTTTATCGATATAGGGGGCTAATCGCCTTACGCGTTTTTCAAACCCTTTGCCTTCAACCGGAACCATCTGGTCCAATTCCCCTTTTGCGCGCGGGGAACGGTTTCGGCGCAGGTGCCCCTTGCCGCCCTTGGTTCGCATTAATTTACCGGAACCAGTGGTGCGGAAGCGTTTTGAAGTCGCTTTATGCGTCTTCATTTTGAACTTACCTTTTCTTGGCTTCTTTGGCACTGCTATTCTCCTAACCTTAATAATAAAAATAACGCCTTTTAGGCGAACGGGAATTATACCAGAATTTTTAGCAATATCAAATTGCGGGAAATACCAATATTTCTTATAAATTCCTGATCCGTTGCGTGAATTGACGGATTGATTTCAGCGATCGGATATGTTTATTTCCCTGATTCGCTGGATGGCGTAAGCACAAGATGCATTGCCCGGCCTTCCATGTTTGGCGCGGTTTCGATGGTAGAAATATCACTGAGTTCTTCCGCGATCTCTTTCAGGTCCTGCAGGGCTATCTCCGGGTAGGTGATCTCTCGTCCGCGGAATCGGATCGTAACCTTTACTTTCTTGCCTTCCTCCAGCCAGCGGCGCGCGTCCCGCACTTTAAAACCGCGGTGATGCTCATTGGTTTTTGGGCGTAGACGGATTTCTTTTAGTTCGATCTTTGTCTGCGATCGTTTTGCCTCGCGTTCTTTCTTATTCTGTTCAAATAGATATTTGCCCATATCCATGACTTTGCATACTGGAGGCGAGGCGTTGGGGGCGATCTCTACCAGGTCTAATCCGGCGTTTTCTGCCGCACGGCGCGCTTCTGTGATCGTCACGATTCCCTGGTTTTCACCATTCTCGTCGATCAAGCGTACTTTTGCGGCCCTGATGTACTGATTTGCTCTTACGTCCGATGATGTACTGATAATTTACTCCTTATATATTATTTGTGATTTTGATATTACCATATAAAAAAGCAGGATTGCAATTATCACAACCCTGCTAATTATCTCATGCTTATTTTTTATCGGCAATGTCCTGCCTGGCAATTTTGATGAATTCTTCCACATCCATTGCCCCGGGGTTGTCTCCCGAGCGATAGCGCAGGGCGACCTGGTCGGCTTCCGCCTCCTTGTCACCGATCACAAGCATATAAGGCACTTTCTGTTTCTGTGCGTCACGGATCTTGGCGTTCATGCGTTCGCTGCGGCTGTCCAATTTCGCGCGGATGCCTTCTGCTTTCAGTTTTTTCACGACTTCATCGGCGTATTCCATATGGCGGTCAGCGATCGGAATCGCCACTGCCTGCACGGGTGCCAGCCATACGGGGAAGGCACCGCCGTAATGTTCGATCAAGATACCGAAAAAGCGTTCCATGCTGCCCATCAGCGCGCGATGGACCATATAAGGGCGGTGCTGCTGGCCATCTTCACCGATATAGGTCAGGTCAAAACGGTCAGGCAGGTTGAAGTCGAATTGGTTGGTTGAAAGCTGCCATTCCCGGCCAATCGCGTCCTTCACCTTCAGGTCGATCTTGGGGCCGTAAAACGCGCCGCCGCCTTCGTCAATCTCGTAATCCAGGCCGGAGCGGTCCAGGCTTGCTTTGAGCGCGGCTTCTGCGTCCCGCCAGCGGGATTCTTCGCCGACTGCTTTTTCCGGCCGTGTTCCCAGATAGGCTTTGAAATCTTCAAATCCGAACGAGCGCAGGATATGCAGACAGAAATTAAGCACGAAATCGATCTCGTCCGGCATCTGTTCCGGTGTGCAGAAATGGTGGGCGTCGTCCTGAGTGAAACCGCGTACCCGCAGCAAGCCATGCAAAACGCCGGAGCGTTCATAACGATAGACCGTACCCATCTCCGCGCTGCGTATCGGCAGGTCGCGATGAGAGCCTATCTGGCTTTTATAAATATGGACATGGAATGGGCAGTTCATGGGTTTGAGGTAATATTGTTGTCCGTCAATGTCGATCGGGGCGTACATGTTTTCTTTATAGAAACCGAGGTGCCCGCTGGTTTCCCATAATTTGGCTTTGCCGATGTGAGGGGTATAGATGAACTCATAGCCCGCTTTGTCGTGTTCTTCGCGCCAGAAATTTTCCATGATCATGCGGATACGCCCGCCGTTGGCATGCCACAGGATCAGGCCAGATCCAACATCATCCACGCTGCTGTATAAGTCAAGTTCTTTACCCAGCTTGCGGTGGTCACGTTTTTTCGCTTCCTGCAGCAGGGTGGTATATACTTTCAACTCTTCTGGTTTTTCCCATACCGTGCCGTAAATGCGCTGCAGCATGGGGTTTTCTTCATTCCCGCGCCAATATGCGCCAGCGATATTCAGCAACTTGAATGCTTTGGGGTGGATCTCGCTGGTGCGCTCGACGTGTGGTCCGCGGCACAGATCAATGAATTGATCGTGTTTATAGATACTTAATTCTTGTTTTTCGCTGATCGCCATGCCATGTTCGTCCTGTTTACCGGATTCCAGGTCGCGGATCAATTCCAGCTTATAGGGCTGGTCTTTGAACAGTTCGCGCGCCTGTTCCGCGTCCACCACTTCTTTGGTGAATGCATGGTCACCCTTGATGATCTCGCGCATGCGCGCGGTGATCTCTTTCAGGTCATCCGGCGTCAGGGGGCGCGGCAGATCGAAGTCATAATAAAAACCATCTTCGATCGCCGGGCCGATGGCAATCTTCGCGTTTGGAAATTTATCCAGAACAGCCTGCGCCATCACGTGCGCCGTTGAATGACGCAGTTTATAGAGTTGCGATCCTTTGTATTTCTCTTTTATTTTCTCAGCCATTTCGTGCTCCTTTACTTTAGATGTGCTATTAAACAAAAACGCCCCGTTCTGGGGCGGGAGGTTTCTCTCGCGGTTCCACCCAGATTAACCACTTTCGCGGCTATCTCTGTGCGATCGATAACGGGATCATTCGTCTTCCATAATTGAAGCTGTGCTTCTTTCCGGTCGAGACTCACAGGGGGTTTTCTCCGTTTACCGCGGAGAGGATCTCTCAACATATGTCCTCATCTCTGTCAGCGGCTGACACGAATACTCGTCCTGGTCTTTGTCCTTCAGTGGGCGGTATTGGGCTCGAACCAACGACCTTTGCGATGTCAACGCAACGCTCTAACCAACTGAGCTAACCGCCCGCAGATTGTTATTATATCCAAATCGATACCATTTTGCAATATGGTGTTTCCCTGATGCTTTTTCTGGCGCGCAGGCAGTTAAGAGCAAGTTAAAATTTTATTAAAGTCCGTTGCATTCTTATAGAAAAAAGATATACAATAAAAATAAGAAATGGAGGTACGATGCAATTCTTATTATGTTTGATTCCCCTTATTGTTGTCGGTTTGTTCTTGCTTTTCACAGGCGTACGCATGCTGTACCAGTATGAGCGCGGTGTGGTTTTCACGCTGGGTAAATTCAGTAATATCCGCAATCCTGGTCTGACATTCCTGATTCCGGTGGTGCAGACCATGCGCAAAGTAGACATGCGCATTAAAACCGCGGAAGTGCCGCGCCAGGAAGTGATTACCAAGGATAATATTCCGATGCTGGTCAACGCGGTTGTCTATTTCAAGGTTATCAACCCGGAGAGCGCGATCATTAAAATCGAGGATTACATGTTTGCTATCCGCCAATACACGCAGGCAGCATTGCGTGACGTGATCGGTAACAATGATATGGACTTCTTCCTTCAGGAACGCGAGAATATCGCCGGCGCGATCAAAGAGATTGTGGATTCAGAAACCTCAGAATGGGGCCTGGATGTCGAATCGATCAAGATCCAGGAAGTGGAACTCCCGGCAGAGATGAAACGCGCGATGGCCAAGCAGGCTGAAGCGGAACGCAACCGCCGCGCAGTGATTATTGCTTCGCAGGGAGAACTATCTGCGTCTGAGAATTTACGACAGGCTGCGGAGAATTTGGCCAAGAGCGAAGGCGCGCTGCACCTGCGCACGCTGCAGACCATCCGCGATATCGCCGCGGATCCCTCGGAAAAGATCGTGCTCTTCCTCCCGAGTGACCTGGGTGAGGTGGTGAAGAAGACCACAGGCCGTAAGTAAACACCATGAAGCTGGATAATAAAGTCCGCTATTTACAGATAGCGTTTAATTTCAATGCGGGTATGGTAGCCAGCCTGCTTCCACGCATTCCGCTCAGTGATCGCATCATGATCGAGGCTGGCACGCCATACATTAAGCGCGAGGGTATGCAGGGCATCCGTTTTATCCGCCGCATGTGGCGCGGGATGATCGTTGCTGATATCAAGATCATGGATGGCGCGCTGGATGAAGTGCAGATGGTGCGCGCTGCCGGTGCAAACGCGGTGACTGTGCTCGGTAACGCGCCGCGCGAGACGATCAATATTTGTCTTGATGCCTGCCGTCAATACGGCATGATCTCGATGATCGATATGATCGGCGTTAAAGACCCGCTGGACGTCATCCGGACTCTGATTAAGCCGCCGGATGTGGTAGTCCTGCACCTGGGGCGTGATGAGGAAACGACCAGAGGAAAACTGATCCAATACCGCCATGTCAATCGCATTCGCAGTAAATTTCCAGTCCTGATCTCTGCTGCCGGCGGGGTAGATATTAAGCAGGCACGCAGCGCGATCTTTAATGGCGCCAATATTGTGGTTGCCAATATCGTCCGCCAGGGCGGCATCTGGCGTGGTATCTCAGCTGATTCAGATGTCGGCACGATGGCAAATAAATTCCTGACAGAGATCGAATGATATTAAAGTAACAAGAAATCCAGAAAAGAGATTGTTCTATTTTTGTAAATAATGGTGCGGTTTTTCCGCACCATTGGTATATATGACTTAATAAACCATGGTATTTAAGAATTCGGAATTTCTTGATCCGCCCATCGTTTTTATTTGCCTTTGATAATTTTTTGTGCCGCGTGCCAGCCAGTTAACATGGCAATTGGCACGCCAGATGGTGCATACGCCCATTGGCCGGCCTGATATACACCGGGTATGGGAGTGAGGACGGATTTTGGCAGTTCCTTCAGATCGCTCTTAACTGGTATCCTGGACTCGTATGACCATCCGATGATCGCGCCTTCTGAACTCCCGGCAACTTTTTCAATTGTCAAAGGAGTGGATGAGAATGTGAACAAGACATCATCTCCCAGATTCTTATAGATCGTTTGGGAGAAAAGATCAATGATATTGTTTTCCATTCTTTCTTTGAATTCATAAAGCCATCCGGCATCTTCGATCTTCTTCGCGATAGCATAGTCAAACAAGCAGCTGATCATTAATCCGGTTTGCCCTTCAGGGGAGAGATCGAGGTCGCGCAATACGGGAATAGACACCTCGTATGAGTTTAATTGGCAGAATTTATCCAGCCAATCCCATACTTCCGCCTTGGTTTTATTCTCAAAATCGTCCAGAAGCGATTGCCGCTCCGTTCGATTTGTCTCGCCCAGCCCCTCCCTTAGCGGGGTGTAAAACATGTGCTCGCCACCATGTTCCTGGAAAAAGGAACGAGGCCGGTCAACACCAATGAACATCATAAAGCTGGATTCAGCACCTTTTGCAGTGAGCATCTCTCGTGCTTCATCTTCAATGGCGCCGGCTGTTTTTTTATCCAAGCCCTTGGGATTGATCATGCGATAAAACGTTTTTAGATCCGCTGCCCAGATAAGCTTATCAAAGTTATATTGGTTGCCATCACTGTCGATCACGATTGACTTTGCGGGAACCACTTCGACAATGTGTGTATTGAGTTTGGTTTTCCCCCCTCCGCTGATAATTTTCTTATGCAATAAATTCGGTAAGGCAATAGTTCCGCCAATAGGGTAAAAATAATCCAGGTACACATAGAAATATCCGAGCGCGAAATATGTTGGTGTCTGCCGGAAGAATAATTGCGTGAGGATATCTTTCAGCGGTTGATTATCAGTCAACCGCGCCAGGGATTCCTCCATAGGTATTTTGTATCGGTCAAATTTCTTAAGCGTGAGGAGCAGTTTAATGGTCCAGGGAATCAATTCTGTAAAGAGGCGTTTTTTGTCCTGCGCGATATCGGTAAAATTGGGATTATCAAATTGGTAGAGAACCTGGGTATAGTTACACAGCTTTCGGATCAAAGCAATGATTTTCTCAATTTCTTGTGCACTTTCTGGATACAACCCGGCAAGGATTTGTTGATACTTCTCAAGTGCTTCCATCGAATCAATATATAAAAGCTGGTCTTCAATGCCAATCGAAATTCTGTTTTTTACGAAATCCCAGCTGATGCCGAGGTCTTTGAGGATAGGCTTCACCATTCCGGAGTTTACAAAGGCGCGCGGACCGGCATCGAAGTAGAAGCCATCATGATTAAATGTGTTCAACAACCCACCGATCCTATCGTTTTTATCGAGGAGAAGGAATTTTCGGTTTTCTTGTGTTAAATATGCGGCAGCAGTAAGGCCTGCCATACCTGCGCCTACGATTATGGTTTGTTCAATTGCCATGTATTCCACCTAGTTT
>CAZDIS010000076.1:0-12138 GCA_964505585.1 uncultured Pelolinea sp. | reverse complement strand
ATTCAATGCTTCAAAATACACATCACCCGTATCCCCGCGCGGGATGTGGTAATTCTTTTCCGCCAGAGATTGCGACAGGACGTATTTATTCGCGTTGGTACCAACGATGCCGACTGGAAAATTCCCCGCCTGGATACTGCGGATCAGGTTGTTGCCTCCGCCAGCGCCAGCGCCAGTGATAAGCACTTTTTTATTATTCATGGATCGATCCCTTTAAATTTGCAATAATCTCACTCAAAGTAAATGATTCCCTTTCACTATCTGCGGCAATAATTTTAATCATTTCCAATAAGAAGTCTTTGACACCCGGATTTTCACGTTGAATGAATTGGTCAAAGTCAGAGCGATTTGCTTCGCTTAATTTCGGAACAGCATTTTTTAGATTGTCATAATCGCTTATTTTGGAAGTGTTTAGATAAATGTGAATTGGGTGGAAAGCAAACACTTTTAACCCTGGTTTTTGAAAATTAATCAGACTGCAACCCCATTTGTTTCCAGGGATTTTCATCGCATTATCATCTTCCCAAAATACTGGTGCACGATATATTGACCTATCGCCAATCCAATATTGAAATGGTTGTAGATAATATGTGTGCGGGATAAAAACACTCGCATCGCATTCAATGGATGTATTTTCCGCAATGTATTTATATAGCAGTGAGGATTGCGCGTAGGCATGGGTGCGCATGCATTTTGCGTCAGGAACGATATCAAGGCAATGCGAAATAATCTCTTCCTGCGTCCCGCCCTGTGTTGAATTTGGAAAAAAATTGGGATGGATACCTAACTCGAAAAGGGATGGGTTCCCCTGGAGTGATGAGAGTGCATCGCTCAGGTGTGTGATAAACCAGGTTGTTTTGATGTGATGAGATTCAAATATATTGATCACTTCTTCTAAAACAAAATCCGGTGCCCAATCCTCATCTAAAATAATTATCGGTGATTGGGGAAAGTTCTCACTCATAGCTCAACAATTTTGGAATCTTCAAAGAAAATTGGGTGTGTCCAGGACACCATCTGGATATCTTTGAAATCATTCAGTGGTGTCTTTATCTCTTTTCCTTGTAAAAGGTCCACACTCCATTGAAATAAATCACGTCCGGATGCTTTTGTCATCACGGTGGCGCCTGTTACACGCGGGTTGATTTCCGTTATCTTCACCTCACCATTTTCGTTACGATACGCTTGAAAGTTGGATGGGCCAAAAAATCGCACAGTTCTTGTAAGCATTACCGTTAATTCCTCAATGGCTTTGCTGTGGAAAATCCTGCCTTCAGATATCGCACCGCCGTTCTGGCTGAATGCCCTGCTTAACGCTCCCAGCCGTTCTCCTGGAATGGTAGAGATCAGTTTTCCGTTTTGATCACAGAAGAAATCAACTGTTAGTTCAGTACCGGTTAATAATTCCTGGATGACATAATCCTGCGCGGATTTCTCCAGTTGATTGATCACAGAAGTTAGTTCAGCCATCGTATCCATGACAGAAATCATATATGCTCCGGCGGCTCTTTTGGAAGGAAAACGCGGCTTGATCAATATAGGAAATTTAATTTCGTTTTCATGCGCCGCCAATTCACTAGCTTTAAAGGTAATAGGCACTGGAATACCCGCATCAGACAAAACACGCGCTGTTTCCATTTTATCAAGCGCTATGTTGATAGTTTGGTTGGGAGAAAGAAGGAGTTTAATGCCTTTTTCCTCAAATATTTCCCTGTTCTTAGAATAAATATCAATATCCAAATCAAGCATAAGGATAATCGCATCAAT
The DNA here is from genome assembly GCA_964505585.1 of uncultured Pelolinea sp. GTDB lineage: Bacteria > Chloroflexota > Anaerolineae > Anaerolineales > Anaerolineaceae > Pelolinea. The sequence continues at coordinate 10,371 of CAZDIS010000076.1, read as the reverse complement.
CTTCTCTTTTTCACAAATAGTAACTATGGCGTCTAAATATTCAGGCGATCCGGCCCGGGGAACGCGATAACAGATATCCGCTGAGAAAATTCCAGGCGCTTTATCACTAATCTCTGTCGTGACGAGACGATCCACCCCAGTACATTCTTTAATATATTTCAGGTGTAAGAAACGCCTTCCAGCAGAGGGCATGAGTATGTTCATCGTTTATTTCAGTTCCTTCATGTTTTTTTCAGGTGTTTCGGGTATTTCTTCAAGTGCTGCTAAGGATCAATTAGCGGTTATTGTTTATTCGGTCGGCGAAAATGAACATCTGATTCGCAATATTTATCCTTATCCATCGCGCCATTTTTGGCAGGGTGTTCATCAAAATATTATATTACTATAAAAATTAATTGTTGTTATCAGGCAGCCGGATCCAGGCGGCATCAATCATATACACAATGTTAACCTGTTTCTAATACTGCCTTGCATGATTGGAATTATGATAACGGTAGGCTATTATATATACAGATGAAAATCCTTTTTATCGGCGGTTCGCTGAACCAGACCAGCATGATGCACAAAATCTCCCAGCAATTAGGCGATCATGATTCTTATTTCACACCCTATTACGCCGATGGTTTGATCGCTTTCCTGGTCAGGCTGGGCTTCTTAAAGAACACTATCCTTGGCGGGCGCCACTACAACGATACGATGCAATATCTGCGGGATAACAACCTCAGGATCGATTTGCGCGGTGAATCACGCGCGTATGATATGGTCGTGACCGGAAGTGACGCGATTGTTCAAAGGAACATTAAAGACACCCGCATCGTCCTTGTACAGGAAGGCATGGCCGAGCCGGAAGGATTATTGTTTCATCTGGTCAGGTTGCTGAAATTGCCGCGCTGGATCGCCAACACATCTGCCACCGGCCTCTCTAACGCCTTTGATGTCTTTTGTGTGGCCTCTGAAGGATATAAAGACCTATTCATAAAGAAAGGCGTCTACCCGGAAAAGATCGCTGTGACTGGCATCCCGAATTTCGATAATCTCGCGGATATTCCGGAATCTGACTTTCCCCACAAAAACCATGTGCTCGTTGCCACGACACCTTTTCGGGAGACAATGCGTCCTGAAATAAGGCCCTTATTTCTCCAAAAATGTGTTGAGATCGCCGACGGGCGGCAATTGATCTTCAAACTGCATCCCGTGGAGAACGCGCCACGCGCGATCAGTGAGATCAATCAATTCGCGCCGGACGCGCTGGTCTTCTGGCGCGGGAACGTGAACGCGATGATGGTGCACGCCGACGCGGTCATCACCCAGTGGTCTACCTGCACCTATGTCGCTCTCGCTTTGGGTAAGGAAGTCTACTCGGATCTTGATATTCCCCAGCTGAAGAAACTCATGCCCATCCAAAATGGCGGCATATCAGCGCAGAATATTGCCAGTGTTTGCAGTGCATTGATCAATACACCCTTGTCTGTCCTGCAGCAGCGGCGCAAAGAACAACGCACCCGACATCTCCACCACATCTTCGATTTCTAAAAACCTTCGTTATCCATTATCCGCATGGTCTCTCGCTTGATGGGATAGAATATGGATAATTTATTACACATAGAATGCATGATGGATAAACCGATCAGAGAACAAACACTGGATGCCTGCAGGCGATTACTCAGCAATCTCAACCGTGATCCCGCGACGGCGGACACAGGTTGTTTTGACCGGAGATATTGGGCCTGGAAGTTAACTGATTTTCCAGAAGCGACATTCCAGAGGAACGCTGCGCCCCTTACCTGGTATTTGGCACAGCCAGAAGTAAAGAACAAATCAGCCCTTATTGGGTGGATAAAGAGCGCGCTGATCTACACCACCCGTATTCAGCACCGGGATGGATCCTTTGACCAGGCATATCCCTATGAGCGCAGTTACGGAGCGACTGCCTTTTTACTCCCCGACCTCATCAACACCTACCGAGCGCTCTCACAGCATCTCAGTGAAAACGAGCATGCGCTGATCAATACATGCCTGACGAGATCCGCGGACTTCCTCTGCAAAAACAGCGAGCAGCACGATTTTATCGCCAACCACCTGGCAGGTGCCGCGCTGGGATTGGCATTAGCATTTCAACACACGCATCAGGAAAAATATCTCCATAAGAGCGCATCGCTCATCAATGCCATCATCCAAAAACAATCGCGTGAAGGATGGTTCCCCGAATATGGTGGCGCCGACCCCGGTTATCAGACATTGTGTATGTACTATCTCGCGCAAATGTATCAGATCCACCCCACGGATCGATTGCGGGATGCGCTTGCGTCATCCCTTGATTTCTTGCAATATTTCGCGCACCCGGACGGCACTTTTGGCGGAGAATACGGAAGCCGGCGGACGGAGATCTATTATCCGGGCGGCATCGCCTTATTAGCGCATGAGTTCCCCGTGGCAGCAGTGCTCGCTGAAAAAATGGCGCGCGCGATCACCGCCGGCACAACCGTAACAGTGGCGGATGTGGACATCAACAATCTGGCGCCCCTGCTGTCCAATACCATTTTGGCAATGCAAGCCCCGGCTGCACAGACGATCCCTGCATCGCCGCCCTTCGAAGCACAAAAGCTGCACCGCTTCTTCCCCTCGGCCGGTATCTGCGTCCACGCCAATTCGCATTACTACGCTGTCATCGGCGCTTCCAACGGCGGCGTGCTTAAAATTTTTGATAAAACTGAGAATAAGATCCGTTTTGATGATTGTGGTTTATTAGGAGTCACCCGGCGCGGGAATGTGATCACCAGCCAGATCACCGACCCGCATGCGGAGATCACGATCGATGAAAACACCTTCCAGATACGCTCCCGGATGGGTTTCGTTTCCTCAGCCAGTCCAAATCCACTTAACTACCTGCTGCTGCGCCTGGCAAACCTCACTGTGATGCGCATTCCATTCTTCAATGAATGGATCAAAAAAATGCTTGTGAAGATGCTGATCAAAAAACATGATTTTCTTCCCATCCACCGCACAAGGCGGATTGACTTCGGTGCCAAGAAGATCAAGGTTGTCGATCAGATCGAAAAGAATGTTTCGACTGACATCAACCGCCTGCAAATGGGCATGAAGTTTTCCGCGATCCACATGGCCTCAGCGCGCTATTTTTCGCCCGCGCAATTGGACCCAGCCAATGCAATCGATCTGGATTGCGAGATCCTTAACCGCACGGGTACCCTCACCCGATCGCTTGAGATCGATAGCCGCAACGGGAAAATTGTGCATTGGATATGAAATCTTTAGCGAACATTTCCATCGATATGGATACGCTGGCCTCGATCTATAAAGGCCAGGGATGCACACGGCCGGGCGGATACACGTATATCGAATTCCGCACTGGTATTGAGAATCTCCTTGCTTTTTTTGATCAGCTCGGCATCAAAACGACCATGTTCATGGTCGGAAATGACTTTTTAATTGATCAAAATCATCCCGCGATTCAAGAGATCGTCAAACACGGGCATGAGATCGCCAACCATTCCATGCGCCACCCGCAGGGGTTTCGATGGTTATCTGAGGAAGAAAAAGAACGGGAATTAACCGATATGAATGCGGTTTGTAAGCGGATAACCGGAAAAACGCCGGTCGGATTCCGTTCTCCCGGCTGGAACGTGGATGACAGAACGATCCCGGTCCTCAATAAACTGCGCTTTAAGTACGACTCGTCCGTTTTCCCGACATCTCTCATGCCCCTCCTGAAAGCGTCCCATTGGGCAAGCATGTCCAGGCAGCCAAAGGAAGCGCGTACAACCATGGGTCAGCTCGATTATATGTTCGCGCCGCTGCGGCCCTATCAGGTTGCTGATAAGCGCCTTGCCCAAAAAGGGGATAATGCGCTGATCGAATTTCCAATTTCGGTCTCCCCGATCCTTCGCGTCCCTTTTTTCGCGACCCTCCTCTTGTTCACGGGGATCGGGTTTTATCGCATCCTTTACCGTCGCATCCGCGCCGCCGGGTTGCCGATCCATTTTCAAATGCATTTATCGGACTTTATTGATTATTCTCTGCCGGAATTGGAAAACCAGATGCCCAGCGCGAGCCATGGCACCTACATTCCTCAGGCGCTGCACACCCCGTTAAATAAGAAAATTGAGATCTTTAAAGAAATGATCGAGATCATAGCCGCGGATCACGCGTTCCTCACCCTGTCAGATTGGGCAGAGAAAATGGATGCCAGGCAATGATCCCGCGCTTGAAGCCCTATCTGGGTTGGGAAGAGATCACAGCGCCTTTCAAAGGCGGTCATGCGGCCCGCGCGTTTGAAGACGCGTTTGCCCAGAAGTTTAGTGTCAAACACGCGATCGCTTTTCCCTACGGCCGTTCCGCCCTGTGGGCATTCTTCAAGGCGCTGGGAATTGAAAATGCTGAGATCGTACAGCCGGCCTACACCTGCTCCGTAGTCGCCCACGCCACGATCCTGAGCGGGAACACGCCCGTGTTTGTGGATTGCGCGCTGGATGATTACAACATGGACCTGGAACAATTCGCGCAGGCAATCACGGAGAAAACGCGCGTGGTGATCCCCACCCATATTTTTGGCTGCCCGATGGATATTGGCAAAGTAAAAAAAATAGTCAAATCTGCTGAAAAGAAATTCGGCACCAGGATCTGGATCATCCAGGATTGCGCGCATTCCTTTGGCGCGCAATGGGAAGGAAGATCTGTGGTCCGGTCCGGGGATGGCGCGCTGTTCGGACTCGGCATCAGTAAATTGATCACCAGCATCTTTGGCGGCATGTTCACAACGGATGATCCCGCGCTTGCGGAAAAAATCCGTCAGTTCCGGGATGCCGGCTTTGATCAGCCCGCCTGGGGCAAGGGGCTGCGCAGATATCTCTATTTGCTGGCCATCTATCCGGCGTTCGCGGAGGCGCTGTATGGGTTCGTGTATTGGCTGCAGGAGAGGACACCCTTTCTGAACCGGATGACCAAAGCGTATCACCTTGACGAGAAGATCCACTTCCCGCCCGATTATCTGGACCAGCTCACGCCGGTCGAAGCAGCTGTGGGCATGGCCCAATTAGAGAAATATGGCGAAGTGGTCGAAAAAAGGCGGGCGGTCGCGGCCAGGTACTTCAAATTAGATCACGGTCATCCCGAATTTATCTTCCCGCCGGATATCAGCGGGGCAACCTACTCCCATTTCGCCATCCGCACGCCCAGAAAGGCGCAAGCGATGGCCTATTTTGCGTCCCACGGGGTGCAGCTGGGGGAGCTGATCGAATACAGCATGCCGCACCACCCCGCATACCAGGCCTATGCACAGGGGAAAGCGTTTCCGAACGCGCTGCTGTGCAGCCAGTCGATGATCAACCTGCCGATCCACCCTGGTTTGCGTGCGGAACAGATCGAGCAGATCGCTTCCCTCTTCCAGGAATTCACCCGGGCTGAAAGTTTAAGATGATCATCACCGCGCAAAAACAGCATATTCCTCAGGTGGTAGAAATTCATTGCGCCTCGCTTCCGGATGATTTCTTGCCGCGGCTGGGTAAGGATTTCCTTGAAAAAACATTTTATCCCGCGGTGATCGCATCCGATCAAGCTTCGTTGCTCATCGACGTGCAGGAAGACCAAAATGTTACCGGCTTCATTGTCGTCACACTCGATAGTGGCCTGTTTCTCTCGCGCATGGTGAAAGATGACTTCTGGTCATTCGCGCTGACGGGTATGCGCAGCTCGCTGCGCTCATGGGGGCATTTTCGAAGGAATATCCAGATCCTGTTATCCAGTGTTTTTGGCAAAGAAACCGATCCTGCGGGAGAGATCTATATCATTGCCGTCGATGAAAGCATGCGTGGAAAGGGGATTGGCGCAAAGCTGGTCAGCGCTGCGGAGGATTATCTACGGCAGATGGGCATCGCCGCAATCAAAATAAAAACGCTCACGTCGAACGAAGACTGGATCGGATTCTTTAAGAAGGCCGGGTGGGATGTGATCGACCGTTTTAAGCTGATCGGCAACGACTACACTGTGCTTAAAAAGAAGCTTTAATTCGTAGTCAGTCGAATTAAACTCAAAGGATTTTGTTATTTCCGGCGGAAGATCTTAATGATGGAATCCGGGTCACACGGATCGATCGGGACGGTGGATGCGATCTCGTCGAATCGATCAGGATCGAGGTAAGACCCCCAGAATTCGAGGATATTGGCCCGCTCCACCAGGATATACTGCGCGCTGTCGCGCCAATCGCGCACGGATTCCTGGTTGTAATAGCCATTCTTTTCCAGCAGGTCGCGCTCCCCGTCCACGCGCTTATTATAGATGCCATTCAACTGCAGCGGCTGGATGCCCTTATCAGCCACATACAGCAGCGGGGTGACCACGCTGCCCGAACCCCAGTAGATGCTGGCATCATCCGGGATGCTCTGATCGAGCTGTCGGCCCGCCTCTTCATAGGCGGCAAGCACATCACCATTGCAGGCATTCTCGTCCGCATAACCGCCCAGCAGGTTGGTGGGGGTCAGGGCCAGCGCAAACACCATCACGATCGAGAGGAAATACGCACTGAATCCCGCGCGTTGTTCTTTTTTTCTGCGATAGGCAATGATGACCGCCAGCACAAAACCGATGAAGAGAATCAGACCGAAAGCAGGCGGGAGCGCGAGCAATATCTGGTCATATTCAAATCCAAAGCGGTTGCGGATGAGCGTCCATAGCAGGGTGGTGCCGCCCGCCAGCGCGCCGCCTTTCACGCGCGGCACCGGCAGCGCGAGGATCGCACGCCCGACCGTATCCACGCTGGCGAAGAAAAGGCCCGGCACGAGCACGAGCAGCAACGCCAACGGAATGATCACGGGCAGCTTTTTTTTATTGGAGATGATCGCCTGCAGGGTGAGGGTTGCCATCAGCGCGGCGATCGGCAGGAAGAAAGCGACATAATTGGAAAAACAAAAGATGCAGTAGTTCTTGCCGATCGACGCCCAGGCATGCAGGTAAAAAAGAATGATGTACAAAATAGAGAGAGAAATCATCATGCGATGCTGGAATGGCGAGCGCCAGTTGCCGCGCCTGAAGAGCATGGGTAATGTGAGCAGGCTGCCAAACAATGGGATGAAATAATAGCGCATGGTCAGGAAGAAGGAAGAAACTCGGTCGATCAGGTCACCATCCGGGCGCCACACCTGTTTACCGCCCCCCTGAATGGTGCCTACGCCAAAAACCTTTTTGATGGCGCTCGGCAGCCAGACATACCAGAGCGTCATGATGCGAGGATAATAGAGCGCGTGCACGGTGAAAAAGGGGAGAGCGGCAAACGCGAAAGCCAGCAGGGCTTTGCGGAAGCCGAACTGCCACCACACATACAGCACAACGAAAGCCATCATGAAGACCATGTTCTGGCGTGTGAGGGTGACGCTGGCGCTGAGCAGTGCCGCCAGCGCAATGTGCCAGTCGGACCGTTTTTCACCCAGCAGGAAGACTAGCAGCCAGGCAACCTGGCAGGCCACCAGCACCTGCGACACCGCCTGCACATTGGATGCCACCCAGGCGGGGCTGAAGGAAAGCGCGGCAACGGGCAGCAGTGCCCACCATTTTCCGACAAAGCGCTGGCTGGCAATAAAAATACCGGCCAGTGTTAGGAGTGCCGCCAGAATGGCAAAATAACGCCCGGTCTGCAGGCCAGGCCCAAATAACACCTGCGGTATCCCGGGGATGATATACGCCAGCGGCATATTATTTGTCCACGGGCCGTAATCTGCAAATGGGCGGTAGCGCCCGCTGGCAAATAAATACCCCTTGGCAAGGAACGATCCTTCGTCCACGCGGGAGGGCAGCCGGTGGGCAAAGGTAAACGCCTGGATCAAGAAAATGAGCACGATCAAACCCGCCAACACCCCAAACGCCAGTCGGCTCTTCTTCCCCTTTTGTAGAATAGTTTTTATCTTCATCTTAATGCTTCGAAAGTTTGCTCTCCCTTTAATATCGGATCAGAAAAGATCATCCGCGGGTTTTCCTCACCCACGATCACCAGCTGCGCGTCCGCTTTTGGCCGGTCAAAAACAAGAACATAAACTACGTCCCCGTCAGAAAAATCGATTTCCGCCCGCTGTGTTTTGATGTAGATCTTGCCATTCCTGCCACCCGCGAGGCGGAACACCAGGCGCGCGTAATCCTGCTTGCCGAAAAAGGGATCATAATCCCGGCTGTAATACCCCTCGCCCGCTTTGAAAAAGCGCGGATAAAAACCATATCCCTTATATACGCGCGTGGTATCTGCCCGGCAGAAAGCATACACCGCCTCTGGCGAGACCTGTGTTTGATCTGCCGCAACGATGTCGCGGATTTCCGTGCAGATTTCTCCGGCATCGTATGGCGGATAGGTGTCCGGCAGCAGCCCTTCCCGCAGCGGGATAAAGGCGCATAGCAGGAAAAAACCGATCCCGGTCAGGATCAATGCGGCGCGTGATGGCTTGCCCGTCGCCAGCGCGCCTGTCTCTGCTGCCCGAAAACTGAAATCATGCCGCACGATCATCCGCGCCGCCTGGTGAAGGATCGTGATCAAGCCGATCACAAAGAACAGCATCACGATCCAGTCCACCGGCTGGATGAAACGCCAGCCCGAAAGGCGCACCGCGGAAGAGCTGGCGTTATATGCCAGATAGGTAAGCGCGACCATGGCGGCCGCCAGCGGCTGTTTACGCCATACGCTTGCGAAACCCACCGCGATCACGAACAGGTTTATGAGCAGCGTTCCAGCGTTCAATAATCCCGGTGCGCTGTAAACTTCCGCGAAGAAAGGCGCCGCCATGCGCAGCATGTCTTCAAACGCGGTGCCATTCCCAAGCCGCAGCGGAAAAATCAGGATGGTCGAGATCAGGTTGCGCGAAAAATTCTCAAGAATGAATCCCGCCATCTGTCCCAGGTTCTCGCGCATCGCGGTGAAAATAACGCTGAAATTGCGCGCCAGCACCTCTTCGCCCGTCTCGGCCGCTTCCACTTCCAGGTCAATATTGCTGCCTTTCAGGATGAAGCTGTAAAGCGCCGAGGAGGACGAAGGGTTATCCAGCCAATACACACCGGTGATGGTGTGGTTGCGGATGAGGATCGGCGCCAGCAGCAGCGCGGCGGTAAGCAGGAAAACCCCGACAGCGAGCAGGATCTTTTTCCACTTCCTAAAATAACGGATGATGATCAGCACCAGGAAGAACGGGATCAGCACCAGCGTTTGAATACGCATCAGGTTCAGCGCAGCGGTGAGCCCGCCCAGCAGAAAGACATGATGGCTCACCTTCTTCCCGTCGCTCTGGCACCAGCGGATGGTCACCAGCACCATCATCGCCACCACCAGGGTGGCCGGCACATCCGACATCAGCAGTTTCGTGTTTGAAACGTTCGCCATCGTGCTGGCCAGGATCGCGTTTGCCTCGCGCAGGATCAGCAGCAGCGCCAGCCCGCCGCCGGCCAGGCGTGAATGGAGCGCCTTGCCGATCAGGTAGCCGAATGCCGGCAGCAGCGCGAGCACCGCCGTCTGCAAAAAGACCACCCGCCCATAATCATAGCCAGCCACAAAATGCAGGATCGACAGGAAAGATACATACAGCGGTTTCGAGACCACGAAACCCTCCAGCGCGCCAAAGAGCACATACAGCGAATTATAGTCATACTGCTCCGCGTCCGAAAAAGGATATTTCTCGAACGTGGGCGGCCGCACCGCCGGCGCGAAATAATTATGCTCCGGCAGCGGGAACTGCATCCAGAACCCGAACGCCACCGCCCAGATCAGGATAAAGATCGCCGCGTCACGGTACTTCCACGCTTTCCGCTTTCCATTCGCAGGGATCGCGGACCAGGCGAATCGTGCCAGCAGGAAGATCGCCAGTGCGCCGCCCAGGAACCACACCTGCCCCTCCAGCAGCGGCACACCTAGCGTAATGATCGAAACGCGCACCGGCGCCTTGCCGATGTCCGTCACCTCGATCACAACCAGCAGTGTCAGCAGCACCGCCAGTGTGATCCACAGCGCGGGGGATCGAAATACCTTACTCGCCTTGCGCATGGTTTCCTTTGGCGTCCGGAAAAGTGCCAGCGGCACGAACAGGACCGCCTCCATCCCAACCAGGAAGAATAGGATCAGCAGCGGCAGCAGGCGGAAGAATGCGCCCACGTCCGGGAACCACAGCAGGTAGTGGTAGAAGGTGAACACCACCAGCATCAGCCCCGCCAGCAGCGCGCCCCCGATCGTCAGCCAGCGCGCGAATGCCGCCCGTTTTTTTGCGGCGCTAAAAATGGCCCGCGCGGCATCGTTCCGCTTAAGCATGTATAGAAAGGCCCCGATGCCACCCGCGAGCACGATGATCGGCAGCAACAGCGCCAGCCGCCGGGGTGAATACCCCAGGAAAACCG
>CAZDIS010000075.1:0-12254 GCA_964505585.1 uncultured Pelolinea sp. | reverse complement strand
TAATTAACCTGGAAGCACATAATTCAATTTACACCACTTGACAAGACACTACCTGCAGATGTAAAAAACTATGTGATAAAACCGTATAAGCGCCCCGGTAGCACAATTCACGAAGTGATTTTCTATTCAGAAATCTGCGGTGAGACAATTTGGGGAATTACTGCTGAGATCTTGCAGGATTTTATTGGGAAGGTTAAAAAATAGCGAAGCAATGCTCCGCTATTTTGAAAACAATACTCTTTTCTTTATTCTTCGATTTCTTCGTCGTCTTTCTTACCCTGTTCAATTACTTCAGGTTCAACCATTTCTTCACCTTCAGCAAGGAGATCTTCTTCCTCTTCTTCAGTTTCGACAACCTCTTCTTTGATCGCAGAAGCAACTGCTACCAACTCTTCTGCGTCGGTTAAGAAATCGACATCCGCAATGCCTGGAATGTCCTTGACATATATAGCCTGGCCAAGTTCCGCAAGGTGACTAACATCCACTTCAATAACTTCCGGCAGATCCTGCGGGAGGCACTCAACCTCAATTTGATCAACTCCAGACATGATTATCGCGCTGAATTCTTCAAGAACAGGCGCGTCTCCGATAAGAGCGATAGATACGCTCGTGCGGAGTTTTTCTTTCATTGAAACTGCCAAAAAGTCTACATGCAGCAGTGTCCCGCGAATAAAATCTTGCTGTATCTCGCGAACCAGCGCGGCGTGTTTTTCACCGTCAACGTCAATCGTGAGAATGGCAGAACCAGAAACTTTGTTGAGTGTGTTTGTCGTATCCCGCATGTTGAGCGTGATGGGGAGTGAACCGACATCACTTCCGTAAATAATTGCGGGTACTTTGCCTTCAAGTCGTAAATTTTTTACTTTTTTGCCAATGATATTTCTTTTCGTGGCCTCTAATACTACTCTTTCCATTTCTTTCCTTTCGCGCCTCTCACCTCAAAAAGAGGTTACCTTCGCTAATCCAATATGACAGGGACGAATTTTATCCATTCATCAGGTTTACGTCAAGCGCAATATTATTAAGCCGTTGCCCATCCTTTGGATCGTTCAATGGCCTGGTGCCAACGGGAAATCAACTTATTTCTTTGATCGGTATGCATTTTCGGAAACCAATGCCGGCCTGCGTTCCAATTTTCCTTCAGCGCAGCGATAGATCCCCAATATCCCGTATACAGTCCGGCTGCATACGCAGCGCCTAGCGAGGTTGTTTCTGTGACCATAGGACGAATAACCTGCGCTCCTAAAATATCAGATTGAAACTGCATCAATAATTCATTGGCAACCATTCCGCCATCGACCTTCAAAGTATTCAATTGCGTTCGCGCGTCCTTTTGCATAGCTTGGAGGACATCATACGTTTGATAAGCGGTAGCTTCTAATGCTGCACGAGCAATATGGCCTTTGTTTGCGAATCCAGTGAGGCCAATCAGCAATCCCCGCGCGTTCGCGTCCCAGTGAGGCGCATACAACCCCGAGAAAGCGGGAACAAGGAATACCCCCCCATTATCTTCGACGGTGTTCGCTAGTGATTCGATTTCGTTGGATTGCGCTATGAGACCTAAGTTATCCCGCATCCACTGGACAAGGGCACCTGTGATCGCGATCGATCCCTCAAGGGCGTATGCAGGATTCTCTTCACCAATTTGGTACGCGACCGTTGTGAGCAATCCATTCTCGCTAAGAACATATTCCCCGCCAGTATTAAGCAGCATGAAGCAACCAGTGCCGTAGGTATTCTTTGCATCTCCTGCCTCGAGGCACAATTGGCCGAATAGTGCCGCTTGCTGATCTCCCAGAACTCCGCATATAGGAACACCATCCAAAAAACCATCTGTTTTTCCGAATAAAGTTGACGAAGGCAGGATATGCGGAAGCGAATTTTCAGGAATATCAAGTATGGATAAAAGCTCCTTATCCCAACTGAGCGATTTTAGGTTGAAAAGCATTGTCCGCGATGCATTGGTAACATCCGTTACAAATTGGCCGCCATTTTTCCCGCCTGTCAAATTCCAAACAAGCCAGGCATCAATATTGCCGAAACATACTTTTCCACTGTTCAGATCCCTCTGTATCGCCTCTACATTATCAACCAGCCATTTGATCTTCGGTCCAGAAAAATAGGTTGATATGGGAAGTCCATTTTTCGTGTGGAAGGTGCCGCTATGAGATTTCTTCCGCAATTCTTCACAAATTCTGTTGGTGCGCGTATCCTGCCAAACCAGCGCGTTGTAATAAGTCTTACCGGTATCTCGATTCCAGGCGACTGTTGTTTCCCGCTGATTGGTGATGCCAAGCGCAACGATATTGCCTGGGCTTAGATTCGCGTTTTGAAGTGCTTGCTGGACGACAAATCGAGTGTTTTGCAATATCTCTTTTGGATCATGTTCCACAAATCCGGGCTGCGGAAAGATTTGCTTATGTTCTTTTTGCGATGAACTGATTATTTCACCGGCTTTATCGAATATAAGGCATCGTGTTGATGTTGTACCCTGATCAATCGCTGCAATGAAATTCAAAACACCCTCCTTAATTATGCTTCATCAAATCTTATCAACTTGCCCACGTATCTTGTCTATGGATTGTTTAATATCAACAATTTCATCAATATTTTTATTGATCTGGCTCTTTTCACTGGTAACAAATCTCTTAAAAGGCGCGATAATTTCATAAATATTCCCGATAATCATCTCCAGCTGCCGGTTGATTTCATCAGACAAGGAATCGTAGAGTTTTTCGCGTAATTGATTTGTTTTTTTATTGAAGGCGGTTTTAGCTTGCTTTTTCTTTGTGGGAATGATGAAAAAGCCCAGTGTTGCTGTTATCCCCGCAAGTAAAATTCCGGTTAGGTCAGCGGATGCCGTTGTTGCCAGGATTGTGACCAAAGTTCCAAGGCCGATCGCACCCACCTCGATCGCTGCAGAAGCCGCCACTGACATTTGGGCATCATTGGCGATCTGTTTAGCTTCCTGATTTCGATCAAAAACCTCAATCACTCGCTGGGATTCACGCTTTACATCCGCAATAATTTTCTTTCTTTCCGCATGTGTAGATTGTTGTGGGGCGCTGGTAACGATACGACTCTTTAATGCAGCCATCCGCTCAGAAATACGGTCGTTCACAATTTGCCATTGCTTGAAATTTTCATCAACAAGCCACTCGATCAGATCATTTACTTTATGGTCTACCACATCGGAGAGGTTTTTAATTACTTTGTCCTTATATTCTCTCTGGATGCGCTCGTTGTTTGCAAGATCAAATAAACGGCCAATTCGAAATGTTTCATCGAAAAACTCAATTCCTCGGTTCTGAAATTGGAGAATGGCGTTATCAATATCAGCATAGCGGAATTTAAATCTCCTGAACGCATCTTCTTTAAACAAAGCCATTTGTTTTTGAATGTCATCGATCAATTGGGAATCATCTTTAATATTTTCTTTATTTTTTATGAGTTCAGAGTGATATTTGTCGATTAGCTGCTCGAGGATATTTAAAGGATTGGTTAACTTAATACGCACGCGTTCACGCTGATTGAGTGTATGTAATATATATTTATTTATGTTTTCTAATAATGTATTCTTTTTGCCCGCTTTAATATCACTAAGGGATTTTTTTGCGCTCAATAAGAATATTTTTGGATGATGTCCTAACAATAAGAATGCGTTATTTCTAACAAATTCCGTCACTTTTGCAATATCATCTTCATCGTCCACAAGATCAACTTTATTAATGATCAATGCAATTTTTTTTCCCCAATTCTTTATTTGTTCCAGGAATAGCCTTTCGCTTTCAGTAAAAGGCCTGTCAACCGATGTAATAAAAAACACGATATCAGAACGAGGAATATAATCTTTTGTCAAAACCTCGTGCTCTTGAAGAATAGCGTTGGTTCCTGGCGTATCGACAATGCGGATTTCATCTAATATTGATACAGGGAGAGTTATTTTCTTAATTCCCTTTAAAACGACTGTTTCAGAGTGGGTTTCACCAAATTCGAGAATATTTATGGAATCAGTTGTTGGTGTTATACCTGTTTCGAGGAATTCCCCGCCAAGCAGCGCATTAATAAAAGCAGATTTACCGGAATTGTATTCACCGGCAACAACCAGCAAGAATAATTCATCCAGTTGTGCGATCGAATCCAATACCAATAACCTTTCCTGCTTTTCCGCACCAAAGCGCTCCAGTAAATTAGACGCTTGGATTAGCAAAGAGCGTTCTTTGCCAGTTATTTCGTGGAGATTATCTGAGAAAAGTTTCATTTTTTACCTATTGTTCTAATTCTAATCTTAAATTCTTTTTATTATTATGTTAATGCATTGCAAAATACAAGAACATGTTATATATTTTAAATTGAAAACAATTTAAAGGAGAAAAGTAATGAAGCACAACAAAAAAGTTTTATTTATTCTGTCTCTTGTTGTCGTGTCAGCCATGTTGTTTGCTGCATGTCAGCCAGCGCCAGAACCAGAGCCCGCTCCAGCAGAGGAAGAGGCAATGGAAGAAGAACCTGCAGAAGAAGTAATGGAAGAAGCAAGCCCATGGGATGATCTCGGAACAGAAGAAAACCCGATCATTTTCGTAGCAGTCCCATCAGGCGAACAGGACCGTGTTCTTTCCGGATTCACCAAAGTCGCAGACATTGTATACGATCAGACTGGCCTTGTCATTGAACCGTTCGTTGCCAGCAGCTATACAGCAGCGATTGAGGCCATGTGCACCGAAGTACCACAAGCCCATATGGGCGCCCTCGCAACTTTTGCGTATATTCTAGCGTCCGAAAAAGGCTGCGCGGATGTTGCCCTTGTTTCTACACGATTCGGCGCTGCATTCTACAATGGCCAATTTCTGGTCCGTGCCGACAGTGGTTTAGAAACATTGGAAGATCTGGCTGGCACCGATATGTGCCGACCTTATCCTCTCAGCACAAGCGGTGACATTATCCCCGGTATCATGCTCAAGGGTGCTGGCGTTGACGTTAATGAAATGAACCAGATCATTGACACAGGCTCACACGAAGCTTCCGCTGTCGCTGTTTTCAATGGCGAATGTGATTGGGCGGCCACATACGTGGATGCACGCACACGGGAAGAAGAAAATTATCCAACAATCATGGACGAGACTGTTGTAATTGCTCTCGAGCCCGATATTCCCAATGATGGCATTCAGTTCCACCCGGATTTCCCGGCAGAGCTGCGCGCACAATTGGTTGATGCTTTCCTAGGAATGTTTGACACCGAAGAAGGGATCGCCGCAATGGACGAAGCCTATCAATGGAGTGGCATGGAAGAGCATGACGACAGCTTCTATGATCAGTTCCGCCAGGTGCTTGATGCTGGTGGTGTTTCCGCTGAAGATATCGCTGCGATGGCAGACTAATAGAATTAACAATAGATCAATAAACCAAAGGGAAAGGCGTATCCTTTCCCTTTTTGATTTAAGTCTATAATATAGGAAAAAATTTTAATTGGAGACTTTTTATGCTTGAAATAAAAAATCTAACAAAAGTTTATGACGATGGTACAGTTGCACTGAAAAATGTTAGCTTTAAAGTGCCAGAAGGCGATTTCCTGGTGGTCATCGGTTTGAGCGGATCTGGAAAATCCACTCTATTGAGATGTATCAATCGTTTGATCGACCCAACAGACGGACAGATTCTCTGGAAAGGGATGGATATCGCCAAGGTTAAAGGGGAGGAACTAAGAAAAATCAGGCGCCAGATAGGAATGATATTTCAGCATTTTAACCTCGTAAAACGATCTTCGGTAATGAAAAATGTCATGTCTGGAAGACTTGGTTATAGTCCCACAGTTCCCAGTATGCTCAATAAATTCTCTGTGGAAGATAGAAATAAAGCCAATTCTGTGCTTGCGCGTCTCGGCATCACTGATCAGGCCCATAAGCGTGCAGATGAATTAAGCGGTGGACAGCAACAGCGTGTCGGGATTGCTAGAGCGCTAATGCAAGACCCTGATATCATCCTCGCTGATGAGCCAGTTGCCAGTCTCGACCCTGTTCTTGCCCATTCTATATTGAAAAATTTACAAAAATTAAACCAAGAAGATAATTTGTCTATTATATGTAGTCTTCATTATCTTGACCTCGTGCAAATGTACGCGGAAAACGTTATTGGGCTCAGAGAAGGGGAGATTGTTTATAGCGGTACACGGGAAGAGATAAGAGCGATGACGGATATGGAATTCCAGGAGATCTATGGAGAAGAGGCAATTCGCGTCGGTGGTGGTTTAGAAGGTTCATTAGCTTAGCGAAATATGAGGGATCAATGAATAATAGAAAAAATACAATGCAAAAAAATCAAGAAATTAAGAAAAGTATCTTTCCCCCGGTTGTAAACACTATCCTTTCAGCAGTTATACCTGGATTAGGACAGGCATTTGCCAGGGAAGTACGACGCGGGATCATCCTATTCATGAGTTTCATCACCAGCGGCGGTCTGTTAATTTGGCGTATCGCAGTTGTGGGGCGAAGGTATGATGGTTGGCAGCTTAAGGTTGAAAAGACGTTCTATTTGCAGCCAATATTGCGTATTATTGCAATCTTATTCGCACTCTATTATATTTGGATCATCATTGACGCATTCATCGTGTCCAGGTATAGAAATAATAATAAACGCTATCGAAATGCTGCAGCTATCTTGTTTTTTTCACTGCTTCTTTTCTTTATTCTTGGATGGCAAATTGGTGGGATCGACCTTGTTTCACTTATCACTCAGGCTGATACCGCCGTGCCAACCTTAAGCCGAATTATTTGGCCATGGAAAGCGGCAATAACGTATCCAGAAGATTTTGAAATTACTCGATTCCAATTATTAGCCCCTTGTGATGAATCTATAACTTTACCTGAAAACAATTTCGAAGAGGGCGAGCCCTCTTTGGAGGTTTCACCTGCATGTGGATCGCCGTCTGAAATCGATGGAACAAAAGGGACAACATTTATCATAAAAGGAGAGGGGTTTGAACCCGGCAAAGAGATCACAATGTGGTGGAGGGATCCTATCAATAATGAATTCCGGCATCGAGAGGGGGGTGATTATGTCATTTTCACACCCGAAGAAGACGGGGGATTTGAGGTTGAGTTAACAATGCCATATCGTATTCTTCCACCAGTTGCCGGAGAGGGCTCAAAGATCTGGCAGGTGCAGGCACGGCAATTGACAAATATCGGAGCGGGTGAATTTAGCCAGGAATTAAAACTTACGATTGAGAAAATGATTGAAACGATCATCATTGGAATGATGGCCACTTTCTTTGGCATTATATTAGCGTTACCAATGAGTTTTTTAGCAGCAAAAAATTTAATGACCGCAAATTTCCTAACCAGGATAATATATTATCTGGTGCGCGCATTCCTAAATATTGTACGTTCGATTGAACCGTTGATCTGGGCGATCATCGCAGTGATAGTGGTGGGATTAGGACCATTCGCGGGAATCATCGCGCTAACGGTCCACTCGATGGCAGCATTAGCAAAATTGTATTCTGAAGCCATCGAAAATATTGATTCCGGGCCGATTGAAGCGATCCATGCGACTGGCGCGAATTGGCTGCAAACGGTGGCCTTTGCCGTGGTTCCACAAATCATCCCGCCATTTGTTTCTTTTACCGTTTATCGGTGGGATATCAATATCCGCATGTCAACCGTGATTGGTTTTGTAGGCGGCGGTGGAATCGGTTTCCTGCTCTCCCAATGGATCAGGCTGTTAGATTACCGCTCTGCAGGTATGGCGGTGTGGTTCATTGCACTCACCGTGATGATCCTGGATTACTTGAGCGCTGAAATTCGAGAACGGTTTGTATAAAAAATACAATTTAGTTAGAATAACAAGCTGATTCGTTTGAATCAGCTTGTTCTATGTATAATACCCGCAACTTGTTCAAGCACAATCGAAATTATGAATGAAAAAATTGAAGAAATCCTGCGAAATATTTACGAGTGGATCAATGACCATACGTATGGAGTATTGCGTATAATGCGTATAGCAATCTATACATTTGGCGAATCCAACGCCACCCAGGCAGCTGCCGGTATGGCATATTATGCCTTTTTTTCCATCTTTCCGCTTCTATTATTTCTCATCGTTGGCACGTCTTACATATTAGAGATCCAATCTGCTTATGATTTCATCTTAGAAAATGTATATCGCGTCCTCCCAACCGCTCAAAATCTAATTGATGCCAACTTGCAGCAGGTACTGGGTTCACGCGGGGCAGTGGGGTTGGTAGGGTTGGTCGGATTTTTATGGTCATCTACCAGTTTTTTCTCCATATTAACCCGCAATATAAATCGTGCAAATCCTAAAGCAGCAAAAAGAGGTTTTTTTGAAGATAGGGTGGTCGCCCTGGGAATGATCGGGCTGCTAGCGCTATTGCTGGGCTTATCTTTCTTATCTAATACGATCACAGGTATCGTATCAAACACAGATTTGATATCGGTCCGTGGCAAGGCGATCCAGGAAACCATTTTATGGCGTTACTTTATCAAGTTGATCCCATATGTGATCACGTTAGCGCTATTGATCGTCCTGTACCGGTACATTCCGAAAGAAAAAGTTGGTTGGAAAGGTGTTTTGATCGCGGCACCATTAGCTGCGCTGCTTTGGCAGTCCGTTACCCGGTTATTCGTTTGGCTGCTCCAGGAAGGTTTAGTGCGGTATGAGCTGGTATATGGATCGCTTGGAACGCTCGCCTCATTGTTGTTTTGGGTATATTTGATCAGTTTGATCACGATATTTGGTGCCCACTTGAGTGCTGTGATCGATCTTCAAACCTCTGGCTAATTGTGGGTTATCTGTAGAACAAGTCATCCAAGCAGGCCTTCAGCCTTATCCCTAATTCAGGCGTGGGATTCGTGGTCACATCATCCTCATTTTCAAATACGCAATAAGGCACCTTTGTATTTTCTATCTTCAAATAATCTGTATGGTAAGAAGAAATCTCATTAAAATCACATCCAGAATACATGAATTCCAATTTTTTATTCGGAATGCCGTGTTCAAGGATGCTGTCCGGTTTTTCCGGATTAAATCGTTGGCGATTTTTTCGCAATGATTCCTCCCAGGAAACATTTACATAAAGAATAGCGGCATTCTGTAAGATGAGATCACTTAGTATCTGGTACGCTCTCTGGTAGCCGCCATGCTGTTTGCCCCGAGAAAACTCTATAATCGTAGTATACGTTTCAAAGCTGTCAGTATCGCGAATGAACTTCTGGTATTCGAGATTGATCAAATGAATGAGAAGGTCCCATAAAAATGGATACTTAAAATACCCTTCGCTATCCGAAAAGAGGCGTTCTTGCCCCATTTGTTCGAGAATATCATCTTCTTCAAACCACCGCCATAGGTAAGGGAAGTCATCAACGACGTGGATCTTTCCAATATGATACCGTTTTATCCGTTCTTCAGGATCTAATGTATTGAGATATTTGATCAACTCACTTTTACCTGCACCTGGCCGCGCGTTGAGAATGATTGTCGATAAAATGTCCTTTTGCTTCGCGCTCATCGCTTGCATGTTTCTCTCCTAGTCTTCAAATACTTCCCAGTAGCCTTTGTCCAATTCATCATTCGATAAATGCGCATAGCGTTGTGTAACTTCGATATTCTTATGCCTTGCTAGATTTTGTGCCAGTTTCAAATTACCTGAAACCTGCAGTACTTTTGTTACAAAGAAATGTCGAAATGAATGGGGGGTGATCGTTCCAACAGCTTCTTCACCAAGAATTTCTTCGACAAGTTTGCTGACGATGTTCCTTCCGGTTGTAGGCGTGATTGGTAATACTTTTTTCCCAGCACCTTTATCGTGGCGCGCAAAAAGGGGAAGTGAGCCCAACTGCCGTCCCGAGGATCCATCAAGTTCGCTTCTTTCTCGCAGATAATTTTTTAATGCGGCAAGCGCGCGGCTGGAAAAACGCACAACCGCCTGACGATTTCCTTTGCCAACAACCAACGCGCGACCTTCACGCCAATCAATATCGCCGCGCCGTAAATTACACGCCTCGTGGACTCGTAAGCCCGTATCGGCCAGTGTAATAATGAAAGAATTGTTTCTCATTGCGCGTAGTTTTACTCTTTTCTCTTTTATATGTGACAGATCCTGATTTTCAAGCGATTTAATGATATCCCGAATATCATTGGCAGGAAATTGGGGCAGGCGTTTTCCTGGCCTCCGGGTTCGTTGCTTAATTAATAGTTTGATTTTTGTCAAATTAACTTCAATTAGATTTTCAGCCACTAGGTATTCGAAATATCCTTTGACTGCCGTGATGTACAGTTGTTCAGAAGCCGCGGCATATCCTTTAAGATCGGCCGCGAACCAGGTAATCACTTCTTCTTTTAGGAGAGAAACTGGATCTTGATCGGGATCTATTTCGTGACTCAGAAGTGTCATATGTAAGTATTTAATGCCATTTGAATACGCCAGATGCGTATTCTCACTTCTGGATAACTGCAAAGATTCAAGATATTTTTCAAATGATTCTGTTATTTTCATGGTATCTAACGTTTATTATAATAATACTTATCGAAAGCTATATAATAATAACATAACTCCCTTCTGAATACAAGCCCCTCCCCTTTGTTCGTAAGAATTGCACGAGATCGATTAACGAAATATAATTGCAGAAAGGAAATCTAAATAACCAATGTTCGCACTCCCCTACGGAAAAAGAAATCTACAATTTGAAATCCCTGAGTATTTTCTTTATCCACCCGACTTCTTTTTGGCGCCAGGAGGTCGCAGAAAGAATAAAATAACTAAACGTGATATCTCATCGCTGATATCAAAGAAATTTAATAATATCGAGTTGTGCAGAGGCGATCGCGTTGCAATTGTATTAAATGACGCCACCAGACCTATTCCGTATGCACACATGCTGCCTCCCCTGTTAGAAAATATTATCGCTAAAGGCGTAGATCGAAAACATATTGCATTCTTCATAGCGGCAGGAACCCACCGGTCACTATCTAAATCAGAATTACGGAAAATTATTTCCACACAAATATTTGATAAATATAGAACATTAGTTCATAATTGCGATGCGGTTGAACAGTTGAAATTCCTGGGAGAATCAGATTCTGGCACGCCCATCTATATAAATAAAGAATTCTACGAATCAGATTTCAAAATTCTTACTGGCCAAATCGAACCACACCATTTTATGGGGTATTCTGGAGGGGTTAAATCTGCAGTTATAGGTCTTGGGGGCAGGAAAACGATTGAAATTAACCATAAAATGCTTACTGACCAGCACGCTACGATCGGAACCTATGAGACTAACCCGATGCGAATGGATGTCGAGCAAATTGGCAAAACCTTAGGAATTGATCTTGTGTTCAATGTTGTATTAGATGATCAAAAAAAGATAATCAACGCGTTGTTGGATACACCTGAAAAAGTGATGCAAGAAGGGATTGCGTTATCAAATAACCTCTGCCGAATTAAGATAGAAAACACATATGACCTTGTTATCTGCTCCCCAGGAGGCTATCCAAAAGATATCAATCTTTACCAGGCGCAAAAAGCAATCACTCACGCCTGCACATTTCTCAAGCGCAACGGGATGATAATCCTTGCAGCTGAATGCAGAGAAGGTCTTGGAAGCAAGAGTTTTGAAAAATTCATTGGAGGAAAAAGCTCGCCGGAGGAAATTATTGATGTTTTTAATAAAAGTCAATTCTCTATTGGTCCGCATAAAGCATTCCAATTGGCACTACAGGCACTAAATCACCATCTCATTCTCGTTTCAGATTACCAAAATCAACGTGTGGTGAAATCTGTTCTAAAATTAGCAAATAATATGCATCAAGCAATAGGATTAGCTGCCCAGCGATTGCCAAACACTGCAAGAATTGCTATTTTACCTTACGCAACGCATATATTTAATCAATTACAGGTGTGAGTAATGGCATACGAGATTAAAGAAACTTTCCAAAACCCCCAATTATCAGGGGAGTCTCTGTTTGTTCCCGGAAATAAAAGTATCGGCGTATTGCTTATTCATGGATTTACCGCTACGACGGTTGAGGTAAGGCAATTAGCTGAATATTTCATACTGAAAGGATACTGTGTTTCGGCACCGTTATTACCGGGGCATGGAACAACACCAGCGGATCTGAATACGAAAAAATATTCTGATTGGACCAATTGCGTAAGGGATGCATATCTCAAATTGCGTGAAAAATGTGAAATTGTGCTGGTTGGTGGAGAATCGATGGGCGCCGTCTTGAGCTTATAC